>NZ_CALIBF010000166.1 GCF_938045465.1 uncultured Campylobacter sp.
AGTTTCCCTTTCCGACTACGACAAATACAAGCAAGGATACTGCCTAAAAGAGGATAGAATTTTACCGAGAGAGGAGCGGTTTGGGCGTGGAATTTTAGATACTTTAGAAAGATACGTATTGTTTCATGCCGCTATTGCAAATAGGTGTTATTACATGTACGGTATGGAGCAGTGTAACTACGGCAGCACTAAATTTGCCGTTAAAGTAGGCTTTTATGAGACGGATAAATTTAATAACGATGATTGGCTGGAAGTTTTATCTAAAGAATATGAGATGGAAAAACGTAAAAATCAAGACGCTTGGCTATATAGAAATATTTTTGTTGAGAAATTTCAAATGAAGCCCGTAGATATCGCAGAAAAGTTAAAGCTAAATTTAAAAGAGGGCTTTGCGGGCTTTGATATGCCAGTAATTGAATACGCAGGGTTAAATAAATATCTTTTATATCTCGATAAAAGCTTTATTCTCTATGATGATTTTAAATTCAGCGCTATTTTGGTTAGGGTTCCTGAAGGTTATACCCCCAAAGATTTATTGGATAGAAGGCAATATTATGAAAGAGAGATTCAAGCCAGATCATATAGTGAAGATGACTTTAAAATTGATAATTGTGGAAATAGCGATTTTAAAATTTATAAAAACAATGTCGAAGAAATAGCAGATCGCCTGGTAAGAGAAGATTTGTTTAAAGGCGGCTGAAAAGCCGAGTAAACAACTGAAATTTTAAATTTTAAAGGAGCGTCGGTATGAAATTTTATAAATCTCTTAAATTTAAAGCGCTAGCTGGAGCGCTACTTCTTATAATAATACTCTGCGCCGCATTTATCCGTATAATTCCCGATTACTCCACTTCGCGAGGCTTCGCGATAGTTTCTACTTTCGACTACAACAAATACAAGCAAGGCTATTGCCTCAAAGAGGATAGAATTTTGCCGAAAGAGGAGCTGTATAAAAGAGCGATAGGGCAGTTTTTGGATTACGAGCTAAAATTAGAGCGAATGATCAATGATTATAGGACCTATGCCTATGGCAGTTCTTGGCGTAGCTCATATGAAATTGCATACTATGAACTAGGGAACATAAATTTATCTAATTGGTTTGAAGTATTAAAAAAGCATCATGATAATAATGAGACGTTTGAGGAAATTTTTATGAATAAACTAAAAGCTAAAAAACCGACCCAAAGAAATATTTAAAAATAAATTTGAACGATATGAGTGCTGGATTTGATAGACCGATAATTACTCTAGACGGCGCTTATAAAGGGCCAAATATTCATATATTGTTAGATAAGTTTGTTTTAATTTATAAAAATTATATACAACGCAATCATTCCGAATACCTATTTGATAGAATGAATTTTTCTGAAAAAATCAAAGAATATTATCAGGAAAGAAACAAGGCGTCGTTTGATATAAAACAGGGTTTTGAGCTGGACAACTGCGGAAATCTAAATTATCCATTAGAAGAATATTATTTACGCAGTAGAGAAGCAAAAAGCGGCTGAAAAGTCGCGTTAAAATAAAATTTAAAAAGCCCTAGCCGCGTAAATTTTACTTCTAAATTTTAAATTAGCGTCTAAATTTCATGCGCCGTTTTAGTCCAAAAGCTTCTGCTTAAACAGCGGGATTTTGTAGCAAAAGGTGCTGCCCTCACCGAGTTTCGAGCTGACGCTTTTTGCGATGCCGTAGCGCTTGCAAATTTTATCGATTATGTTTAGCCCGAGACCGAATCCGCCAAGAGCCGCGTTTTCGCGCGAGTATCTATCCCAGATCGCGCTCGTATCCTTTATGCCGATGCCGAAGTCCTGCACGCTAAAGACCGCTATGCTTACCCCCTTTTCCAGTCCGATGATGATCTTGCCGCCGGGGCGCGAGTATTTTATGGCGTTGCTTAGCGTGTTGTCGATGAGGCGCATTAGCGAGGTTTCGTCCATAAAAACGCTAATGTCGGGCGCTATTCGCGATTGCAGGCTTATGTTTTTGCTTTTTGCGACCAGATAGATGAAATTTATCCTAGCGCTCAAAAACTCGCTCATATCGATGCGGCGGCTTTTTAAGCTCATCTTGCCGCTTTTGATGAAGTACTCCACGTCCTCGTAAGTAATTACCATCTGCTTGAGCGCGGATTTTATTCGCGCCGTGTGTTTGTCGCGCAACCCAAGCATCTCGGTGTTGATGAGCGCGACGCCCAGAGGGGTCTTTAGCTCGTGCATCGCGTCGTTGAAAAACGCCTTGATGAGGTTGCTTTGCTGCGCGTAGAAATTTTTAATGATTTTGTAGTTAAACAGCGCGATGATGAGCGCTACGAAAATCGTGATAAAGATCGTAGAGATCGCGATAAATTCTATCTTGGCGTAGCTTATCTTTTTTGAGATGACGAAAAAATGCAGCTTGCCCTCATGCAGAAAGTGGCGCTTAAAAAACACCCGCCCGCCGAATTTCAGCGTGATAAATGCAAAATCCGGCGGCTGCACGCTGAGGTTTGATCTTAAAATTTCGCCGTTTGCATTTAGGATCGCGTAGTCGTAGATGAGCTCGTCTTTTAGATTCAGATCCGCACCGGCTAGGGCTTCGCCGCTTTTTTGTATCAGCTCGGCGACGTCGGCGCTCTCCTCGATTTTGGAATTTAAATAGATGATATAAAGACTCTCGCTTATGAAGGCGCCGATGATGAAGATCGCGCTAAAAAGCGTAAATTTAAACCCTTTAAGCATTGATCTTATATCCGAGTCCGCGGCTGGAGAGAATGAAGTCGTTGCTAGTTTTGGCGCGTAGATTGCTGATATGCACGCGCACATCGACGCTGCCCGCTTCGCCGTCCCATACGTCGGCGATGAGTTCATCTACGCTAACGAATCTTTTGATATTGGCGAGCAGAAATTCTATGATTTTGATCTCTTTGGCGCTTAGCGATATCTCTTCGTCCGCGCGTTTTAAAATTTTTAAATTTGCGAAGTAGTGAAATTTATCCGCGATCTTGACGGCGCCCTTTTCGTCGCCGAAATACTTTCGCATCAGCTCGCTTACTCTAAATTTAAGCTCGGCTAGGTGGAAGGGCTTTTTTAGGTATTCGTTGCAACCAAGCTCGTAGCACTGGCTTAAATCGTCGATGTCGCCGAGCGAGGTCATCATCATTACGGGAGTGCTAAGACCGAGGTTTCGCGCATATCTCAGCACCTCTTCGCCCGAAACCTCCGGCACTTTGATGTCTAAAATCAGCAAGTGGTAGGTATTCGCGGCGATCTTATCGCAGGCTGCGTCGCCGCTTTCGCATTCGTCCACCTCGTAGCCGAGCTCCTGCAGATACTCGCTTACGCTGCTTCTGTATTCAAAATCGTCTTCTAAAAGTAAAATTTTCAAACCCGTTCCCTAAATTGGGAGCGAGACTACGCTCCCGTGCAAATTTGCCCTGCATATACGATGTAGTAGCGAAGCAGAATGACACCGCAAAGCACGACGAAAGAATTTAAAACTATAAACGCAGGCTTGTAGGCGTGGTTTTTCAGCGCCGTAAAGGCGATGATGATCGGAGCGATGAGCCCCGTGCCTAAAACGCCGATCCAGAAAATTTTACCGTAAACCTCGTGCGTCAAAGCCTGCTGTGCCGCAAGCGCGCTAGTGCCGCCCTCAAAATACATCCCGACAAACAGAATGAATAAAAGCGGAATTTCAAAGAGTATCGCGCGCAGATCAAGCACCAAAAGGTATTTTATGCTATCTTTGTTTAACGAGCCTTTAAAAAACAGAAGTCCTACTAAAATGCTCGCCGCGATGCCGCTGGAAAAGCCCGATAGCAAAAATAAAATCGGAAGCACCGGAGTATTCCAAAGCGGAATTTTCATCACCGCGCTTAGCAAAAAGCCCGTATATGCGCCCACGCAAAGAGCAAGGATAAACAAAACCCGCTCGAAGAGTTTGGAAGCTTTGGCAAACGAGCTTAGCAAATTTACGATAGGTCGCAGAAACGCAAGTAGTTTAAATTTACAAATTTCCTCGCCGAAGACGCACAGCGCAAATACAAAACTAAGCGGCACGTAGATTAAAAGCGCCGCCACGCCGAGGCTCATCACCGAGCCAAAGTTAAATTTGATAAGCAAAAGATAAAAGCTAAGTGGCTTGCCCAGATCAAAGATCAAAAGCAAAAGCCCCGCGCAGATCGTAAGCGGCGCCGTGATCGCACCTGCTCTAATCATCGCATCCCAGATGGAATTTTGCTCGCTTTCGTGGCGATTCCATTTAACTAAAAGCGCCACCATCGTCGCCCCCGCGCTAAGACCCGCCAAAAATAGATAAATCGCAATCGGCCAAGGCCAGTAAATTTCAGAGTATTGGCTCATATCGCCCCACATATTATTCATAGCGTCCTCCTTTTTTGTTTTTGATATTCGCTAGACGCGGCTTGGTGTTTAGATATGCTTTCGGATATTCTACGCTTGTTTTGGCTAGCAGCTTGCTTACCTCGGAATTTACGTCATTTACGTCGCCGAAAGTTAAAGCATCTGTTGGGCACACGCTTACGCAGGCGGGCTGCAAACCTTTGCTCGTGCGGTTAGTGTAGCAAAAGGTGCATTTGCCAATAGCGTGCGTGACGGGATCTACAAATCTCGCGTCGTAAGGACAGGCCAGGATGCAGTATTTGCAGCTGACGCAAAGCCTCTCGTCTATGAGCGTCACGCCGTCTTTGGTTTTAAAGCTCGCTCCCGTAGGGCAGACGTCCACGCAGGGGCTATCCTCGCACATAACGCAGCTAGCGCGCGAATAATCAAGCTTTAAGCTTGGAAAAACGCCGCTTGTTTTGCCGTGCACCTGCAGCCTATAAACGCCGCTCGGTACGCCGTTTTCGTTCCTGCACGCAACCGAACAGGCTTGGCAACCTATACATAAATTTTCGTCGTGAATCATTATGAGTTTTTTCATAACCGCCCCTTTCAAATTTTAACTATATCGACGCCGACGTTGGTTACCATCGTGCTTACCACAGGACCCGCAGCCGGATCTAGAAGGACGCTTTGGTTCGTGCCTATGCCGTTCGTGCGCTTTAGCCCCGGGCTTACGTGCCCAAAGCCGTGGTATAAAAATAGGCAATCGTCCCTGATGCCTTGCGTGACGAAAATTTTAGCTTTTTGCTCGCCGAATTTATTTTTGAGCTTCACAATATCGCCCGTCTTTAGCCCCTCCGCTTTTGCTGAAGCCGGGCTGATCCAAACCGGCGATTCGCTCATCATATCGTTTAAAATTTTGACATTTTGCGTATGGCCGTTAGTGTGAAGCGCGGTCTTGCCGGTCATCAGGCAGTATTTGTGCCCGCCGAATACATCCATACCCTCGGTATTTAAGCAGCCGTATCCTGCGAAAAGCTCCTCCACTTTCGGCGCGAAAAGCTCGATCTTGCCGCTCGGGGTTTTAAATTTCATCTGCGAGCTCATCTCGCCGTTTTCGTCCACGAACTCCGCCGCGGCAGGATATTTATCGATAAATTTAGCCACGAGCTTCGGCTCTCGGTAGTATAGCTTCGGTACCTTGTAGCTTACGTAGCCGTTTTTGATTAAATTTGCGATTAGCTCGGCGTTACCTTTGGCTTGCTGCATGCGGTATTCATCGATGTTGTTCCAGGTGTAGTCCTTATCGATCTTCATCACCCTTGCAAGCTCTCTAAAAATTTCATAGCCGCACTTCGTATCGCCCACCGGCTCGACGGCTTTGTTTCGCATCACAAATCCCGGCGCGGTGCCGCCTTTGTTTTGAATCGACTCGTCGCGCTCCAAATAGGTGGATTCGGGCAAGATCACGTCGGCTAGGCACGCAAAGTCGCTCATATACACGTCGATTGCGAGCACGAAGTCTAGCTTTTTGATCGCCTCTACGCTCTTATCCACGCCCGCAACGTTGATGAGGTGGTTAAAGCGCGTGCTGACCCAGCCTTTTACCGGATACGGTTTTTCGCTTAAAATCGTAGGCGCGATCTGCATCAAAACGCCGTGTTTGCGCGGCACGAAGAAATTTTCGCTACCTTCTTCGCCGCAGCCGTCGATGCGCGCGGTCTTTGGAATTTTAAAATTTTTATCCGGGTTCGAGATGGTAGGGAATAGATCCTCTTTGCAAAGCGCGTTGAAGGTTTTGGAGTCTTTAGAAAAGTAAATTCCGCCCTTTTTCTCGACGTTTCCCATCAGCGCGTTTGCGATCGCGATGGCGCGCGTGCGGACGTATTCGGCCTTAGCGGTCGTGGTTTTATGACCCCAGTCGATTACGACTGCGGGAGCCGCGGCGTAAATTTCATTTGCGATGCGCTCTACCTTATCCGCTTTGATGCCCGTGATGCCCTCCTGCCAAAGCGGCGTCGTATCCTTAACGGACTGCCTTAGCTCCTCTAGCCCCACGGCGTATTGTTCGATAAATTTTTTGTCGTATTTGTTATCGCGCAGCCAGACGTGGATTAGCGCCATTAAAAACGCCGCGTCGGTTCCCGGCTTTATCGGCAGCCACTCGTCTGCCTTGGAAGCTACGACGCTAAAGCGCGGATCGAGAACCAAAAGCTTTACATCCTCTCTGCTTGCGGCTTTTGCGAGCTTTTTAGTTTTTGAGATATCGATTCCCTCAAAAAGATTGTGGCCGAAATTTACGATATATTTTGCATCGCCGTAGTCTCTTTGCATATTCGCGCCGAAAGTGTGTGGCACGGCGATATTGTAGGTGACCGGGCAACAGGACCAGTGCGAGTAGATGTTCGGACTGCCGTATGCACAGGCGAAATTCATCATCTGGGTGTGGTGCTCGCCCGTTTTAGAGGTAAAAACTACGCTTTGCGGGCCGTATTTTTGCGAAATCTCGCCTAGCTTCTGCGCGCAAATTTTAAGCGCCTCGTCCCAGCTCGCCTCTTTAAATTTGCCCTCGCCGCGCTCGCCTACGCGAATGAGCGGCTTAATGAGCCTTTGATCGTCGTAGAGCTGATTGATGCCCGCTCCGCCGCGAGCGCAGACGGAGGTTTTGTTTGAAAACCTGTGGTTGCCCTCGATTAAAGCGCCGCGACCGTCTTTGACGGTCACCTCGATAGGACAGCGCGAGGAACACATCTCGCAGACGCTGGCGACTTTCTTTTCCGTCCCGCCTGTAACCGCGCTAGCGTTTAAATTTAGATTTAACGTCGCTAGCGTGCCGATCGCGGCGGTGCTTTTTAAGAAATTTCGTCTATTCATAAAAACTCCTTACCTTTGAATTTTGGCGGAAATTCTAAAATCCCATCGTAAAAATAAGGTTAATTTTGATAATGCAGCTTTTGGCTTAGACTTTATCTCGAAAGATAAAATGCGTCCTGCGCCGTATTTTAAAGCCGTAAAATAGCGCCAGCAGTAGCAAAATACTAATTGCGCCGCAGATCGCAAGGGCTACGCGAGCGCCCAGTAGCTCGGTAAAAAAGCCCGATATGAGCGCTCCAAATGGCGTACTACCTATTAAAAATAGCGCGTATAAGCTAAGTACGCGCCCGCGGAATTCGTTGCTTACGTGCATTTGCACGGTGGAGTTGATGCTTGAGTTTGTGATTACGAAAAGAAATCCAGTTACGGCAAGCCCTGCCGCAGCCCATGCGAAGGAATTCGCAGCCCCAGTAAGAGCTAAGCTCACCCCCATAGCGATCGCGCACGATCTGATTTTGCGGATGCCAAGTTTATCAAAAATTGCTACGAAAAGCGCGCCGCAAAAGGCCCCCACGCCTAGAGCCGACATCAAATATCCAAAGCTTCGCTCATCCGCGTCTAGGCTAAGCTTAACAAGCGCCGAGATTGTTACGTTGTAATTTGGCACCAGCGTCGCTACGATAAGCACTATTATCATTAGCTCGCTTAGAGTTTTTTTGTGCGATACATACGAAATTCCAGCACCGATCGAGGCAAAAACGCCTCCGCTTCTGCTAGATAGCGTAGTAGCGGATGGTGGAATTTTTATGAAAAACAGCGAAACGATGATGCCTAAAAAGCTAAGTGCATTGAATAAAAAGCAAAAGCCCACGCCCCACAGCGCCATCACGATCCCCGCAAGTGCGGGCCCTGCGATACGAGCGACATTAAAGGACATAGAATTTAACGCTATGGCGTTGGCTAGATCGCGGGGTGAGTCGATGAGGTCTTTTACCATCGACTGACGACTCGGGGCGTCCATGCTGGTAAAGATGCCGCTTGCAAAAGCGCAAAATAAAATTTTGCCGAAAGAATATAGCTCGCAAAAGCTCATAACCGCGAAAATTGAGGCGGTCACCGCCATGCCTATTTGAGCGAGCAAAAGGATCTTTTTGCGATTAAACTTATCGAGCAGTACACCGGAAAACGGCGTAAAAAGTAGCGCGGGCAAGAACCTCGCCGCAGCTACGAGGCTGACCTTAAAAGCGTCTGCGGTGATGCTTAGCACTAGCCACGGCAGCGCGACGCTTTGCATCCAAGAACCGATCAGCGAGAGGTTCATCCCGATCCAATAAATTCTAAAATTTGAGTATTTAAGCGATAGGAAGGGATTTTTCAACGCGCCGCCTTTTGAAATTTTGATTTGAGATTATACATTAAATTTTAAAAATTCACTTAAAGATTTAACATTTATAAAAATTTAACGAAAATTTAATATTTCTGAAAAGAAAAATTTTATATACTCTGCAATAAATTTTTAAGCAAAGGATTAAAAATGCAAAGACCGACTCCGATTAATCAGGAGATCAAACTCGATGAGAAGCGCTATATCGTTTCCAAAACCGATCCGAAGGGCATTATCACGTTTGCAAATCCGTATTTTTGTATGATTTGCGGCTATAGTGAGCTTGAGCTTTTAGGGCAGCCGCATAACATCATCCGACATCCGGATATGCCGCGCATAGCGTTTAAGCTCATGTGGGATACGATACAGCAGGGCAAGGATTTTACCGCCGTGGTTAAAAATTTAGCCAAAGACGGGCGCTTTTATTGGGTCATTACGGAATTTACTTCTAAAAAAGATCCCGTGACAGGGCAGATCACCGAATACACGGCATTTCGCAAGGCTCCGCCAAGATCCGCGATTGAAACTATAGAGCCAATTTATAGGGCGCTACTGGATGCTGAAAGAAACGGCGGTATGCAGGCTAGCCAAAAGGCGCTCGTGGACTTTCTAAAAAGTAAAGGCGAGACCTATGAGAGCTGGATCGCAAAGGTCTCAGGCAAATCAAATCCGCTCACCGCAATGTTTTTTAAGGCGATGAAAAAGCTTTTTAGCTAGTGTGACTGACACGGATGCAAATTAAAATTCCGCGGAATTGGTTGGAATTTTACCTCGAAAATTCCATGACATAATAAAATTATAAAAATGCGAAATTTAGCCAAAATTCCACGGAAATTTCTTAAATTTGAAATACGGAATTTAATAAAAATTCTGCAAAGATTCTATTTTAGATTTCTTATATATTTTACGCCTAGTAGTATCACACCGGTTGTTTCTGCATCTAAAATTCCTGATGCGTATTTAGTGCAGCTCTGTGAAGCGCTAGAAAGTAACTTACAACAGGGGATCGAGCTATCTAGCTACTTAATCTAAGAAAGAGGTGATTTGCTAAGAGAGAAATTTGCCATAAGACACGAGGGTTGCTTTAAAATTTAAAAAGTTGGGTATAAGGCGGATTTAAAAATAAGGAAATTTATACGCTTGATTAGATTTTTTTGGATTTATGGTAGATTTTACGTATAGCTTAAAATTTCTAGAGTCTTTGCCTTATTGTAGGACAGCGAATGAGCGATAAAATTTTTACTGAGCTTTAAGTGATGAGAATATAAAATGGCGCGTCCATCAAATTTAAAGGCGATAAATGGATCAAAGCAGGCTTGAGGAATTAAGAAAACTCCTAAATAATCAGCACAGCGATACAAAGCAAAATCTAACAGAAGGTCTTTATCCCAAAAATTTTAATGCTTTCGACTTCAAAAATTTAAAATTAGAAGATGCAAGCTCTAAGACTTTAAATTCCGATGATACCGCTATTAACAAAAGCTCTGAAGTCCAAGTCAGAGATTACGACAAAGATCCGCTAATAATAAAAGACTATGCTTTTTACGACTATATGAAATATTCCACGATTGCTACGCTTATAGGATGCTTATTCTTCATCTCGGTCGTTACCGTAGTAAACCCCATTGAGCCCAAAAATTTTAGACTACTCCCTTTCGCTTTGGTAATGTTTTTTATCAGGCGAAAGCAACAAAAGGGCGTCTATTTCGTATTTAACGATTCGGATATCAAATATTACAAAGAAGATAAAGCTTATAAATCTTTGAAGCTTGAACAAATCGGCGCCGTTGCGATCAGTTTTGATCCTCGCTGGGACCGGCAGCAGAGGATAAGCATACCCGAAATGCTATTTTTGTCACTTTGGCCTTTGGGCGCATACGTTATGCGCGGAATGCATGCGATGATCGCGCTAATTTCGATGATAGCAATTAGCCTATTCGGAGCGGGTATATTGATGCATCTTAAAAATGGCAGTTTCAGATGCTTAGGCATCTATGACCGGCTTGTGATATACGGCGAAACGGGCGATCTTAGAATTATAAATGTTTTGATTTATAGCGAAAAAGAGTATCTGGAATTAAAAGAGTATTTTATGCGCAAAACGCATATAGATTTAGATACCGTCCCGCGCACCTTGTCGGTATTTAGCAAAAAGGTAAAATTTAGAAAATTTAAATTTAAAAAGGGATATCATAAGGCGAATTAAAAAGCAAGGAAATAAGCTGATTTTATAAAAAGTACTGATAAAATGGAAAATTTTAATAAACAGCAAACAAGAGATTACGACAAAGATCCGATAATTCTTAAAAACTACGAATATCTATATCAAAAGCTATTAATAGTTTTCTCTCTTTTTATAGGCGGCATATTTGCCATAATCGTAAATTTTGATTGGGAAGCCAGCGGCGCAGCGGATTATAGCGCCAAGAACGGTATATACATGATTTTGTTTTTATCGTTTTTATCGCTATTCATTATATTGCCTGGGCTTATAGATTATAGAAAAGAGGAGCCTATGATACGGCTTAAAAACAACCAAATAAAATTTTACGAAAAAGATAAAATCGCGTATGTCGAGCAATGTGAAAATTTGCAGCATAATATGGATTGGTCCTTTTTTATAGGAAATTTTAAAGGAAAAAGAGGATTGCTATATATGTTTATGGCGGCAGTGTTGCTATGCTTGGTTTTCATGACGATTGATCTTGTAGTTGCTCGTTGGTTTTTGAGCTTTGCTTTGTTTCAATTTGTAGGCAATATATTAGTAAAATTTATCTTTTGTCTTGTTTTGGGAAAGAGCGGCGATAGGAGATTTTCGCTTTTTCCTGCATTGAGAGTTGGCGAACCACATTATGGACATATCGGCTTATTTGCTTGCTCCAGATATTATTTAATACCGATATTTAGAAATTCTATATATTTTGAATTGAAAGAGTATTTCTTAGCTAGACACAATATAAATATCAACGATATAGATAAAATTTATTTCTAGCTATAAATGTATGATGCAGAATTTTTAATGCAACAAATTCCATCCCGCGATACGGCGGAATGGAATTTGAAAGCAGCTAATTCGTAGCGAGTAAATCTAAACAGAATTTTAAAATTTAAATCCCAAAGCTTTAGCCGTTGTAGCCTAAGCGGCGCATATTTGCGCACGCGTCCTTGTAGCCGTAATAGCACGAGATGCGGTATAAATCAATGGCGTTGAATTTATTCTGCTCTACGCCCTCGCCTTTTTCAAACATAGCTGCGAGCTTCTGGCAGGCAGGAAAGTTTTGAGAGAGCGTGCACGCAGCGTTGTAGGCGTTGGCGGCGGAAGCATAGTCGTGCTTGGAATACATAGAATCCGCAAAATTTAGACACATTGCGCCATTGCCGTTTTTGCACGCATCGCTTTGCACGACGCTACCTTGTAGGTTCATCGCACGGATACCGTCTTGAACGTCGGCGAAGGAATATTTGCCGCTCTTTGGCGCATCGACTGCGCTCTTTGGCGCGTTGCTAACGCAGCCTGCTAAAAATACCCCGGCGGCGATCAAAGCTAGAATTTTTTTCATATTTTGCTCCTTAATTTTTTGAAATTTGGCGACCCAAAATGTAATAGGTCTCTTTGCCCGCGACTTTTTGTAGCTTGAGCTTAAATTTTTCCGACCAAGCGCTGATGATCTGCTCCACAGCGGTCTTACGCTCTTCATTCGTAGCGTCATTTTTGATCTTAAAATACGGGTTTGAATTAGACATCGCCACGTGCGCACCGTAAATTTTAAGCTTATCGTTCAGCCCCACGATGCGATCAAGCTCGTTATCCTCAAAATCGCACTTCGATAAAATTCCTCGCAGCTGCGCGACCGTCGCGTCGTTTACGCTATATCCTAGCGCTAGCAAAATTCCATCTTCACTCATTCTCATCCTTTCAAAAAAATTTATTTGTTCGCTTGTGAAATCAAAACGCCTTCGATTATGCTTTTTATATCGCCGTCTAAAATCGCATCGGTTTGGCTATACGCCTCGCCGCTGCGGTTATCCTTAACCTGCTGATACGGGAAAAGTACGTAGGAGCGGATCTGGTGTCCCCAGCCAATCTCGCTTTTAGGCACGTTCTCGTCCTTTTCGCGCTGCTTCATTAGCTCAAGCTCGTAAAGGCGCGACTTTAGCACCTTCATCGCCGTTTCTTTGTTTTTGTGTTGGCTTCTGTCGTTTTGGCAGTTTACTACGATGCCCGTTGGGATGTGCGTGATACGCACAGCGCTTTCGGTTTTATTGATATGCTGTCCGCCTGCGCCGCTTGCGCGAAACACATCTACGCGAATATCCTTCTCTTCGATATTTATCTCGATATCATCATTTAGCTCCGGGCTTACCATCACGCTTGAAAAGCTCGTATGTCTACGCCCTGCACTATCGAATGGGCTTACGCGCACCAGGCGATGGATGCCGTTTTCGGCTTTCAGATATCCGTAGGCGTTCTCGCCGCGCACGATGAAGCTAACATCCTTAAGACCCGCTTCCTCGCCCTCTTGGAAGTCCAGAACCTCGATCTTAAAGCCCTCTCGCTCGCAAAAGCGCAGATACATGCGGTATAGCATACTCGCCCAGTCGTTGCTCTCCGTACCGCCCGCGCCCGGATGAATGCTGACGATAGCGTTTTTATCGTCGTTTTCGCCGCTAAGCATCATAGAAATTTCTAAATTTATGATCTTGCCCTCTAGTTCGTCCGCCTCGGCAAAAAGCGAGTTTATCGTCTCCTCGTCGTTTTCCGAGTTTGCCAGCTCATATAGAGCCTTTGCGTCGTCTACGGCGTTTTTAGCGTTTAGAAATTTATTTAAGATATTTAAAATTTTAGTTTTTTCCTTGCCGATAGCGCCTGCTTTTGCGATGTCCTGCCAGAGATTTTGATCGTTTTCAAGCTCCTCGATTTCTTTTAGGCGCGCTTTAATGTTCTCCGGTTTTACGACGCCTGCAATATTTTCGACTTTAGTACTTAGGGTTTTTAAAAGTTCCGTGTATTCGTAATTATCCAAAATTTAAGACCTTTTTATGCTTTTAACATGATTATAACATATTTTGGATTAAGGTTGTTTATAAAATTTTATTTAAGGCGGGTATTATGAAGCATTTATCTATTAGGGATATCAAAACCTGCTTGATATTGCCATGATTAATCAGTTTAAGCTCCATCGAGAGATCAGGCAAGGGGTCGTTTAGTAGCAGCTTTAGCTTTGCTTCTTCTAGCTTCAACTTTTTGCAATCGGCTTTTTTGTCTTCAAGCATAGACACCACTAGTCTTAGCTTCTCTTTTGTCATTTCGCTTTGCACGAAAGCACCTTATATACGATAATAGAGCATAAAAAAGCTGCGATAGAGCAAGCAAAATACGCCCAAATTTCTCCGATAGTTTTTTCAAGAAGCGCGTGCAGTCCTAACAAAAAGAATACTAAGCCTATAATGCAAATCACGCCCGTAATTATATTTAGTAAAACCGAATTGGCGCTCTTTAAAAAAGAGCGCCTGATATCGCTAGCTTGAGCGTCTACGAGCTCTACTACCGAAACTATAAATTCAGATATGCCAGCCATTATTTTTTCAGCAACCAAGCGAGCAAAAATCCGACGCCAGCAGCGATCGCGATGCTTTTTATCGGGTCTTGTTTTATCGTGTCATTTACGCTTTCTATGCCGTCTTTGCCTTTGAGCCTTAGATCATCTATATATTTTTTGATCTCATTGCTGTTTAGCTGATCTAGAATTTTATCTTTGGCAGACTCCGCACGCTCTGCACCTATGTTTTTGATGGACTTCATAATCTCTTTAAAATCCGCTTTTAAAGAGTCGATATCCTTTTTCAAAGAATCTAAATTTGTCTCTTGAGTAGCCATTTTCACTCCTTTTGAAGTTTATTTTAGAGCTAAAGCTCATGATAGATTTTAGTACTTATTGATTAACGCTCGCTAAATAGACCGCCCTTTCGCGCTTAATTTATACCTTTAATATTTTTTGATATAATTATTAGCCTTAATATTTTATATTGAAAAGAGAGAACAATGCAAATTATTAGAAGCGTAGAGGAGCTAAAAAGCTTCAGAGCATCAGCAAGCGGCAGCGTGGGCTTCGTGCCTACGATGGGGGCTTTGCACGCGGGGCATGCGAGCCTCATAAAAAGGGCGCGCAACGAAAACGATATCGTAATCGTCTCGGCATTCCTCAATCCGGCGCAGTTTTTGCCCGGCGAGGATCTAAATAGCTATCCAAAAAACGAAGCGGGCGATATTAAAATTTGCGAGAGCCTCGATGCGAACGCGCTTTTTATCCCGACCGTGGATGAAATTTACGGCACGGAGGAGCCAGCAATCATAGCACCTAAGCCAATAAGTGAAATTTTAGAAGGCAAAACGCGCCCCGGGCACTTCGACGGCGTACTTAAGGTGCTAAATAAGTTTTTTAATCTAACTCGTCCTAGCAACGTTTATATGGGCAAAAAGGACACCCAGCAGCTTTTCATCGTGCAGAAGATGGTAAAGAGCTTTTTTATGCCTATAAATATCATCCCTTGTGAGATCGTGCGCGAGAGTGACGGCTTGGCACTTAGCTCGCGTAACGCCTATTTGGATGAGGAGGGAAAGCTTATGGCGCTTAAGCTTTCGCGCTCCTTGCTAAATGCCAGCTCGCTTATTAAAAAAGGCGAGATCAGCCTAAATATAATCCGCGAAAAGATGCTTAGCGTGCTTGAGCCGCTGGCGGTCGATTACATAGCGTTCGTGGATTATAAATTTAATGAAATTTCGCAGATTAAGCAAGGCGATACGATAATCCTGCTTGCCGCAAAGGTCGGCACAACCCGCCTGATCGATAATATCTGGCTGTAAAATGGCAAAACTCCATCTCGTCTCGCTGGGCTGTAATAAAAATTTAGTCGATAGCGAGATCATGCTTGGGCGCTTGCAAAACTATGAGCTCACGCCCGATGTGGCCTCTGCCGACGTCATCATCGTAAATACCTGCGGTTTCATCGCAAGCGCCAAGCAGGAGAGTATCCGCACGATTTTGAAGCTTAGCGAGCAGAAAAAAAGTGGCGCGCTGCTGGTCGTCACGGGCTGTCTGATGCAGCGCTACAAGGATGAGCTCATGCGCGAGCTGCCCGAGGTCGATATTTTCAGCGGCGTTGGCGACTACGATAAAATCGATGAGATGATTTTAAAAAAGCAGAATTTATTCAGCCCGCAAACCTATCTGCAAAGTCCCGCGCTTACCTCTTCGCGCGTGATAACGGGCTCAAACTACCACGCTTACGTTAAAATTTCAGAGGGCTGTAATCAAAAATGCTCTTTCTGCGCCATTCCGAGCTTCAAAGGTCGCCTAAAAAGCCGCAGTATCGAGGACATCGAAGCGGAGGTACGCAGTTTGGTAGCGCGCGGATTTTACGATTTTAGCTTTATAGCGCAAGATTCCAGCAGCTACGGCCGCGATCTAAGGCGTGGCAACAAGGATGGAACAAATTTTAAAGGCTATCGCGATGAGTTAAATTCCGCATTCTTTCGCGACGGGCAGAATTCCGACGGCTCATGCGATGTACAAAATTCCGACGGCTCGTGCGGTAGCGCAGGAGATGAAATTTCTGCTTACGACGAAACCGCTTGCGGTAAAAACGTCCGCAAAAAGGGCTTGGGCGGCAAAAATAATGATACTTTGGGCGCCGATCTAGTCGCGCTGATAAAACGCATCGAAAAAATCGAGGGCGTCAAGGTCGCGCGCGTGCTGTATCTCTACCCCACCAGCACCGACGAGCGGCTCATCCGCGCAATCGTGGACTCACCCGTTTTCGCAAACTACTTCGACATGCCGATTCAGCACATAAACGACAAAATGCTAAGCCTGATGAAGCGCGGCGCAAGCGCGGCGCGGATCAAAGAGCTTTTAAGCTTAATGCGTGCAGCGCCTAATTCATTTCTGCGCACGGGTGTCATCGTCGGGCACCCGGGCGAGACTGACGCGGAATTTGACGAGCTTTGCGACTTTTTACAAGAGTTTAAATTTGATAGAATTTCAGCTTTTGCCTACAGCAAGGAGGAGGATACGGCGAGCTTTGCGATGCCGCAGATCCCTGCGCGGACAATTAGCCGCCGCCTAAATAAGATCGAGAAAATCACGCACGAGGCGATAGATAGCAGCATGCGCGCGCTCGTAGGCAAAAAGATACCCCTAATAATCGAAGGTGCCAGCAGCGAGGGCGAGTTTTTTTACGGCGCCAAGCCTCTTGCATGGGGCAAGGACATCGACGGCGAAATTTTAATCAACGAAAGCTACGTGCAAAATCTAAAAGTAGGCGGTCTATACGAGTGCGAAATCACGGAATTTGCGGGCGATAGGCTGCTTGCGCGAGTGCTAAAAAGCTCGCAAGGACAATGAAAAACTCGCCCGAAATTCCAAGCAAAATTCTAGCCTTGCTGCGGGCTTGCAAAAATCTGCTTGCCTTTTCGCACGGCGTCGATAGCACGGCGCTTTTTTACCTTTTGGACGAGGCAGGCGTAAAATTTGACCTCGCGATCGTGGATTATAACGTCCGCGCGCAAAGCAAGGATGAGATCGCCTCGGCAAGGCATCTGGCGGCTAAATTTAACAAACAAATCTACGTAAAAAGCGTGCAGCTGAGCGAGTCAAATTTCGAGCACGAGGCGCGCGTGGCCAGATACGAGTTTTTCGGCCAAATTTGCCGCGAGCGGGGATATGAAAATTTGATCTTAGCGCATCAGTTTGACGATAAATTCGAGTGGTTTTTGATGCAGCTTGGGCGCGGCGCGGGGCTTAGCGAGCTGTTAGGCATGCAGGAGTTTGAGTCCCGCGAGGACTACGTGATCGCTCGTCCGCTTCTAGGCGTGCGAAAGTGCGAGCTGGAGCGGTTTTTGCGTGAGCGAAACCTAAAATACTTTACCGACGAGACGAATTTAACGCCCCGGTTTAAACGCGGCTTTATTCGCGCGAAATTTAGCGAGCCGTTTTTAAATGAGTACTTTAGCGGCGTAAAAAAGAGCTTTAAATTTTTGGCGACCGATTCGTTAAATTTGGCTCCAGAAATTTCTAATCCCGCAGCAAAAATTTATCTCGTAAAACGCGGTCCAAACGAGCTTCGCGGCGTTGATCAGGCATGCAAGCGACTAGGATTCGTGCTAAGCTCGGCGCAGCGAAACGAATGTGCGCGCTGCCTAGAAAACGGCGCAGGTTGCGTGCTAGGCGGCAAGGTAGCCGTGGGCGCGAGCAAAAATTTTATTCTCGTAACGCCAT
>NZ_CALIBF010000167.1 GCF_938045465.1 uncultured Campylobacter sp.
AATTTCTCTTCCCACGTTCCATGCACGGAACCTTGATCGAAAAACTCTCCGGTGGTGAGAAGAAGCGGCTCTTTCTCTTAAAACTCTTGATTGAAAAACCCAATGTGCTTCTCCTCGATGAGCCCACCGTCGGCGTCGATCCGCTCTCGCGCAGCGAGCTGTGGGCGATCGTGCGCGAGTATCTGGATCAAAGCGGCGCGAAATGCATATTTTCGACGGCGTATTTCGACGAGGCGGCGGATGCCGATCTGACGCTGATTTTGCTCGGCGGCAAGATCATAGCGCAGGAGCGCGCCGCAAAGATCACCGCGGCGCTGCGGGATCGCACCTTTCGCATCGACGGCGAGGATTATCAGAGCCTGGCGCGCCGCTTGATGTTTAAGACGCAAAGATTTTTAAAAAACTCCCCGCTCATCGACATCTGCCCCAGAGACGGCAGCGTCGATCTGCTAAGCGAGGAGCCGATAAGCCTGCGCGATCTGCAAGAGTTTTTAAACGCGAGCCTAGAGGGTGATGGCGAAAATACAGAGCGCGAAAACGGGCGCGACGAAAATTTTAAAATTTCAAACGAAAACATGAAATTTAACAAAGGCGCTAAATTTAACGAAAACGAAAGTGCGAAATTTAAACTCAGCCCGCGCGAGGCGAGCCTAGAGGATGCGTATATTTTTTTAAATAGAGCAGAGATCGGCGCGGCAAACTTCGGCTACGAAAAAAAGAGCTTCGATGCGGCTCAAACCGTCATCAAAGTGCGCGACGTGAGTAAAAAATTCGGCTCGTTCACCGCCGTGGAAAATACGAGTTTCGAGGTCAAAAAGGGCGAGATTTTTGGCCTTCTGGGTCCAAACGGCGCGGGTAAGACGACGACTTTTCGCATGATCTGCGCGCTTTTGGGGATGAGCGGGGGCGAGATCTCGGTCATGGGCGAGGATCTGCGCTACGCCAAATCATCGATCAGATCGCGCATCGGCTACGTCTCGCAGAAATTTTCGCTTTATAAAAAGCTAAGCTGCTATCAAAATTTAGAGTATTTCGGCCGCAGCTACGGTATCGGTGGCGCGGCACTGAAACGGCGCATAGAGGAGCTTTTGAGCGAGTTTGGCTTGCAGCGACTGCGAAACGAGACGTGGCAGAACCTGCCCTTTGGTGCGGGGCGCAACCTTTCGATGGCGTGCGCGCTCATCCACCGCCCCGAGATTTTGTTTCTCGACGAGGCCACCAGCGGCGCCGATCCGCTCTCGCGCAGACTCTTTTGGAACCGCATAAACGCGCTGGCGCGCACCGGCGTGAGCGTGGTCGTGACGACGCATTTTATGGAGGAGGCGGAGTATTGCGATCGGTTTTTGATCCAAGATCGCGGCAAAATCCTAGCACTAGGCAGCCCCGACGAGGTCTGCGTGCAGGACGGGCGGCGGCTTAGCGTGCAGCAGGCCTTCATAAACGAGGTGCAAAAATTTAGAAGCGAGGCGGGCGATGAGGGCTTTTGATCTAAATTTTGCGCGAGCGGCGAGGATTTTTGATCCGAATTTTATGCGGGCGAAGCGAAAACTAGCGTGCCCGCGCGATAAAATTTTAAGCCGCAAAAGGGTCTTATGTGACAATGAAATTTTAAGCGGCGACGGAATTTTGAGCGACCGGGCTTTGAACATCGGTAAAATTCTAAGCGGCAGCGGGATTTTTAGTAGCGGCGAAATTTGGAACGATAGTAAAATTTTAAATGGCGGCGAAATTTTAAGAGATTGCGAAATTTCAAGCGACAGCGAGATTTTAAATCGGGCGTTGCGCGGCGGGATGCAGCGTGGATTTTGTAGATGGATACTGCGCGAGCTCCGCGGCGAAACAAGCCCGCTCCGTCTGCGCCGTAAATTTCAAAGCGTGAGCGGCTCGCAAACGGATTATAAATTTAAAAAGGCGGTTGTTCTGCAAACAGGTCGCAAATTTAAAAAGGCAGCCAGTCTGCGGGTAGCTTGTAAATTTAAAACTCCGATGCAAAAATTTCATCGCAGATTTTGCGCCGCTGCGGAGCTTTTGCGTCAAAAATTCCGCAGCGAGACAATGCCGCGGTGCATAAAATTTCAAAGCCCGTCGTATGTGCTCGCACGGCTAAAATTTCAGGGTGCGATGAGCGAAATAGGCACGAGCAGTCCGTCTGCGCCGTTAAAATTTCAAATCTCAGTTACCGCGCTTTTGCAATTAAAATTTGGGGGCGTGTCAAATGCGACCCTGCGGCTAAAATTTCAAAATGCGGTCGCCGAATTTGCGCGATCAAAATTTAGAGGCTCGCCACGAGCGGCGCAGCGGCGTAAAATCCAAGTGCAGGGGCAGGGCGGATGAACTTTACCTTTTTAAAAATCCTCGTAAAAAAGGAGTTCGCGCAGATCGCAAAGGACCGATCGGCGCTCGTGATCGCGTTTTTGATGCCGCTAATTTTGGTCGTGATCTACGGATACGCGATGCGGATGGACATAAAGCCCGTCAAGGTGGGCTTCGTAAGCGATCTGGGCTCCAAAATCGAGCGGGATCTGCTCGGCGGATTTTTGGGCTCAAAATACCTGCAAACCCGCGTCTATACGGATTTAGAGAGCGCGAGGAGAGATTTTAAGGCGCACGAGATCGAGAGCATTTTGTATTTTGATCCGCGCTTTGCGGCGAAATTTCAAAACACTTTGGGCGGACTCGGCGGCGCGGGCGGCGGCGTAAATTTAAATATCTTTAGCGACGAAAGCCTCTCCATGGACGGTGCAAGCGATATCCAAAATATGAGCGGCGACGCCAATGTCCGTCCGCTTGAGGACGACGGCGCTGGCACTAGCACGGAGAGCGGCATAAACACCTCTGCAGGCCGTACCGGCGCAAGAGGGGAGGGCTCATACGGCAACGGCTCAGAAGCGGGCGGCAGCGGAGTAAATTCAAGCAGCGCGACCGCAAATTCTAGCGGCGGTAGTATGGGCGCGACTGCAAATTCTAGTAGCGGCGCAGGCGACATAGGCGCAAATCAAGGCAGCGTAAATTTAATAGGCGGCGCAGGCGATACGAATACAGGCCTCATCGGCGGTGCGGATGATCTCCAAAATGCGAGCGGCGGCGTCAATGCAAGCCCCTTCGCTAACGGTGCAGGCGGCGCAGGCGACGCTGCAAATAACGGCGGCGGCGCGGGCGGTGCAGGCGGCGCGAGCGGCTCGAATAAAGACGGCGCCGAGATTTTCCTTATCCAAAACGCCACGCAGTCGCAGCTCGCGCTTCTTAGCTACGTCTATGTCGCGGGCGTGATCGAGCAGGTTTTGGCGCAAGATTACGGCTTTTTAAACGCAAATTTAAACGCCGCAGCAAGGCCCGTCAGCGTGAATTATCGCAGCTGGTTCAACGAAGCCAACGAATCGACGTGGTATCTCGTATCTGCCGAGTACGTGGGGATTTTGGGCCTCATCTGCCTATTTATGGTCGCAGTCGTGATCTCGCGCGAATGGGACCGCGGCACGATCGCCTCGCTTTACAATTCCAACGCAAGCGCGCTTGAGATCGTCACTGCCAAGGTCGGCGCGTATTATTTCCTAGCGCTTTTGGGCGGCGCGATGACGCTCGTTTATGGGCAGACGCTTTTGGGCATCCCGATCCGCGGCAGCGTGGCGATGCTGCTGGCGACGCTTTGCGTATTCGTGCTGGAGATGACCTGCCTAGGCATGCTGATCTCGGCGATCTGCAAAAATCAATTCCTAGCGCAGGAATACGCCATCGTCATCGGCTACCTGCCCGTGACGCTGCTTAGCGGCATGATATTTGATCTGCGCGGACTGCCCGCAGCGGTCAACTTCATCGGGCACCTGCTGCCGCCCACATACGCGGTCGAGTCCTTTCGCATCTGCTTCCTATCGGGCGGACAGAGCGCGACGCTGTGGGTAAACCTCGCCATTCAGGCGCTCGGAGCGGTTTTGTTTTTCAGCTTGTGCGTGCTTAGCGTAAAAAGGGGCGCGCGATGAAATTTTTATTTTTGCCTTACGCTTGCGCGGAGAAATTTCGCGCCGCAAAAACCGGCGCAATTAATGTTCCGCTTTCGCCCGAGGCATCGATGGCGGAATTTTACGTCGCCAAAAGAGAGGACGCGATGAAATTTTTAGAATTTTTTTGCAAGCGAGCGGAGCGCGGGCTTGAAATTTTAAAATTTCTTAGCGCGAGGCATTTTGGCTTGCGAACGACGGCGACGGAGTTTTTAAATTTAACACCCGCGCCGCCGCGCAATGGATTTAGAATTTTAAAATTTACGCCCGAACCGCTGCGCAATCTGTTTGGAATTTTAAAATTTGCGCTTGCTTCGGCGCGTCTTGCGGACACAGCGCAAAATTTCATATCGAAGTGCGGATTTAAAATTTTAAAGTTTATTCACAAGCCGCTGCATGCTCTACGCCATGCTTTAACACGTGCTCTACTACGCTGCACTTCGCTACGCGCGGATAAAGCCGAAGCAGGGCGAGCGGCACGGCTTATTTCGCAGCATACGCACGACGCGACAGAAAAACGGCGTGCGGTTAAGTTTGATCATGTGAGCAGTTTGGATTCCGCGCAGCGCCGCATAGCGCGACTTTGTAGCGCAGCTGCACGGCACGGCTACGAAGTAGGGTGCGCGGAAAAGCTTAGCAAATTTAACCTCATAAGCGCGCTTTTAAATTTTAAATCGTGTTTTGCGATGCAGCTTTGCAGCGCGGTTACACGGCGTAACTACGAAGCGTGGCGTAGCGAAATTTACGCCGTTTGCTTGCATAAGTACCCCGCTTTGATTCGAGCCGCAAGCGGTAAAATTTCGCGCTATGAAGTAGGGCAAGCGACGAATACTTCGCTTTCACGGGGAGTGCAAAGAATGAAATTTTATGCTCTGAATAGGCATGCGATAAAATTTTTAAAATTTCTCGGTGCGAGCCGTTTTGGCTCGCAAACGGCGGCGTGGTTTTTAAAATTTAAACCCGAGGTGCCGCGCAATAGATCTGAAATTTTAAATTTCATGTTCGCGTCGTATAAGCTCAAGCTCGCGCTGCGGAAATTTACGCCCGCGCCGCGCAAAATTAAATCGGCGCCCGCAGTGCGTTTAAATTTCGCTTTAAATTCCGTGCCGCGAGCCCGCACCGCTAAATTTGAAAATGGCGTTAAATTTAAAGGTGCCGCTAAATTTAAAAGGGGCGCGCAATGAACGCTCTGCGAAAATCTCTGCTTCGAATTCGCGCGCTGATAAAAAAGGAATTTTTGGCGATGTTTCGCGACAAGGGCACGCGCATGGTGCTGATCGTGCCGGTGCTGGTGCAGGCGATCATATTCGGCTACGGCGCGAATTTCACCCCCGAGCAGGTGCGCTACGCGATTTTGGACGACGCCCGCGATGCGACGTCCACCGCGCTGGTACAGCAGATCGCCGCTACGCCGATGTTTAAGACCGAACTTGGCTGCAAAGACCTAACTTGCCTGCGCCGCGCCGTAAGTGAGGGCGAAGCGATCATCGGGATCTATTTCGGCGGCGATTTTGTGAGCACGCACGAGCTTTTGATCATCGCGGATTCGCGCAATACGACCTTGGCAAACACCGTCATCGGCTTCGTGCAGGCTATAGTGCAGGAATACAACGCACAGCATTTTGTAAATTTAATCAGCATAAATCCGCGCTATGTTTTTAACGAAAACACGATCACGCGCTACACGATCATGACGGGGATGATTTTGGGGCTTTCGATGATTCAGGTGCTGATGCTATCGGCGTTTAGCGTCTCTCGCGAGCGCGAGGAGGGGAGCTTCGATATGATGCTGATGACGCCCGCGAACCCGCTTGAGATGCTGATCGGCAAGGCTGTGCCGCCCGTGCTGATCGCGATCGCGCAGGGGCTCGCGCTGTTTTTGATCTGCGTATTTTACTTCGAAATTCCATTCCGCGGGCGCTTTGCGCACCTTTTTGCGATCATCGCGATCTTTAGCGCCTGCAACGTAGGCATCGGCCTCGTGATCTCGACCGTCTGCAAAACCTCGCTGCAATCGGTCGTGAGCTCGTTTTTATTCCTGCTGCCGTGCATTATGATAAGCGGGCTGATAACGCCTGCGGACGCGATGCCGCGGTGGTTTTACTACATCGCGCACCTAGATCCGATGTATTATGCTAACAACTGCATGTGGCGGATCTATCTGGAGGGCGCGGGCCTGGGCGAGCTGTGGCATCTCATCGTGCCGCTGCTGCTGATCGGCGCGGGCACGATGGCGCTGGCCGCGTCGCTTTTTAGAAATAAGCTGGATTAGGGATTTAGATCGGAATTTCAGCTGGAATTTTGGCTTGGATTTTGCTTCGTCGGAATTTTTGGATTGAACCTCTGCTTAAAATTTTAAATTGATCGCGGATTTCGGCTTGGAATTTTGCCATAAATTTTGCGCGTTCGTAGCGGATAAAATTAAATCAAAATCCCGAG
>NZ_CALIBF010000168.1 GCF_938045465.1 uncultured Campylobacter sp.
CTTAATCCCCTTGTGCCAAAGCGCGCGCCCCATCATCAAAACGACCTTTCGCTCGCCCAGATCCGCCCCTTCGCATACGTCCGGATCGAAGTAGCTCGCATCCACGCCCACGCTTTTGATGCGGTAAATTTTATCCTCGCGGCTCAAGCCCTTAGCCAAAAAATAATCCGGATCTGCGTCATTTACGAAGATACAGCCGTCGCTAAGCGCCAAGGAGCGCCTGTAAAGCCGCTCGATCACGGCTCTATTAGAAGCGATTTTAGGTCGCCGTCCACGTAGAAGCTGCCGAGCCCCTCGACTAAATTTAGCACGGTTTTGATGCCCGCTTTTTTCGCCGCAAAGGTGCCGAAGACGTTTGATTTGTGCGCGGAGGTCTGAAGCATATCTAGGTTTAGATCGCGCAAAACGGCTGCCAAACCCTCGCTGTTTTTAAGCACCTTGAAAGGGTTGATCGAGGCCTTGTCGAGCTCGTAGGTCACGGCGTGAAATTCGCTCGCAAGCTTTTGCGTGTAATCGCCCGCGGGCGCGATGGCGTAAATTTCATGCCCCCGCTCTTTAAGAGCCCGCATTATCGGCGCGCGAAAGAAATATAGGCTCATGCTTTCGTGCGAAAGAAACCCTATGCGCGGCACGGCTCACGCTCCGTTTTAAAATTTTGCGACTTAAAATTTATATGATTTTGTGCGCGGCACGCGGAATTCTCGCCGTCTTGATTAAAATTTCGCGCCATAAAAAACCCTTGCTCTTTTTTAAAATTTACCGCCGATAAAAGCCCTCGCGACGCTTGAAAAAATTTCATTCGCTCTCCTTTAAACTTAGCCTAAATTTAATCTAAAAATCCGCGCACGGAAGTTAAATTTATTTCGCATGTCGCGATGAAATTTAACCCGCCCGTAGCGGCAAAATTTAGCGCTTTAATTTATAAACTTTCACAGCAGGGCTTAAGATCACAGGCTCGAATAGCTCGGGTCTATATCTTTCAAATACAAAAAGCTGAATGTAGCTTGAGTTTAGCATCGTCTTATCTAGCAGCAAAAATCGCCCGTAATCGCGCATGAAAATCACGTAAAATTGCGCGCTGCTGTCCATATTAAACTCTTTTACCGAAAGCTTGCCATTCGCGTCGTAGCTCGTTTCGTAAAAGGTATTGATCGCGAATTTTCTGCCGCTATATTCTAAATTTAAAAGGCTCGGCGAGATCGAAAAGCCGTTGTCCATATGCACGCCGCTTTGATCCTGAACAAACCTATCGCTCGTTATGAAAAACAGCTCGCCCAGCTGCTTGCCGTCGGTGATATCGATGTTTGAAAACTGCGTGACGACGGGGAAGATATTCATCATGCGATCGGGCAGGATGTAGTAGATGTCGCGAGTAGGCCTTGGCGGCTTAAAATCGGCCAGTCCCAAACTTAAGATAAAATCATTTACGTCTGTGGCATTATAATCTTTTAAAATTTGCTTTAGCTTGTTTGGAATTTTTTCGCTATATCCGCGCTCGGTGTATTCGACATCCAGACGCGCCATATTCGCAGAGCTCATCTGATCTCTAAAAAGCGCAAAGCTAACGGGGAAATTATCGTTGCCGAGGTGTTTGCCGCCGTCGATGAGAGTCTTTACGTCGCTGTAATAGCGTATGCCGTATCCGTAGTCCCACCACGAAAGCGCGTAATCCTCGCGCTGCGCCTTATCTTTGAGCTCGTCAAGCACCCGCACCTCGCTTTGATAAAAGACCGTATCGACCTTGTACGAGACGATGTGCTGCCATGCGGGGTAAATGGCAAGCGCCGTCAAAATAAGCAGTATCGCGCGTCCCGCGATCTTTGGCAGATCCAAGCGCTTTACGCAAAAATACAAAATATATCCGAAACTTAACCCCATCACGCCCACGGCGTAGATCGTAAATCTAAGGCCCGCTTTGTTTGCCGCAAAGCCCAAAAGCAGAAGCGGGATCGAGAGCAAAAATTCCTTATGCCTAAAGCAAAGCACTACGTATCCGATTGCCGCGATCACGAAAACCGCGACGTGCGAGCTGATGCGCTCCATAAAGATCTTAGGCGGCACGATGCCTGATTCTTGGATTGTTTGATTGACGTTGAAAAAATGAAATGCCGTATCGGCGTTGTCCGCAAGGGAGCGGAAGATATAAAATTTCGCCTGAAAGATGATCGGGCTAAGACCTCCGTTTGCGACGAAAAAGACTACGGCAAGCGCGCCGATAATCGCTAAAATTTTAAAATTTAATAGCTTTCCTTTAAATGCAAAGAGCCAAAATAGCGTAAGCGAGATTAAAATTTTAGCTACCAAAGGCGTGGAGCAAAGCGCGATCAAAAAGATGATCATCGCTTCGTAATTTACCGCACTTTTTCGCTTAAAAATCAGCGTGTAGGCGAAAAATACGGCGAGCATCATGGAATTTAGCGAAAAGCTGGACGGATACCACCACATATAAAATATCGTAAACGCACCCAGCCAAAACAGCGTGCTGCGCGAACCGCGCGTGCAGATACGGATGAACGCCCACAAAATACACATCGCAAGCACGATATTTAGCATATCGGTGTCGTAATACCCAGCCATTGTGCGGTTATAGTAGCTATTCGCCACGCTCGCGACAAGCGCGCCGATGAAGCCTGCGCGCATGCAGCGAAACTCGCTTGAAATTAATAAAATCGGCACTACGATGAGCGAGCTAAACAAAGCCGGCAGATAAACGAAGATCGTCTCGATTTTAAAGGGCAAAATTTCAGCCAAAAACGCCGTCACGATCGAAAGCGGCGCGCTAAAATAACTAAGATCGTTGGGCTGATGAAAGCCGGCGAGTCGGTCGCGCGCGCCCTCTGCAAAGGCGTAGCCGTCGTTGGTGTTTATCATCAGCTCGCCATCCCAAAAAAAGTAGTTCGGAAAACCGCTCGCCCAGTGCACCCACCACATACGAAACGCCACGCTAAAGGCAAACGCGAGCAAAGTCATCAGCAAAATATGCTTTGAAAACTCATAATTTTTTATAAAACCGAAAATTTTGCGCCTAGCAGGAAGCGCGTCAGCTGACTGATTTTTGGAATTTTGGGAATTTTCTGTTGTGGAGTTTTTAGAATTATCAGAATTTATGCCGTTTGTAGAATTTAAAGCACTTGCGGAATTCGCATTTTTAAATTTAGCCAAATTAGCGGCTTTTGCGGAATTTTTATTTGTAGAGTTCGCAGCGCCAGCGGAATTTTTATTTGTAGAATTTTTGCTCGTGGAATTCGCAGCGTCCTTCAAATTTGAGTTTGCAGAATTTGCGCCTGCGGAATTTTTAGAATTTACCGAGGTAGAATTTTGTCCGCTTGATTTTTTAGCCTTTTTGGATTTTTTTTGTGCTCGCATTTTTGCAGAAACAGCGCGCGCTTGATCGTCGCTTAAATTTTTAGCGCCGGCGTGCGCGGAATTTTTGCTCGCAGAATTTTTTGCATCAAGCTCAGAATTTTTATCGCTCTGAGGCGCGGTATCCTCGCTACCCTTAATCTCGGCATTTTCGCCATTAAAATTCTCTCCGCCATCCGCGGAATACTCTGCGTCAAAATTTCCCTCACTAGCGAAATTTTCGCTTAAGGCAGCTTTGTCGGCACCCATTGATTGCGCGCCTTTTTGATCGGACGATCCTTCGTCGATCTCTCTGACGCTAAAAGCCTTTTTTTCTTCACCCACGCCTATTTTCCTTCGTCGATTTGTTCTATTTTTGCGATCAGCTCGCTTGCTATCCGTTTTTTATCGAAAAACGAGGCTCTAATTTTAGCCTTTTTCTCATAAAATTTTACATAATTTTCATCATCCAGCGCTTTTTGCATCGCCGCTTGGGTGCTTTCTAGATCGTTCACGCCCACCAGCACGCCCCATTCGCTCTGCCCCAAAAGCTCGCGCGCGCCGCTTTGATGATCGCTTGAAATTACGAGTTTGCCGCACGCAAGAGCTTCGATAAGCGCGTTTGAAAACCCCTCAAAAAGGCTTACGAAAACAAACGCGTAGCATCTAGCCATATACTTATACGGATTTGCGTCAAAGCCCAAAAGCTTCACGCGGCCGCCTAAGCCCAGCTCCTCTATCAGAGCTTCAAGCTCGGCCCGCAGCACGCCGTCGCCCAAGATCAGCAGGTCTTTGTCGTTATTTTTTAAATTTGCATACGCGCGGATCAAAAGTGCGTGGTTTTTTCCCGCATCGAGCCTGCCGACGCTTAGGAAAAACGGTCGCTCCTGCGCGACCTGCTGCTGCGCTTTGCGACTGATCTCATCCAGATCGATCGCGTTGTATAGCACGCTCATCTTGCGCTCATCGATTCCGAAATTATCCGCCAGATCGCGCAAATTTCCAAGCGAGTTGGGGAAGATAAAATCGGCCTTCGGATAGAGCTTACGCAGCAGAAGCTTTGAAATTTTAGATTTGAAGTTCGGCTCTTTATACAGCACCGACGGCGTCGAGCATTCGTTAAAAATCATCGTTCCGCCCAATCCGTAAACTCGCGCCAGCGCCGCCACGTAACAAGGGCGGTTCATCCAAACGAAGTGGATGTCGATACCTAGGCGCTCGCATAGCTTTTTGTAGCGCAGCGCCAAAAACGGCAGCTTTGCAAGCTTCAGCAGCCCGTTTTCAAAGGGGGCTGATTTTTCGATGAAATGGATCTGCACGTCGCTTGGAATTTCATAAAAAATCCTCTCGTTCATCAGCACCAGATGCACTTCATAGCGTGCCGTAAGCTCGCCTAAGAGGTTGCTTACGACGCGCTCGGCGCCGCCGCCTCCCATCGAATATATAAAAACGCTTAATTTCTTCATCCCTTTACCTTTTAAATTTCTGCCGCGCTATAAATTTAAGCTTTGCTCGCGCCTTTTTACGCGAGCATACGCCGCGCTGTTTAAATTTAGCGCGTTTTGCGCTGCCCCAAGCGGCTAAATTTCATCGCGCGATGCGCTTTGTAAATTTAAACGCGCCGCTCTGCTCGGGCGCGAAATGCTATCTTAGCACACCGAAGTTTAAATTTATCTCCGCGCGCCGCTAGGGCATCGATAAGCGGCTGCTATTTGCGCGCAAACCGATCTATCAAGCCCTGCCAGAGCTCAACGATGCGCTCTTGCGAAAACTCGTCTAAATTTTCATTTGCATTTTGCACAAGAGTATCTCGCAGCGCCTCATCACGCATTAAATTTTCAAGCTTGCTCGCAAGTTCATTCGCATCGCCGCGTTTAAACAAAATGCCGCTAAGGCCGTCCTTTATGAGCTCTTTTGCGCCCGCCGTGTCGCTGCTAAGCCGTGCACAGCCGTAAAACGCAGACTCGATCAAAACGTTTGGAAGCCCCTCGCTAAGCGAGCTTAGCACAAAAATTTTGGCTTCTTTATACAGCTCGCTCACGTCCTGCTTGTGCCCTAAAAATCGCACTTCAAGCCCAAGCCGCGCCACGAGCTCGCGCAAGCTTTCGCGCAGCGAGCCGTCGCCCGCGATTAAAATTTCCCACTTCGCAAGCAGGCTTTTATCGATCCTGCTTAGCGCGTCGAAGTAAATTTCATACCCCTTTACAGGCTCGAGCCTGCCGATGCTTAAGATCACGTTTCGCTTGGCGCTTTTAGCACCATCAATCTCGCCGAAAAAGGGGTTGTGCACGACGAAGCAGTTTTTGACAAATCGCGAATAGTACTCAAAGTCCGAGCGCGTAAGCACCGTAAGCGCGTCCGCTTTTTTGTAGCACAGATCGCGCACGCGGCTAAAAAGCCCGCTTGACATATAATCGTGCGCGTTGTGCTCGGTCGCGATGAGCGGGATGCCTAGCCCAAAGCTTGCGATCACGCACGCTACGTTCGTCCAGTCCATAAAGCTGATGATGACGCTTGGGCGCTCGCGCTTGAAGCACTCGCGCAAAATTCTGTATTTATCGAACCTGCCGCCGTTTTTATAAACATCTAGATGCAAAAATTTTATCTTTTCGCTAAATTTATACCTGCCCTCGTCGTTTTCCAAAATCGCGATCGTAACGTCGTTTGCGCGCGCAAAATGGTTCGCCAAGACCTGCAGCACGCGCTCGGCGCCGCCGTTTCTAAGAGCTGCGATGACGAATAAAATTTTCATTTTAGCTTCCGATAAATTTTATAAAATAGCCGCAAAAGCGCGGGGCTAGCGTAAAACAAGACCATCATCAGCGTCTGCGTGCGGCTTGCATGCGCTGCGAAAAATCCAAAATCCAGCCGCTCGCGCACCAAAGCGTGCAGTGAGCGGATCTGATCCACAGCTTCTGCAGCGCTTAAAGGAGAGCGGGGATCTGCGATCTTTCTTTGCGACGCAGAATTCTGCTCGGAATTTCGCATATAATTTTGCTCGGAGGAATTTTTAAATGCGGAATTTTTACCGCATGCGCAAGATAAACTATCAGCACCGCGTAAATCTGCCTCGTTTGTCAAACCGCACGTATTAGCCTCAAGAGGAGAAGTTGCATCCCCCCCATCCGAGCCCGCAGCATCAAAGCTCGATTTGATAATTAAAAACGCCGTATTCAGCGCGGACTCGCAGCGAGTAAAATTAGCCTCACGCGCCAAGCTTGGATAATTCGCAGCGATCGCCTCAGTATAGCGGCGCACCGCAGCGATGACCGCCAGATGCCTGCGTGCGAATGAATTTACGGTCGAGCCCGCCCTTACGCGATAAAAATATAAAATTTCATCCGTGCACGCCGAAATAGAAGCGTTAAAAATATCAAAAAATATCGCCACATCCTCATAGATCTGCCCCGTAGGAAAGCGCAAAGCAGCGAAAATTTCGCGAGCAAACAGCGCGCGCCAAACCGCGGTGCTAAAATACGGATCCTGCGTGCAGCTGCGTCTAAAAAGCTCTTGCGGCGATATTTTGTATTCGCCTGCGTTGGCATTCGAATTTGCAGCTCCTCCTAAATCGCTAACCTCTTTAGAATTTTGATTTTCTTTAGAATTTAAAGCCGCCTTGAAATTATTTATTTCGCTCTCGTCGCCAAATGCTGCGTAGCCGCACATAGCGATTTTGGTGCAAAATTTCTGCGTCAGGCGAAAAAGCGTCTCAATCAAATTAAGGCTTATCAAATCGTCGCTATCTACGAAACTGATAAACTCCCCGCGAGCGACATCCAAAGCAGCGTTTCGCGCGCTAGCCTGCCCGCCGTTTGGTTTATGCAGCACGCGCACACGAGGATCACGCGCAGCGTATTCGTCGCAAATCGCCTCGCTGCCATCATTTGAGCCATCATCTACGAGTAAAATTTCTAAATTCGTATAGGTCTGCGCCGTGATACGCTCCACGCAAGCGCGCAGGAATTCTTTGACATTATAAACGGGGATGATGACCGAGATTAGGGGATTTTCGCTCATTATTCCTCCCTGTGTATCGTAGCGGCTATAAAATCCAACCAGCGTTGCCCGATCGTTTCAATTTTAAAGCTCTCCTCGCGCTTGGAGGCGTTTTGCACGAGCCGCTCGCGCAGCTTTTCGTCGCTCATTAGAATTTCAAGCTTTTTAGCGATACTTGCGCTATCGCCCACCGGACACAAAAACCCATCTACGCCGTCGCTTATAAGCTCGCTAGGACCTGCGATGCAATCTGTAGAAATTCTAGCGGTGCCGAAAAATATACTCTCCATCAAAATATTACAAAAGCCCTCCATCTTGGAGGTTACGACTACGATTTTAGCGCGTTCATATAAGCTCTCGATATCGCGCACAAAGCCGATGAACTGCACATTTAAGCGCAGCTTCGCAGCTAGGCTTTCAAGGCTCTTTCGCTCCTCTCCGTCGCCTGCGATCACCACCTTCCACTCTTTTAAAAGATTGAAATCTATAAGCGCAAGCGCCTTAAGAAGGACATCAAAGCCCTTATAGACATTGAGCCGGCCGGCTGCTAGGATGATATTTTCTTTAGGCGGGCGGGCCTCTTTAGCATGGCTGATCTCAAACATCGGATTAGGCATAATCGCGCGATTTTGCACATATGTGTAATGATCCAGATCGAATTTACTAAGCACGCTAAGACCTGCAGCCCTCGGATAAAAGATCCGCTTGAGAGCTCGCCAGATCGGACTTTTTAAAAAGCGATGATTGGTGTGTTCGGAGACGATGATTTTCTGCCCAACTCCAAGATTTGCGATAAGCGTAAGGACATTGGTATTATCTAAAAACGAGATTACGACGTCAAATTTACGACTTTTTAGAAGCCTATGCAAGGCTAAAATTTTATCGTAGCGCTTTTTTATATTGCCAAATACTCCCAAATCGCCCACTCCTAAATCCAAGCTAAGAAGCTCGATCTTAGAATCTAGCGCGTAAAACGGCTCATCTGCGTCAAATTTTATCACGCAGACTTCATTCTCACGGCAGAAAAAATTTGCCAGCACGCTTAGCACGCGCTCGGCACCGCCCTTGCCTAAAGCAGAAATCACCATAGCTATTTTCATTTTATGAGCCTAAACTTGTTTTTAAAAATTTCATCGAGTCCTCTCTTTTACGGCGCAACGCCTCATTTACGCCATCCCAATCGATAGTCGCGTCCAAGCGCGCGTCTTTGGGATCTTGCAAAGCTCTATCTTCAAGCCCGAACGAGCCCAAAAGCGAGCTAAAGCGCGACGCACCGCGACTAGCGTTAACGAGCACAAAAAACGGCTTATTAAAGATTATGGAAAATACGCAGCCGTGAAATGAGTCGGTTAGCACAAACTCCGCGCCCGCAATAGCGCTTAGCCATGCTTTTATGCCGATGCGGTTGCCGCGGTCGTTCACCTCATCTATCTCTAGGCCGCTTTGCTTCTTTAATAGCTCTATCGCCGCTTCTGAGCGAGGCGATGGATCTAGGATATAGGCAAAGCCCTTGCGCTTTGGCGCATGGCTTAAAAATTTATCGTAAATCTCTTTGTTAGCTAAAAGCGTAGGATCCAGTACCCAGTGCGCATCTACACCAAAGCATTCGCGCGCAAGCTTTACGCCGTCGCATTCGCGCACCGAAATAGCTTTAAATTTAGCCAAATTTGCAACGTGAGCTTTTAAATCTGCGGGATTTTTAAGCCCACAGAGCCTATCTCCGCCGAAGCTTGCAGCATAGGCGATCCGCGTGCAGTTAGGCGGCAAAAATCCAAGGCTAAAGCAATCTGCAAAATCCGCAAAATAGCTAGGGCGAAAAACCTGATCGCTTCCTAAAATCACCGCTTCAAAGCGCTCTTTCTCGCACAGCACCTTTAAATTCGCAGGTGTGCAAACAGGCGCGGTTAAAGGGATATTTTCCGCCACAAACTCGCTAGTATCGCGCTCGTAAGAGGGATTAAATTTCGCGCCGCAAAGCTCCTTTTTAAGCGCGCGTACCACTAAAAATTTAATATACGCAATCGATAGTTTGCTTCTTTGCAGGCGCAAGTTTATGAGCCACGGCTCATGCCCAAGCCCCACTAGCACGCGGCTTAGCGCGTAAGCTTGTAAAATTCCGCCGTAATTATTTACTAGCGGCAGGGTAAAAATCCCGATCTTCATGCAAACTTCCTATAAATTTTATATGCCGCGATCTTTGGTAGCGCCAAAAGCGCTAGCACTTTATTTGCAGCGGCGATCTTTTTAAGCCTAGCAGCGATGAAATCATCACAATCAAAATGCGTAGCGCTATATCGCTGGATCTGAAGCTTCTGGCGCAAGATGTAACGCTTAAGCGGATTTTTCGCACCGTAGAAAATTTCGTTTTTGCACTCCACCTGGCTTTGCTGCGAGCGCTGCACCTCTGCTGCGGATATCCGCTCGCAAAAAATCGCCTCGCGTGCCTGCTTCGTAGGCTGCGAAAATAGCGCGTCGATCTGAGCTGCGCGCGTAATTACGAGCGATGTGCCGCGCCACTCGCTCATTTCGCTTTGCAGCCACGCATCCATCAGTACGACGTCGGCGCATTTGGCAAAAACGTCAGTGCAGGAGTTGCACGCAAGCGGCGTAAAAGCGCGCGAGCTCCAGTATGCAAAGGCGCTACTACTGCGATCGTCTATCGCCTCACTGCCGTCTGCAGCGCGAAATTTAAAGCCAAAGCTCATCGCACTTTTGCCCGCGATTTTATATCTGTAATTAACCGCCGCGAGCTGCTTACGCTCTTTAAACGCAAGATCTGCCAGCTTATGCGTAAAACCAGTACCCTTGCCCTGTCCGCAAACCAGCCCGATAATAAAGCTTATGCGGGATTTAAGGCGCGGATTTTTACTCGCAGCAAGCCTTAAGGCCTTGGCAAAACACGGCAGCGCGCTAATCGCGTATCTACCCTCGCGGCGCGACATCTCCTTTAGCACTGCTTCAAGCGTGAGCGGATAGTAAGCGGACGAGCGCGCACGAGTAAGCTCATCGGCATTTTTTATCACGCTAAATTTAAATAGCGGCACGGAATTTTCGCCCGCATAATTTCGCGTGTTTTTAGAATTCTCGCAGGCAAAATTCTGTGCTGATACGGAATTTTTACAAGAAGCTTTAGAATTCTGTGCAAAATTTTCATTTGTAAAATTTTGCACAGAATTCTGCGTAAAATTTTCGCAAAAGGAATTTTGCGCACTCGTAAAATTTATAGAATCATCATCCGCCAAATTCTGCGTTAAATTCGGAATTGCGGAATTCTGTTCGGAATTTTTGGTTGCGGAATTTTGCAAATTCTGTGGCTGCGCTAAATTATTGCAGGCAGAAAAATCCCGCTTGGGATTTTGGGCTATAAAATCCCCCTCGTCCGCAGGCACGGCGCAAATCGCGTAATCTATGAGCCCGCGCGCAAAAAGCTCGCGAAAAATATAATCTCCCGCGCCGCCGCTTGCACTGCTTAGGCGCTGCGCTTCATCTTTTTTGTAGAATTTATAAGTGGCTAAAAACCTGCCAAAATCAGGACTAAAGCTTTCCAGCTCTGAGTATGATTTAGAATTTAGCTCATTTTCAAGCATGTCTTTTTCGTAAAACGGGCAGACTTTTAGACAAATATCACATTTGTCGCGGCACCCTTCGCCCTCCTCAGGCGCGTAAAATCCATTGCCTCCAAGCCGCATTTTTAGCACGCTAAAAGGGCAGCTGCTCGCGCAGACGCCGCAGCCGATACAGCGGTCTTTCGTAACCACTTCGCTAATTACATTGAAGCTCAAGCCCGCCTCCTTATCTTAGCCGCAATGCCACCAAAAATCGCGCGTTCGTAGTCATTCATCGCCCAAAAATACGCGCTTAGCACAAACATAGCCGAATAAAGCCCGCCGCAAATTAACAAAAAGCTCACTCCATGCAAGCCTAATGCGTAATTTATCACTAGGCTTACTGCGATTGCAGGAGCAAATTTTACTACCATCGCGCCGATATTTCGCCAGAATTTAGCGATGTCAAGTCCGATTACACGAGCATAGTAGATGTTCATCACACAGATATTTAGCAATGTGATCGCAAAAGCCGTACCGCACGCAGCGCCCACGCCACCGTAAGCCTTAGCTAGCGGAATAGAAATAGCGATATTTACGAGCGTGACGCAAAACGCGGCGATTGAGCGAAATTTGACTTTGTTTTTTGCCTGAAGCACGGCTAGGCCTAAATTTTGAATCAACGGCACGCTTACTGGAAGCACCAAAATAAGCGCGATTGCGTATGAAATTTCATAATTTGCGCCAGCCCATAGCACGATAAACTCCCGCCCAAAAATCACCAAAAGCGACGCGATAAAAAATATCACGTAAAATTGCAGCCTGCCTATTTTGATAAATTCCGCGCTAAGCTCGGAATCGGTGGAGTTTGCAGAGACCATTTTGGCGATTTTAGGAAGCATCACGCCGCTAATGGTAAGCGAAAGCGTGACGAAAGTGGCATTTATCGTGCTTGCTACGGCATACGTGGAAACCGCCGTAGCGCCTGCTACCGCGCCTAAGATAAAATTATCGACATTCCAGTTTACTTGATCGACTACGATGCCTAAAAATATAAAAAACGAGTAGCCAAAAATTTGCTTAAGCGTGGGGGCGTCGAAATTTCGCACGCTTATCACGGGCGAGACTTTGCTTTTGCAATAGATGAAATCTGCCGCGACGCAGATTAAATTTACCGCCGTAGCGATGATTACGATCGCGATAGCCTTATATCCCAAAAGTAGCGCAGGCACCGCAGCTAGCGGCAGAGCGATCGTGCGAAAGATCCCAACTAGCTTAATAAATACGAAATTCTCATGCGCCGTAAGGATCGACGAATAGATGCTAAAAGGAAAGCTAATCGCTAAATTTGCAGTTAGTAGCATTAGCATAATGCGAATTTCGCCCATCTCACTAGCGCTTAGCTTAGCGCCAAAAATCGCGTGCAGATTAGCTAGCAGCGCAGCTCCTGCAATCACGATCACCGCGCTCATTACCAAATACACGCTAAAAATCGTGCCGTGTAGCTTATGCATGCGCTCCACTTCGCCGCTTGAGACGTATTTGGCGGTATAGACCGTCACGGCGTTGCCGAAACCCAAATCCAAAATCGCTAAATAGCCAATAACGCTGCTAGCTAAAGAATACAGCCCAAACTCGCTCTGCCCCAGCGCCCGCAGAAAAAACGGCGTATAAACCAAAGTAAGTATCGTAGAAACAAAGATATTTACATACGATAGCACGACGCCGAGCTTACGCTGCGCGGCTTCGGGGGCGTTTAGAATTTTAAGCAAACAAGGCTTCCTTTTACTCCGCCGCGATTAAACGCGGCGGAGTAAAATTTTAAAATTTCAAATCGCACTTTCACGCTAGAACCTAGAGCTTCTTTTCCCAATTTAGCGCGCTTAGGATGATCTCATCCAGGCTCTCGTGCTCAGGCTGCCAGGAGGTTTTGGTTCGAATTTTATCCGCGTTTGAGATGAGGCAGGCAGGATCGCCCGCTCTGCGCGGAGCGATCTCCACTTTAAAATCCACGCCGCTTACTTTTTTGGCTTCATTGACGACCTCTTTTACGCTAAAGCCCGTGCCGTAGCCTACGTTAAAGACCGCGCTGTCGTTACTTTGCAGATAATCAAGCACCGCCAGATGCGCGCTTGCGAGATCTTCTACGTGGATGTAGTCGCGTATGCAGGTGCCGTCTTTGGTGTCGTAATCATCGCCGAAAATGCTCATCTTATCGCGCTTGCCGACGATCGTTTGGGTCGCAACCTTGATAAGATGCGTCGCGTTCGGGTAGTTTTGCCCGATTGTGCCGTCACTTGCGGCCCCTGCAACGTTGAAGTAGCGCAAAATTCCATATTTAAAATTCGGATTTGCCGCTGCCGCGTCTTTTAACACCCACTCGACCATCAGCTTGCTTCTACCGTACGGATTGATCGGATTTTGCGGAGTTTCCTCGCTTACCTGCGGGATGTCGGGCTCGCCGTAGGTCGCTGCCGTGGAGCTAAAGATAAAGTCTTTCACGCCGTATTTGTTCGCAAGCGCGATCAAATTCATCGCGTTGGCGGTGTTGTTTAGATAGTATTTTAGCGGATTTTGCGTGCTTTCAAAAACCTCAATAAACGCCGCAAAGTGAATGATCGCATCAAATTTTTCGCGCTTAAAAAGCTTCTCGATTGCAGGGGTGTTTTCTAGGCTTTCCTGTACGAACTCAAACTCGCCCACGTCGCGAAGCGCCTCGATCGCTCGCATCGAGCCTTTGCAAAGATTATCCAGTATGACGACGTCGTGGCGGTTCGCTTCTAAAAGTGCCTTTGCGACGTGGCTGCCGATGTATCCCGCGCCGCCTGTGATTAAAATTTTCATCTATTCTCCTTCGGATCAAATTTATCAAAACACGCGATTATAGCCCCTTAGATTAAATCGCTGGTCGCACGCGCAAAAATACGGGGAAGCGTGGCTTTTTCTCGCGGGTTAAATTTTGGTATTGATAGGTGATGATCGTGCCCACCCTAGGCGGATTTGCCCGCATTTCGTCGCTAAAGCCCGTGCCTACTTTAAATTTCACTCCGCTACGTAGATCCACGCAGCTAAGCGAGCCCATCTTGCCCTCGTTTTTGCCGTAGCCCGGGTTGATTTTTACGACCTTGCACTCGCTATCGTGCATCTTTTTATATTTTAAAATTTTATCACTGCGCCCGCTTTCATAAAGCGCGTTTGGATCGCGCAGCACGACCCCTTCGCCGCCTGCTGCGATGACGCGATCAAAATACGCCTGCACGTCGGCGTGCGTGCTTACCGGGGTTTGCTGCACGATGAGTAAATTTTGCGCGCCACTTGAGGCGATAAAATTTCTTAAAATTTCCATCTTCGCGCTCAGGTTTTTCTGCTCCTTCGGCAGATCGAACGCGTAAAATTTCACCCTGCTCCAGCGCTCATCGGGCACGCTAGAAGAGACGATCGAGACGAGCTGCTCAAACTCTCCGCGCGCCGTGTATAGCTCGCCGTCCACGAAAAACGGCGGAAAGCCCGCGCTCCAGCCCTCGGGAGCGTTTATGATCTTGCCGCGCCTGGAGCGCAGATTTTTGCCGTCCCAGATCGCGCGCACGCCGTCTAACTTCTCGCTAATCACCCAGCCCGTGATATTCATGCCGGGGACGTATTCTTTAAGCAGCATCGGTTTAAATTTAGCCTCGTCCGCGAACGCGCCGCAGAGCAAAAACAACGCGCAAAAAACCGCGCCTTTTAAAATTTTAAAAATTTCACTTAGCATATGCCGCTAGCTCCCTTTCTATAAAGTCGCAAAAAACGGGCGTATAGCTCATGCCCGCGCACTCTTTTTGCAAAAATTCGCCCATCACCGCGATGTAATTCAGATAGTCGTCCTTGGTGATCTTGCCGCGCAAAAGCTCGTATTTCAAAAACAGCCAGTAGGTGTTAAGCACGTCGGATCTGCAGTACTCGTCGATCTTGGCCTGCTCGCCGCCGTAATACAGCTGCAGTACCTGATCGCCGTGCACGTCGTATTTGCCGGGAAGGCCCACGCTGGCGCAGATATGATCGAGCTTGAGCCCGCGAACGGCGCCAAAATCGCTTATGTGATCGAGCAGATCCAGATGAAACCGCCCGTCGTAGCGGCTGCGGTAGTTCTCCCATTTGCTCTTGTTGTTATCGCGATCGTTCGTCTCAAAATACGCCGCGGCGCTTAGATCATAGCACATCGCGCGCGCCATAATCATCGGCAGATCGAACCCGCGCCCGTTGAAGCTCACGAGGCGCGGATTAAAATCCTCGATGAAGGTTAAGAATTTTGCGATTTTATCGCGCTCGCTCTCGCCATCAAGCGTAGAGACGCGCAAAAATCTGCCGAATCCGTCCGCCATCACGGCGCTAATGCTAACGACGCGATGGAAGCAGACGGGTAGGAATTCGCTGCCGGTTTTTTCTTTGAAAATCTCCATCGCCTTAAGCGAGAGCAATTTGTGGTTTAAAATTTTACTTTTATCCGCGTTAAAGATCAATTGCTCGCCGTAAATTTTAAAATTTAGCGCGTTTAACGCGAGATCTTGCGCGGAATTTAAAGCGTGATTTTCGCTCTTTGAGCTTTGAGATATGGAGCTTTGAGACGTAAAACTTTCCGCCGCGAAATTCTGAGGCGCAGGGCTTTGCGGCGCGGAATTTTCTACCGCGGAGCCCTGTGTCGCGGAGCTTTGAGGCGCGATATCGTCGTAGGTTAAATTTAGCGACGCGGAATTTTTAGACGCCATATTTTGCGGCGCTAAATTTTGCTCTGTGGAATTCGATGCGGAATTTTTGCTCGTAAAATTTACCTGCGCGTGATTTTCAGCGGAATTTTCACTCTCAAAGCTTTGAGACGCGACGTCTTGCTGCGTAAAGCTTTGAGGTGCGGAATTTTGCTCGGAATTTTCTATTTTAAAATTCTGCTCCGCCGAATTTGCAGCAAAATTTAAAGACGCGTTTTGTTTCTCGCCGCCGATCTTTTGCGAGAGCTGCGCGTCAAGAAGCTTTGCGAAGCTTTTTTTATCGAAAGGCTCAAAGCAGCTCGCGATCGCTTCCTCATCCAGCACCCGCACCAGCGCCGCTACGTCAGGGATCGTCTCGCAATCAAATACGCAGATATAATCCTTTTTCATCAAGCTCCTTCCTGGCGGTTTTTGCCGCTTTTTTCAAAAACAGCCCTGAAATAATCCTCTATTTCCATGCCGTTTTTAGGTATGCTCGCTAGATCGAGCTCCTTGCTCATCCAAGGTTTTCATTGCCGCTTTCAACTTTTAAATTTTACACTGCCGTATTTTCGCGGCAAAAGGGGCGTGCGCGGAGGCGCGGCAAATTTCGCTACCCTCACCGCGGCGCAATTACCGTGCACGAAAGCGCGCCGGTCGTTAAATTTATCCTTGGATCAAGCGCCTAATGTCTGGCAAAATCTCGCCGGACGCCTCGCAAATCCTGCTTCGCAGCACGCTAAAATCGCCGCAGTAATCGCCCAGAAGCTGCAAAATATCGTCTCTGATAGCTTGCGAGCGCTCGCTCAGAAGCAGCTCCTGCAAAAGGGCGAAAATTTCGCTCTCATGCGCCAGCGTGCATCCGTAGTAGGGATCAAGGTAATAATCTAGACACAACAGAAGCGAGGCTTTCTCGGCCTCATCATCACCTCGCAAAACGGCGGCGATGCCCTCTATGCCGCCCTCTGCTATGGCTTTGTGCCTAGCCTCGTAATAGACCGTGCGCGCCAAATTTTGCCCTTTTTGCACGCCGCTTATTCGGCCTTAGCCGCATCCCACGCAAGGATCATCTTACCATCGGCGTCGGTCACCACGTCGCACATGCCCATGATGTTGTAGCCGCAGTCGACGTAGTGCACCTCGCCGGTCACGCCGCTAGCTAGGTCGCTAAGCAGATACATCGCGCTGTTGCCGACGTCATGCGTCGTGACATTGCGTTTTAGCGGGCTGTTTACCTCGTTGTAGCGCAAAATCATCCTAAAATCGCCGATTCCGCTTGCGGCAAGCGTCTTGATCGGACCCGCGCTGATAGCGTTTACGCGGATGCCGCGCGCGCCAAGATCGTGAGCGAGATAGCGCACGGAGCTTTCAAGCGCTGCTTTTGCAACGCCCATAACGTTGTAGTGAGGCACGAATTTCGGCCCTCCAAGGTAGGTTAGCGTGAGCACCGAGCCGCCCTCTTTTAGCACCGGTAGCACCGCGCGCGTGAGGCTTAGTAGCGAATACACGCTCGTGCCCATCGCGATGTCAAAGGCCTCTTTGCTCGTGTTTACAAACTCGCCTTCTAATGCTTCTTTGGGCGCATAAGCTACCGCATGCACGACGAAATCTATCTCGCCGAGATCTGCTTTAATGCGATCCGCAAGACCGTCAAGGTGGGCTTGGTTATTTACGTCAAGCTCATAGACTAATTTACTCCCAAACTCCTCCGCGATCGGCTCTACGCGTTTTTTCAGCGCATCGTTTAGGTAGGTAAACGCCATCTGCGCACCCTGCTCGTGACAAGCTTCGGCGATGCCGTAAGCGATGGATTTGGCGTTAGCGACGCCGACGATGAGGCCCTTTTTGCCTTTTAAAATCATTATTTCTCCTTTCTATTTTTGCTTGGCTTTTTCTACTTATTCTGCGTTAAAATTTAAAAAATAATGCTCACGAACCATATGTTCGCTCCGCTTATTTTTTAAATTTTGCCTTGACTAAGCGAAAAATCCTGCGCAATTTGACTTAAAAATTTTGCAACCCAAATTTGAAACCAAATTCGATAGCGGCAGTATCGTGAGATAGATTTTAATGTTGTGTAGAAATTTTAAGTCAAGACTAGGCGCATAGCCTGTCGCGGACTTAAAATTTCAAACTCATTAAAAGACGCTCACGAGACGACGCGTATAAGCTCCAAAAACTTCGAGGCGTCCCAGCTTGCTGTGCCCACTAACACCCCGTCGCAACCTCTTATCGCGCAAATTTTTGCGATATTTTCAGCATTTACGCTGCCTCCGTAAAGTAGAGGTGCTGAGCTTTTGGTGCCTAAAAACTTCAGCATTCTTTCGATTTGCTCGCACTGCGCACTTCTGCCCGTACCGATCGCCCAGACGGGCTCGTAGGCTAGTACTAAGCTCGGATATTTCAGATCGATACCCTCAAGCTGTGCCGCTACGAAATCCTCGCTGCGATCTTGCGCGAATGCCGCCTCGTCCTCGCCGACGCAAAAGACGATGCGCCAGCCCTGCGCCGCAGCAAAACCGAATTTCTCTCTTATCAGCTCCGCGCTCTCGCCCAAAATAGCGCGCCGCTCACTATGTCCGATAAGAACGGTTTTGATGTCAAATTCCGCCAGCATATCGCCGCCGATCTCGCCTGTAAAGCTGCCGTGCGCGGCAGGATAGAAATTTTGCGCGCCTTGAGTAAAATTTTTCACTTTCGCGCAAAATGCGCTAGCAGGAGGAAAAACCAAAATTTCATCCTCGCGCGAAATTAGGCCCGCTAAGCCTTCATTTAAAGTTTTAGCGTACTGCTCAAAGCTAGCTCGGGTATGGTTGCATTTAAGATTCGCTGCCAGTATCATCGCAGCTCCGTTTTAGCAGTAAGCACTCGCACGCCCGGCAGCTCCTTGCCCTCGATGAGTTCTAAGCTCGCGCCGCCTCCGGTAGAAATAAAAGTCATATCATCAGCGTTACCAGCGCGTTCGACGACATCTGCGGTATCGCCGCCGCCCACTACGGTCGTGGCGTCGCTATCTGCGATCGCGTGCGATATATGCAGGCTGCCACGAGCGAATTTATCGATCTCAAAAACCCCCATCGGTCCGTTCCACCAGATCGTTTGTGCATCGTCTAGGGCTTCTTTAAAAAGCGCTACGGTCGCAGGTCCGATATCTAGCCCCATCCAATCGCTTGGAATTTCTTGGACGGTAACCTTTTTTGTAACGGCGTCTTGCGAGCATTGTGGAGCTGCGACGGCATCGACAGGGATATAAATTTTAACCCCAAGCTCTTTGCCGCGGCGCAAGATATTTAGTGCGTCAGATATAAGATCCTCCTCTAAAAGCGAATTACCGATATCATATCCGACGGCTTTTAAAAACGTAAACGCCATGCCGCCTCCGATGATGAGCTTATCGACTTTAGGAAGTAAATTTTTAAGCGCCTGAAGCTTGCCGCTTACTTTGCTGCCGCCCGTTACGGCTACGAAAGGACGCGCAGGATCTTTAATAAGGTCTTTGGCGAATTTTATCTCTTTTAGTAGCAAAAATCCCGCCGCCTTATGCGCCTCATCGTAGAATTTCGTAATCGCCTCTACCGAAGCATGCGCGCGGTGGCATACGCCAAAAGCATCGTTGATATAAAATTCCGCGTAGCTCGCAAGCCTCTTAGCTAGTGCTTCGTCATTTTTGCTCTCGCCCTTTTCAAAGCGCAGATTATCCAGCAGAAGCACTTCGCCCTTTTTAAGCGAATTTACCGCAGCTCCTGCCTCCTCGCCCGCGACATCAGAGACAAATTTTATCTCACGCTCCAAAAGCCTAGATAACCTCTTTACCACAGGCTTTAGGCTAAGTCTTTCTTCGTATCCGTTTTTCGGGCGCCCTAAGTGACTGGCCAAAATTACTGCACAGCCCTCGTCTAAGCAATATTTAATCGTAGGGATAGACGAACGAATGCGACGATCGTCCGTAATATTGCAAAACTCATCCATCGGCACGTTAAAATCGCACCTGATAAAAACGCGCGCGCCGTCTTTAAATTTCAAATCTTTAATCGAAAGAATTTCGCCCATCTTATTTCCTTCTTTGTGCCGCATATAGGGCTAAATCGATGAGGCGCTCACTATATCCCCACTCGTTGTCATACCAGCTCATCACTTTTATAAGATTACCGTCAATTACCTGCGTGCAGTCGCTAGCTACGATGCTGGAGTATTCTGAAGTACAAAAATCGCTGCTGACGCGGCTATCGTCATCTACGAGCAAAATTCCTTTCATCTCTTTAGCGGCATAGCGGCGGAAAATTTCGTTTAGCTCCTCAGCACTCGTCTGTTTACGCGTTAGCACCGTTAGATCAACCATCGAAACGTTAGCCACCGGCACGCGCACCGATTGTCCGTGCATCTTACCGCTTAGCTGCGGAAGTACCTTACTAATCGCTTTTGCCGCACCCGTCGTAGTCGGAGCGATATTAAGAGCCGCGGCGCGTGAACGGCGAAAGTCCTTGGCTTTTACATCGACTAGACTCTGTCCATGCGTATAGGCGTGAATTGTCGTCATCAGACCTTTTTCGATGCCAAGCTCATCGTCTAAAATTTTTGCAATCGGAGCCAGGCCGTTAGTGGTGCAGCTAGCGTTTGAGATTACGCGTTGTCCTGCATAAGCGCCCTCATTAACGCCGATTACGAAAGTAGGCGTATCATCCTTGGCAGGTGCGCTCATTACGACTACGCCGATACCGTTATCTATGAACGGCTTGCATTTTTCGCTCGTTAAAAACGCACCAGTACATTCAAGCACAGCTTCTGCGCCATCGCCTGCAAAATCAAGCTCCGCAGGCTCTCTGGTGGAATAGACGCGGATTTTTTTGCCGTCTACGGCTATGCATTCGTCGCTTAGAATTTCTACTTTTTTACGAAACTCGCCGTGAACGGTATCGTATTGAAGCAGGTATCTCGTAAGCTCGCGTTTAGCGGTATCGTTGATCGCCACAAGCTCTACATCGTCCCTGCTTAGCGCAATTCTAGCCGCGCACCTACCGATCCTTCCAAAGCCGTTGATTGCGATTTTTACTGCCATAAGGTTCTCCTTATTTGGGATGTTTTCAGCTGGAATTTTACTAAATTTGGGTTAATCTTTGATTAAATAAAAAGTCGCGAAATTTAGGATTTACTTTTTGGCTATATAATTCGCGAACTTTTTTTAAAGGAGAAAAAATGAGACGAATTGTATTCTCGTCATTAGCGGCAATCGCGATTTTAAGCGGATGCAACCAACCTAAGGCCGATACGGCTCCACAGCAAACGCAAGAGCCCGTAACGCACACGATCGTATTTCTGCTTGGAGAGACCGGAGATAAGCGCATCAGCCTTAGTTCGAACGATATGTTCGCAACGGGCGTGCTAACCGACGAAAAAGGCAAAAAGCATAATCTCAAACGCGCTGCTTCCGCAAGCGGTATAATGCTTACGAACGCCGAAGGCATCGAGCTTCTTTTCAAACGCGGAGAGGGAGTGTACACGCCGGGCAAAGGCAAGAAGGATATTCCGGTAACCTACACCGAGCACGAGCACAAAAGCGGCGAAATGATGTAGCCGCGGCGGGGTTAAATTTAAGCGCCCGCAAAAGCGAATTAAATTTAACCCCTCGTTTCTGCTTCTTTATCCATAGCGAAATTTAACTCTCGTTTCGATCTCTTTGATCTGCGATGATATTTAACCTTTTATTTTCGCTTCTTTCATCTACGCAAATTGAGCTTTTTTGCAAATTTAAGCTCTCGCGTGTTAAAAAATAAGTCCCGCCAAGCCTGAAATCCTCAAATTTTACAAAATATCCATTTGATCTGCGCTTTACCAGCGAATTTCTTGATCTTCAACCGAATTTCACTTCAAATTCGCTAAACTGCGCTGAAATTTTAGCAGGCCGGTGCAAATACGGCGCGAAATAGATCATTTAGCGAGATTACCGCATGGATAGCATTAAATTTTACCTAAACGATTACGATATGAAAGGCGAAGGCCTTACCAAAGTCGTCGTTACGATAAACGATAAGCCCCTGCTTGAGCTGATTAGGCAGCGCGAGCGAAGCTTTGCGGCAAAGGACGGGCAAGCTAGCATCGCGGGAGACTACGCCTACTTAAGCTTGATCGATTTTGAGGAGCTATTTTTTGCGCGCCGCGCTTGAAGCCGATTTGGCGCAAGATGAGCGAGATGTCGTGCTACTGGGCTGTCCGTGCGGAATCTGGAACTGCTGGTATCTCGCGCTTAAGATTAAATTTGAAGAAAACGCGGTTAAATTTAGCGACTTTACAAACCCGCGCCGCAAAGATTGGCGGTATGGGCTTGAGTTTAAATTTAACCGCGTGAGCTTTGTGGGCGAAATTTCCAAAATCGCCTCTTTTAATAAGCTCTGAAATTTAGATCTAAATTTAGGAAATTTTAACGGCGCGATCGAATCTGCTGCAAAACAAATCCGCCTTAGTCTCGGCGAAATTTAGCTTTGAGGCGACGAGAGCGCCGCGCAAGCTTATAGTATTAAAATTTT
>NZ_CALIBF010000169.1 GCF_938045465.1 uncultured Campylobacter sp.
AAAAATTCGGGCGCGCAGAATTCCGATGCGTAAAATTTAGCCCGTATGATGAAAAATGAAGCTGCATTAAAATTTAAAAATTTCACCGCCCGCCCGCGCTATTTTCGGGTTCGCTTAAGGCTCGCGCGAGCAGGTGCGGCTCTTTGCTACGCACGTCCCGCCGAAGCTGCTTGCCTAGAAAGATCAAGCACCGTTGCAAAACCGAGCGGAGTGGGTAAAAATTTAAAAAGCCTAAATTTTAAAAACCGAAACGCTACGAGTACAAATTGCGAGGCAAGTCGTTACATAGACTTTAGCGCGGATTACGACATGGATCGCGACATACGCTTTATAGCATATCGCTGCAGCACATGCCAAAGCATAAACTTTAACGCAGATCGAGACTTAAATTTAAATATATGCCACGATATAAATTCTAGCGCGGATTATGCATAAATCTCGTTAAAGGTCACGGCATGAACCCAAGCATGGATTATTACGACATACGCCTCGGAGTGGATCGAGACATAAATTCTGACAGGTATCGCGCCGTAAATTTTAAAATTTCAAACGCAAATTTAAAAGCGAATTTAGCAGTTTTAAAAGCAGATTTAAGGACGGATTTTAGATGATAAAATTTTTAAATCTAAAAGTTGCTGCCGCCGTGTTCGCGCTGCTACTCTCAGGCTGCGACGGATGGAAGCACCATCTAAGCAGCGACGGCGCCTCGCTCGCCTCCAAGTTCGACCCCTCCGAGCGCACGCTAAAGATCGAGGGCAACGACAAGCCGCTCGTGCTGTTTTTCTACGCAAGTAGCCGAATTTAGAAATTTTAAAATTTAGATAAAATTCTACGATTTGGAATTTTGATAAAATTTCTGTGGCTACCAGCTTCCGCTAGCACCGCCTCCGCCGAAGCTTCCGCCGCCCCCACTGAAACCGCCTCCGCTAAAACCGCCACTTCCTTTAAATTCGCCAAAATCTCCGGATGAGCCGCCTCTCATGCGCGATGAGCGCGCAATTTCGCTTATGATGTCTGCACTCGAGATTATATCCTCGTCGCTTCTTCTGAGGCGCCTCACGCGGCGGCTTAGTATCGCAAAAAGCAAGACTGCAAAAAGCACCATGAAAATCGCAAAGTCCTTGTTGCTCGGATCCTGCTGCGCGTTGGCGTTAAGGGGATCAAATTTTATATCGCCGCCTTCGATCGTGCTGATGATCGCCGAAATCCCGCTAATGACGCCACTTTCATAATCTCCCTGCCTAAAATAGGGCAGAATTTTATTGCTGATGATACGCTTGGCGCGCATATCGGTTAGCACGCCCTCTAGCCCGTATCCGACCTCGATACGCACTTTATGCTCGTGTGGAGCGACAAGCAGCAGTACGCCGTTGTCGCGCCCTTTTTGCCCGATACCAAGAGCGCGCGCCTGCTCTACGCCGATTTCCTCGATAGAGTAGCCGCCGAGCGATTTTAGGCTTATGAACATGATCTGGTTTGTGGAATTTTTATCGAAAGTCGTTAAAATTTCATTCAGACTCTCTCTCGCGGCTGGGCGTAAAATGCTAGCCTCATCAATTACGGCGGTGCCGTTTGGATGGGCTAGATACTCGCTAGGTGCGGCGACGCTTATTACAAATAGCGCCATTAGGGAAAAAGCAAATCTACAAGCCACTCTCATCGCAGCTCCACCAAGGTCTCTTCTATCTCGTTATTTTCGCTATTTTTAGGCACCCTCTTGGCTAGCTCGCACAGCGCGTCCATCGCCTTTAAAACGGCAGGCTCAAGACCTTGCGTGCTGGGGTTAAATTCTGTCGTGATACGTTCAAACTCAACCTTAGAGATAAACTCCGCCGCTTGCGCGCCGCAGATGATATGAGCGCAGTGCTCGCGGACGCAGACGCAAAACATTATCGCTTCTTTTACGCTGCCGTAACGCTCGTAAAATTTTTGCATCGCAAACTCGCCCGAGAGCCGAAGTCTGCGAGATTTAGGCGTGATTAGAGTTAAAAGCGTGGGGCATTTAGCTAGCAGAGCTTTAATCGCTATGAAGCTGAGCGCTACGATCTGCAGTAGCTCAGCTTTGCTTATTTGCGGCACGAAGCACAGAACGATGCCGATCGCAAACGCCGTCACTGCCGCCGCGCTATAGCTAGCTTCGCAGTCCTCGCTTGCTTCGCGCGCGACCACGCAGACGATCTGCGCACCACTTGCAGCTTCGGCTTTCGTGATTAGCTCGTGGATTTTTTGCTTGCACTGCTCGCTTAGCATTTGCCGCCTTTAGCGTTATTTAAACGAGACGCTAGGGGCTTTTTGGCTTGAGCTATCAGCGCTAAAGCTAGGTTTGGCGCCGCCTAGTCCTACGATGCGCGCGATAATGTTTGTAGGAAAGGTTCTAATTAGCTTGTTGTATTCCTGCACCGAGGCGATGTAGTCCTTGCGCGCTACGGCGATGCGGTTTTCCGTGCCTTCGAGCTGATTTTGCAAGTCGGCGAAATTCTGATTTGCCTTGAGATCCGGATAGCGCTCGACTACCAGCATCAAGCGCGATAGGGCTGAACTAAGCTCGCCTTGAGCGCCGTTAAATTTCGCAAACGCCTCCGGATCTTGCGCTAAACTTTCTGCATTGATATTGACAGCGGTTGCCTTAGCGCGGGCATTTATGACGCCTTCTAAGGTATCTTTTTCATGGCTTGCGTAGCCCTTGACGGTTTCTACGAAATTTGGAATCAAGTCGGCGCGGCGCTGATATTGGTTTTGTACCTGGCTCCACGCAGCCTTAACCTCTTCATCTTTGCTTACGAGTTTATTGTAAACCGGCACTGCAAATATCGCAAACGCAATCGCCGCAATCACTAAGACGATTAGAGCTTTGATTAAGATATGAAGCCCTCCTTTTTGGCGCGGATACTCTCCTCCGCCAAAGCTCTCGCCTCGCGCAGATAAGCCTTTATCGTCGTAACTTATACGCTCGTTATTTTCTCCTTGCAGCTCTTTCATTGAAATCTCCTTGGGATGTTGGAATTTAATTTGACTAAAATTTCATATTCGATCGTGCCGAAGTGTTTTGCCCAAATCCGCGCGTCGTCCAGCACGCAAACTCGCTCTCCGCCGAATTCCGCGCAGAAACTATCCATTGACATTTTTCCTAGCATTTTTTGCCCGTTTGCAAGCGCTAGCTCGCCCTCACCGTCGTAGCGAAATAGCCCGTCGGCGTAGCCCAGATCGTAGGTGCCGATCTTCATATCGCGTGGCGCTTCAAATTTCGCGCCGTAGCCCACGCGCTCGCCTTTTTTCAGCACGCGCGAGCTGATCAGATCGGCATAGAGCTTTAGCACAGGGCGTAAATTTAGGCTCTCGTCAAACTGAGGATAGCCGAACTGCGCCATACCTATGCGTACATATTCGTCCTCAAAGCCCGCACTTCGCTCGATAGCTGCGGAGTTGCTCGAATGAAATTTTAAATTTTCAAAGCCCGCGGCGGCGGCTTTGTGCCCCGCGAAACGCTTAAATTCTATAAAATTTTGCCTCTGCGCGAAAAAATCGCCGCTTAGCTCGTCGCTTGCGCGAAAGTGTGTGAAAAAGCCACGAAGCTTAAATCCACCCGCCTTGCATAGCCTAAGCGCCTCATCTAGCTCGCTCGCAACAATGCCGTTGCGGTGCATAGCAGTATCTGCAGCGATATAAATTTTAAGCCCTCGTTTAAGACGTGAGAAGTAGCTCAGATCATTTACTGCGTAGCAAAACCGCTCATCCTCGTCCCCGCGCGGAATGTGCGAGAGCACTAAAATTTCATCAAATAAATCCGCTATCTGCGCGGCTTCCGCAACACTTCGCGTTACGGCGCGTACGAAGCCTAGCTTTGCCGCTTCCTCGCAGCAAAGCCTGCAGCCATGGCCGTATGAATTATCCTTGGCTACCAAAAATACTCGCTCCGCTTCACCTACTTTGGCGGCGATTTGCGCTAGATTGTGCGCATAAGCGGCGCGATCTAAGATGATCTCAGACATCGAAATTTAGCCCATAAGTGCGGTATAAATATGGCAGCAGCTTGCGCGCGGCGTAATCGTAGCCGTAGAATTTCGCATAAACTTCTTTCAAGCTAGCCTCACCTGCGCGCTCGAAATCAAATACGTCGGTATCCGCGATTTTTGGCACGCGCTCATCTAAGAATTTAAAAAATTCCGCTCTCGCAGCCAAAAGCTCTTTTATATTTTTCTCAACCTCTTGCTTTTCAGATTCGTTCATCTCTGGTCCTTTAAATTTTCTAGTTTACCTAAAAATACGCGCTGCATCTCGTCGCGAAACTCAGGGCTAGAGGCCTCGAAGCGAGTTACGATCACAGGCGTAGTGTTGCTTGCCCGTACGAGCGCCCAGCCGTCATCAAACCGCACTCTGATGCCGTCGATCTCGATAATATCGCGGATGGGCGGTAGCTCCGCGATACCTGCGTGGATTTGAGCTTTAAGAGCCTCGATAATCTTAAATTTTGCCTCCTCGCTCGTATTAAATTTAATCTCGTCGGTGCTAAAAACTCGCGGCAGCTTGTCTAGTTCGGCGTCTAAATCATATCCTTTAGCTACGAGCTCAAGCACGCGCATCATCGCATATACGCCGTCATCAAAGCCGAAATATCGCTCCTTAAAATAAATATGCCCGCTAACCTCCGCGGCAAGATCGATACCGAGCTCCTTCATCGCCTTCTTGATATTGCTGTGGCCGGTCTTGCCCATGAAACTTTTGCCGATCTTATCGATGGTATCGTACATCGCCTGCGAGCATTTGACCTCGCCTAGGATGCGCGGATGGGTCATATTTAGAGTAAGCAGGCAGGCTAGCTCATCGCCTTTGATGTTGCGGCGCGGAGTTAGCACGGCGATCCTATCGGCGTCTCCGTCAAAACCGAAACCCAAGCTCACGCCGTCTTGCTTCATCGCAGCTTTAAGATCAGCTAAATTTTTCTCCTCGCTGGGGTCTGGGTGGTGGTTTGGGAAATTACCGTCTGGCTGTGGAAATAAAACTTTAGCGTTTAGCTCTAGCCTTTCGACGATTTTAGTAGTCGTAACACCAGCGGCGCCGTTTGCGCAGTCGATGATAAAAGGCGCGGCAAAGCCCTTAAGAGCCGCAAATTCCTTCTCAAAATATGCTAGATACTCGCTTAAGATGTCGTACTTCTGAGTGCTTATATCGGTTGGAATTCCAAAATTTGAACTCATCAGCTCCCGCACCTGCGCACCTAGGCGTTTCAAATCCGAGCCAAAGAAGCTATCCGTGCCGATCGTGATCTTAAAGCCGTTGTAATTTTTGGGATTGTGCGAGCCGGTAATCATTACGTTTGCGTCAAATTTATGCGTAAATACGCTAAAATAGCCCACCGGCGTCGGTAGCAAGCCGATATTATAAACCCGCAACCCGGCGAAATTTAGCCCGCTTACGAAATAGCCAAAAAGCTCATCCGCGCTAAGACGGGCGTCGTATCCCACGCTAACGCGCTCAAGCCCGAGATTTGCGATATGTTTACCAAGCGCGAAGCCGATCGCTTTTACGCTGCGCTCGTTTAGCTCCTCGCCCACGATGCCGCGAATATCGTATTCTCTAAAGATATCTTCGATCATAAAATTCCTTTAAATTTAAATCGCGGTATTTTATAAAAACTTGCTTAATATTTATATTATAAATGATAAAATCGCCGCTAAAATTCCAAAGGATGGTTATGAAAAAATTTATTCTAGTAGCGATTTTAGCGGCTTTTGCTTGCGCGGGCGATTACGAGCTCGTAGGTAGCGTAAATACTTCGTTTAGAATTTTTGGCAAAGACGATCGCATCGAAGTTATCGCGGTTAAAGATCCTAAGATCGACGGCGTGACCTGCTACGTCTCTTACGCCAAAAAAGGCGGTGCCAAAGAGATCATCGGCGTGGAGGAGGACCGCTCCGAAGCCTCTGTGTCGTGCGTGCAGACAGCGCCTAAAATCATCATCAAAGAGGAGTTGAAAAAAGAGGATATTTTTAAAAAACGCAGTTCGTTGATCTTCAAAAAGACCCACGTAGTTAGGCTTTATGACGCAGTGCAGGGCTCGATAATCTATTTGGTTTATTCAGACAAAGTGATCGATGGCTCGCCTAATAACTCGATCTCGGCGATCCCGTGCCACCAAGCCGTGGGCGACGTGTGCGAGCTAGCATATACCCAAGGCAAAAAATAATAATAAGGAATTCCGCAAAGATAAAATTTTATCGCAGCGGAATTCTAAATTAGAAATTATGTGATGAGATGACGCACGAAATTTAATAGAATTTCGCCAAATTCCGCAGCATTTTATAAAATTTTATCCGCACCGTTAAATTCCTGCGCGAATGCCTAAGATGAGAATTTTACCGCTTTATCAAAGCATCTTAACGCATATTCGCGCTACGCTAGTAGGCGTGCGCTTGCAAGTCGTAAAATGAAAAATTAAGCAATTTTTGCTAAAATCTCGCGATTTTGAAAACCCTCGTAAATCTAAAGGAAATCAATGAAGACATTTTTTAGTATGGAGTGCGCGTCAGTGATGCTACTGATTTTGGCGCTAGCCTGTGCGATCGCCACTTTCGTAGAGACCGCTTACGGCACGGAAGTAGCTTGGGCGATGGTTTATTCTACTGCGTGGTTTGGCGCGCTGATGGTGCTTTTGGGAGTAAATTTAACCTACAATATCTATCGCTACCGCATGATTAAGCTTCGCACGCTGCCTGCGCTAATCTTTCACGCGAGCTTTTTGTTTATGCTTGTTGGAGCGATTTTGACTAGATATTTCGGCTTTGAGGGCAATATCCATATAAGAGAGGGCGGCGAAAGCTCGATCGTAACGACTAAAGACGAGGTCGTTCAGCTCCTTACTTTAGGCAGTGACGGCGAGTTTATATCTGCTGACGAGAGCAAATTTTTAAACGGCGCAGGACGGATGAACTTCGATCTCAATCTAGACGTAGAGGGCAGAATCGCAAATTTAAAATTTAAAGAGCTAATAGAACACGGCGAGCTAAAATGGGTGCAAGATCCGACCGGACAGGCTCCTGCGCGCGTGGAGTTATTATTTTCCAACAACATTGGCAGCCAAAACGTCTCCTTGCAATCAGGCGAAAGCATGGATATAGGCGAGCTTAGTATCACTTTTAACGCAGAGCCTAAAAGTAAGAATTTCATCTACATAAAATCCAAAGACGGCAAATTTTATCTAAACTCAAGTCTTGATATAAACGCCACTAAAATGGCTGATATGAGCACTGCGCCGCTTAAGAAAAACGAGGATAATCCGCTAGGCAATCTCTTGCTTTACAGCTTCGACGGAATAAATTTCGCTCCCGTTAGCCTGCTTAGCTCCGCGGTCGAGAAATTCGTCCCGGTAGCTGCGAATTTACCGGGTGAGCCCGGCGTAGTAGCTACGCTAAGCTTTGCGGGGCAGAATCGCGAAATCTACGTACCTAGGGATTCGCATGGCGCTAGCTACAAGGTGGGAGATAAGAATTTCATCGTAGCCTTGGCGCCAAAGATGCTTCATCTGCCTTTTAAAATCGCGCTTCGCGACTTCGTGATGGATCGCTATCCAGGCACCAATTCGCCCTCCGGATATAAAAGCGAAATCACGCTAAAAGACGGCAATACGAGCTTTGATTATGATATTTTTATGAATCACGTGCTCGATTACGGCGGATACCGATTTTTCCAAAGCTCATACGACACGGATGAGCGCGGCACCGTGCTTTCGGTCAATAAAGACCCCGGCAAAGTTCCAACTTACATCGGCTATTTTTTGCTTTGCGTGGGGATGTTTTTTAACTTTTTCAACCGAGGCTCGCGCTTTTTCAAGCTCTCGCGCTTAATCAGCGAAAATACGCATCTTGCTCGAGAAAAAGATGTAAATTCTAAAAATTCCGCGTCTAGCTCGGTGCCCGCAAGCTCCGCAGAAAACTCTGCGTCAAAACGCGCCAAAAAATCGCGACGCGGTACTAAAGGCGCGGCATTAGCATTAGTAGGCGCATTGGCTTTGAGCTTGGCTGCATTGTATCCTAGCACAGCAAATGCCGAACAAAACTCCACGACTCAAAATTCTATTTCGCAAAATTCAGCGCCGCAAAGTTCGGCTAGCGTGCAAGATCCCGCTTCGCAAAATTCCGTGCAAAATTCCGCCGTTGAAAATTCCAATCAAAGCTCCGCTTCGCAAGAATCTGCAGCGGAGCAAGACTCCGTCCCACCGCATAATTTTTCTACTATGGGAGGCGAGCTAGCCGTGCCGAAATTTGATCCTAAATTTAGTGAGGATTTAGCAAGCCTCGTAATTCAGGGATTTGATGGGCGAATGGAGCCTTTTGATACAGTTTCTAGGGAGCTTTTAAATAAAATTTACCGTGCCGACAACTACAAGGCGCCAAATGGCGAAATTTTAAACCATAACGCCGCTGCGCTTTCGTTTATGCTAAATCAAAGCTACTGGAGGCGTGCGCCAATCATCAAGGTTAGCGAGCCGGAGCTTAAAAAAATTCTAGGTATGGATGAGAAGCAAAGCCACGCCAGTATGATGGATTTTTTTGAATTTAAAGGCGGCGAGAGCTACTACAAGCTCGATAAAATGGTCGAGGAGATCAACCGCAAGCCTCTGGGCAATCGCGGCGTGCTAGATAAAGAGATCATCAAGGTAAATGAGCGCGTAAACGTCTTTTACTCGGCGTTTATGGGGGATTATTTTAGAATTATTCCGGTTAAGAACGCTAAAAATAACGAGTGGCTTTCGCCGCTATATCTAGGCGATGCACTGGATCAAAATGAATCAACTGAAGTTAAAAAGATGATGGGAATATTCGTTTCGTCCGTGGTCTATGCCCAAGAAAGCGGGGATTGGAGTGGCGCGGAAAAGATGCTAAGCTACGTCAAAAAATACCAAGCGCAAAACGGAGCAAATTTAATGCCTAGCGAGAGCGCGATAAAATATGAAATTTTATTTAATAAGGCTAAAATTTTTTCTCGCCTCTTTCCGATCTACACTATTTCGGGATTTTTGCTTCTGATCTTTATCTTTTTGCGAATGATGAAGCCCGCTCTTCGCTTAGGCGGCGCGTTTAAGCTAGTTTACGTCGTAAATATCATCGCTTTTATAGCGCATACCGCGGGTCTTGCGCTGCGCGGCTACGTCTCGGGGCACGCGCCGTGGAGTAACTCCTACGAATCGCTCATCTATATCGCGTGGGCGCTGTCGCTAAGCGGAATATTTTTCTCGCGCAAATCTGCAATCTCGTTGGCGCTAACGTCAATAATGGCAGGCATAACGCTGATGGTGGCGCATCTTAGCGACATCGATCCGCAGATCACCAATCTCCAGCCGGTTCTAAAATCGCACTGGCTTACGATTCACGTCTCGGTAATCACAGCAAGCTACGGATTTTTGGGGCTTTGCATGCTACTTGGAATTTTCACCCTCGTGATGTTTTTATTCGATAAGAAAAACCCGGAGATCGCGCGCAATATCGCAGAGGCTACGCATATCAACGAAATGTCGATGATCCTAGGTCTTTGTTTGCTGACGGTGGGCAACTTCCTAGGTGGCGTGTGGGCAAACGAAAGCTGGGGGCGCTACTGGGGCTGGGATCCGAAGGAGACCTGGGCGCTCATTACGATTTTTATCTACGCGGTGGTCGTGCATTTTAGGTTTATGCCTAAGCTCAATAATCAATTCGCCTTTGCCGTAGCCTCGATGTTTGCGTATTTTAGCGTCATAATGACCTATTTTGGTGTAAATTTCTACCTAAGCGGCATGCACTCTTACGCTAGCGGCGAGCGCATTCCGGTGCCGGGCTGGGCGTACGTGATGATCGCTTCGATGATAGCTCTTGCGATCGCGGCGTATTTCCGTTCGGGTAAATCGGCTAGACTTTAGATAGGTGGGGCCCAAATTTCAGAATAATAATTTTGAAATTTCGCCCGGATTTCGCAGCTTGCCGAGGCTTTATGGATTTATGAAATTTATCTTTAAATTTTGGCTAGGCTTTGAAATCACGCAGAATTTTATAGAATTTTACGGCTCGCGATTGCGCTAAATTTTAAAATTTTGCATCGTGGCATAATGCACCGTAAGGGAATTTTGATGCCCGAGATTTTGTGATGTCGTAAAATTCTAATGATTTGGAATTTGCACCGCTATGGGGTTTTAATGTTTTAAATTTTACTTCTAGTGGAATTTTTTCATACGACGGAAGCTCGACGTAATTTAGAATTTTAAAATTTCAGCTAGCGCGCTAGCGTAAAATTCCCCCCGCCGCTGCCATGGCCGAGCAG
>NZ_CALIBF010000170.1 GCF_938045465.1 uncultured Campylobacter sp.
CAGATGGCTACTCGTGGTCATCATCTGGATCGCGTATATTTTTAATTTTTGGCCATTCAAAAGAGAGTGGCTCTATACGGCGGGACCGGCGAAAAAGGGCATTATCTTTACAGTGATGGTGTTTTTTACCTTCTTCGTATTCTTAAAGATATTCTTCGAATTTATTCTAGGCGAGCTTGCCATATCGTATTTTAGTCCGCGAAGGCTTGCAGAGCTTGGTATAACCGATTTTTACGCGCTTGAATACTCGGCACAGGCTATTTTGATGTTTGCCGCTATCGCGTCGTGGCTCAGCCCTTCTTGGGTAGTGGCTGCGGATAATTCGCCGTGGCAGAAGCTAAAGCAGCCCGTTAAAGGCTTTACAGTTTTTATCTGGACCTTTTTGCTAAGTATGATCGTATATTTCGTATTTTTCCATTCGCAAATGGGAATTTTATTCGATCCGTGGCAAAAATACACATCCATTACTCCGCCTTGGTGGCATAATTTCGCCGATACCGTGCACGGAAATTTCAATATCGCGTGGATCATGTGCTGTACCGTTATGGTTTGGGTGTATGAAACCATCTGGGAGAGGTATCCTTTTAGCCTTATTAAGACGAATTGGCTTAGAAGGACGGCGTCGTTTTTCGGCATTATAGCGATGGCGTTTTGCTTTTCATTCTTCTTTTATTATCTGCAAGAGCTCATCTGGGGCGTGCATATTAGAGGTGACAGGAGGCTCTTCGCGCCCGATTGGCGATGGCTGCACGTAGGCGAGATAGCTATATTTTGGCTCGTGCCGGTGCTATTTATTAAATTTTACTGCAACAATGCGGTTAATAAATTTTCAAAGCCCGTCAATATCCTTCTTAGAACGATCATAAGCATGGTAGCGGCTATCGTCCTATACTACGTTTATTATCAGGTCTCTCACTTTTTGCTAGGCACTCAAAAGGGCTTTTCGCATCCGCAACAATTCCCGATGATCCCGATGATCTGGTTTATCAACGTCATGCTGATAAATTACTGGTTTATGGATGGCTGGCCGGGCTGGAAGCTTGCTGGTAAAAAAGAAGAAGCAGATGAAGCAGGCGAGGAAGACGATTTTGGAAATAAAAATTCCATCAAAGGCTTGGTTGTGGGCTTTATCATAGGCGTGATCATCTATCTCGCCGTAGTTTATCTAGCGCCTGTCGTGGGCAATATGCTTACAATTTTTAAATAAAGGATATGAGATGAATGAAGCTAGAAGAGATTTTATAAAAGGCGGCGCGGCGGGCATAGGACTGGGGGCGCTCGCATCGATGGGAGTGTTTTCATACTCTCCTGCGAGGGAATTTTTTCTTCCGGATGAAGTGCGAAAGATGACCGATTTTGGCGCGATTAAAAGCGTCGAGGTTACTAATATCTCCGAAACGAGCTGGTTTGATAACTCGATGCTGATGGGAGATATTAAAGGCGCAGGCGGACTGCTCGTTAATCAATATCTATTTAACTGGCCGCCGTTTGGGAACGGCAAAGGGCTTGCCAAAGGAAGCTACGAAGAGGGAATTTCACAGATCAAACATCTCCTGCCGGATAAAATAGATGAGGCGTGGGAGGCAACCAAAAAACTCTCCGTAAATCCCGATAATGCGGGCGGCTACTCTGCTTTGATAGAGATAGAGCGGCTAAACGGCGAAAAGAAAAAATATCTGCTTGATTGCGGTTGGTCCTATAAATGGATGCACGAGTGCTTTAAGCGAGAGGGGATCGATAAGATGCTGCAAAGCGGCGAGATCGACACTCTCATAATGTCGCACGAGCACTACGATCACTTTTGGGCGCTACCCGTCGTTTTAAAGTATAAGCCCGACATCAGAATCATCATTCACGAAGGCTTTTACCCCGAGGGCAGACAATATATCAAAGATTCGGGTCACAAGGGCGAGCTTGTAGTGTTTAAAAAGGGCAGAAACGAGATCGAGCCCGGAATGTGCACGTTCTGCTATG
>NZ_CALIBF010000171.1 GCF_938045465.1 uncultured Campylobacter sp.
CCCCCTTAAAAAATCGTTAAATTTAAATTTTATCTCGCGCTTTATAGCTGGCGTCATTTAAATCGGTTAAATCCATGTTTTGAAATTTATTGTTCGCGGTGTATGTCTTTTCTCGTTCGTATCGGTATTTTGAAAAATCTATATTAATTAAAATTTTGCCGCCGTGCGGGAAGCGGACGATTCGAAATTTTTACTTCGCGCTTTAAAGGGGCAGCTTTGCTGAAATGCGTAAAATTTCGGCAAATTTTATACTCGCAAAATTTTAAAATTCTATCGCCGCAAAATAGGGCAAAATTTCATCTCTACGGCTTGCCGTCGCCGAATTTTGCGACTATCTTCTCGCTGCAGCTCTCCTTAGGTGCCCAGCCTTCGCGCTTCATCCGCGCCAAATTGTCGCACGCCTCCTGCGAGCCGCCCTCGCAAAGCTCGTCGTATATCACGAGGCTGCGGCACTGCCCGCTCGCGAAGCTCTCCAGCGCCGCGGCATTGCCTAGGCAGGCTCGCTCGCGCAGATCGCTCATCGCGCGTCCGCCTGCGCTGCCCGTTTTGCCTGCCTGCTTCCGCTCGGCGAGGGTTGCGAGCTCACACGCGTCTGCGAAAAAGCCCTGCGCTTTGAAGCGGTTTCGCACGACGCCGCGACCGCCCAGCTCATATCTCATCGCCGCTTCGTAGCATGCGGTGGCGTCCTTTTTGCTGCATTTTGCTAAAAGCGTGCCGGTTTTTGCGCCGCTAAATTTAAACTCTTTGGCTTCGCTGCCCGTGCTTGCCAAACTAAGCGCCAGCGCCGCCGCCAGCGCAAGCTTTAAAGCTTTCATCTTTGCTCCTTTTTCGTTTATCCGCTCGCGCGCTCCGATTTACTGCTTCATCGCGTGTCGCACTCGCACAGCCCGCTAAAATTTAAAAGGCTCACGCGCCTTATTTGCGATCGAAGCTCGTAATTTTATCGCCTCTGTCGCGCTAATTTTTCGGCAGCAGATCGAGCACCGCGCAGGCGCGCTTGTTGTGCATTTTGCACGCCCTGTCTAGCGCTTGCCCCGAGAGCTCGAAGCTCTGAGGGGTGCCGATTCCTTGGAGATATTTGACCGACAGCTCGTAGCACGCCTCGCTGCTGCCGGCATCGCACTGCTCGCGAAAAAGCTCAAACGACGCCACGACGTCCTTCTCTACGCCCAAGCCGCGCCCTAGCGCATCTGCGTAGAAAAAGCACGACAGCTGATCTTTTCGTTCGCAGCCGCTTTTCAGACCACGCGTGACACGCTCGCAGGAGCCTTCGTCGCTTTTTACGATGCAGCTTTGCAGATCTGCCCGCGAAATTCCGTCCGTTTGGATGACCGCATCGGCGCTGCTTTGCGAGCCGGCGCTTGCTTCGCCGCTCTTTATAAAGTGCGCGTTTTGCGTAGCAGTCTCGCCGATACTCGTTGTTTTGCCCGCCGCAGAAATTTTATCCGCTCGCGCACTCTCGCCGCAGTTTGCCGCAAGGGCGCAAAATAGCGCCAAAAATAGAAATTTTTTCATACCCGCCTCCGTTAAATTTAGCGCCATTTTAATTAAAAATGCTGAATTTAATGAAAATGCGCCTCTGCTCTAAATTTTAGCTTTGTGTCGCAGCGTGTTTGAAGTGCGAAATTTAAAGCACGCCGCCAAAGCGATCGATCACAGGCTTTTTAGCGCCCCAAGTACGTTTTGCGCGTCCTGCTCGGGTTTGGCGATGCGACTAAAGCGCTTTATCTCCTTGCCGTCTTTAAAAATCAGGGTTTGGCGGTGGTAAAATTTCTTCCCGTCGCCGGTAGTGAAGGTTTCGAGCCGTAGCGGCGCTTCAAGCTCGAATTTTTCGTCGTTTATGAACTCAAACGAGGCGCCCGTAGCGCGCTTAAACTCGCTCGTGCCCGTCTCGCCCATGCTGCCTACGGCGATAAGCTCGAAGCCGAGGGCTTTTATCTGCGCAAACGCGCTCTCGTAGGCCTTGCACTGAAGCGTGCAGCCCGTGAGCCCCGCCGCGCCGCGCAACTCTGCGGGCAAAAATTTGCCGCTGTCGCCCATTTTCGGGTAGGTAAAAACCACGCAATTTTTCGGTAAATTTATCATCTCTCGCCTTTTGATCAAAATAGGTCGCAAAAATAGCATAAAAAATCTTAAACCCGCTTAACGGATGAAATTTTAATAAAATTTAGCGTAAAATAAGGGGTAAAATTTCGGCAAATCAAATTTGGAGTTAAATTTGGATATTGACAGAGCGATAGAGGAGCTGGCAAAAAAGCAGCAGCAGTGCAAGATAAAATTTCTAAAACCGCTGATTTTATTGCTATGCATCGCGGTTTTTTCCGTCGGCTGGTTTATCCACGGCTTGATCCAAAACGAATACTCCTCCGCCGTGTTGATGTCCGCGATGATCCCGATAATTGCGGTAAGCTGCGTATGGGGGATTTATGATGATTCCATCGCTAAGTGGGAGTACAACGCCTTTTATAAAGACGCCTTCATCCGCGCTATTATTTCAGATATCGATCCCGCCTTTAGATACGAGCCGCAAAGCGGCATAGACGAAGAAGAAATCCGCAAAACGGGCATCTATCCAAACAATGAATTCGTAGCCGAGGATCAGATAGACGGCGTGTATAAAGGGGTGAAATTTAGCCTAAGCGAAGCGATAAAAATCTATGAAACGCGCGAGTCTATGGAGCTTGTAAGGCTATCTCAAAGGGCTAAAAGCGATCTTTCCGCAACTTTTTTGCTGTCGGCGATCGCGCTTTGGAACGCTTGGAGGCTCGGCGAATACGTGCAGGCCTTTAGCGGCTCGATTTTGGTGTGCGAGTTTTATAAGAAATTTAAGGGGCGGACCATCATCGCGGACCGCTCGCCAGGCACAAAATTTTTAGGCGATCAGGAGCTGATGGACGACGTGATTTTCGGCGAGGAATTTCGCGTGTTCGCAAGCGATAAGATCGAGGCGCGGTATCTTTTGACGCCTAGCTTTATGGAGCGTCTCGGGGCTTTGAAGCTTAAGCTTGCGCCCAAGATCGCTCTTAGCGCGGCGTTTATGGACGGAAAATTTTATCTATTTTTAAACGGCGCGAAAAACCGCTTCGAAGCTGCGCTGTTTTCGCCGCGCACTACGCTAAAAGATGCCGAGCGGATAAAGGCTGAAGTTTTGCAGCTTCTTGGTATCATTGACGAGCTGCGTTTGAATGAGGAGCTTTTTGGCGGCGCAAGCGAGAGCGGCGAGTCCGCAAATAGCGTGCCACTCGGCGGCGAAGAGCTGCAGAGATTGCGCGATAAAGGCTTGAGCTCGCGCGATCGCTGATTTGAATTTTAAAACGCCATCTCGCGGTTTAAAATTTAACGCTTTTCGTAAAATTTTAATCTCATCGCCCGCGTCTTTAAATTTAGCGCTTTTTAGAATTTGGCGTCTTTTGAAATTTAACGCGGCGCAAGCGGGTAAAATTTATCGCTTGCGGCGGTAGCTTGAAATTTTAAAATTTGTCCCGCGCACCGCAAAGCTCGCTATGAAATTTCACTCGTTATTTCCCGCGATCGTTTCGATTAGTTTGCGCTTGTTGCGGCGGTTGTAAAGCACCGACGAAAGGAGCGATAGCGCGATGAATAAAATCCCCACGGTGCCGGTTATGATCTCGCTTACTTCAAATTTCAGCTTGGCAAACATTATAAACGCCAAACACGCGATGGCGTAGTGCGCGCCGTGCTCCAGATACGCGAAGTGCGACAGCGTGCCGCGGGTGATGAGATACAGCGTGATGGAGCGAACGAACATCGCGCCCGCACCGAGGCCCAGCATGATGATGAAGATATTATCGCTTAGCGCAAACGCGCCGATCACGCCGTCGAAGCTAAAGCTCGCGTCCAGGGTCTCTAAGTATAAAAAGCCCGCAAGGCCGTTTTTTACGCCGTCCGTGCCGAAAAGGCGGTCGAAGCAGGAGATGAGTAGATAGAGTAAGATCGCGCCGAAATACGCCGCGCCGAGCGTAGCCGAGCCCGTTTTAGCAAGCAGCACGAGCCCCGCGGCTAGAGCGATCAGCGTGGGCGCGTTTGGAATGCGCTTTAAAAATCGCACGAGCCCGTTATTTTCGATTATGTCCAGCCAGTGTAGCTCGCGCTGCGCATCGAAGAAAAAATCGCAAAAGACCATCAACAAAAACGCGCCGCCGAAGACGTAAATTTGCGCTTCGTTCTCGCTTAAAATTTCATGGTAGCGATGCGGCTGCTTAAGCGCCAGCACGAGGGTTTCCCAAATACCAAGATGCGCGCTTGCGGCAACGATTAGTACGGGGAATAAAAACCTCATGCCAAAAACCGCGATCGGAATGCCCCAGAGGATAAATCTGCTCTGCCACACCGGCGCCATATCTTTTAGCACCTTGGCATTGACTACGGCGTTGTCGAAGCTAAGGCTGATTTCAAGTGCGCACAAAAGCGCGCAGATATAAGCGGCACCCGCGCCGCCGATATAAAACGCGATAGCAAGCGCAATTAGGCTTACTACAAAAGAGGAATAAAAATATTTCATCGCTGTCCTAGCCGATTTTTTGCGCGATTTTAGCAAAATTTAGCCCTAAATTCTATATAATTGCAAAAATTCCAAAAAAGGCAAAAGATGCTTACCAATCCCGTATTTATCAGTATCTGTGTGATGTGCGCGCTATGCTTGCTGAGGTGCAACGTAATGCTCGCGATCCTAATCGGCACGATATGCGCCGTGCTCTCAAGCAAGATCCCGCTGGGAGATGCCATAAATTTATTCATAAACGGCAACCCCGAAAACGCCGGCAGCCTCGGCATGGGCGGAAATTTAGAAACTGCGCTCTCATATCTGCTGCTAGGCGTCATCGCAAGCGCGATCTCAAAGACGAACTTAACGGCGATCTTGGTGCGCGCGGTGGCAAATTTAATCAGCGACAAAAAATACGTCTTTATCTTTTCGATCGCCTTTTTTGCGTGCTTTTCACAAAATTTAATCCCCGTGCATATCGCCTTTATCCCGATTTTGATCCCGCCGTTAGTCAAGATAATGAACTCGCTAAAGATCGATCGCCGCGCCGTAGCGTGCGCGCTGACGTTCGGCTTGCAGACGCCGTATATGGCGCTGCCGCTGGGATTCGGACTTATATTTATGGGGCTAATCGAAAAAAATATGAACGCAAACGGCATCGCGGTAAGCCTTGGCGACATATCAAGCGTGATGTGGCTAAGCGCCGTGCCGATGCTCGTGGGCCTCATCCTGGCCGTGATCTACTACCGCAAGCCGAGAAACTACGCCGAAACCAAACAGAGCTTGGATGCGCATTTTAGCGAGCTTAAGATGGGTATGCGCGAATGGGGCGCGCTAGCGGGCATCGCGGTGTGCTTCGCGGTGCAAATTTGGATCAAATCGCTTCCGTTTGCCGCGCTTAGCGGAATTTTAGTGATGCTTGCGAGCAAAGGTATCGAGTGGAAGAAGCTCGATAACGTATTTGACGAGGGCGTGCATATGATGGGCTACATCGCGTTTTTGATGCTGATCGCCGCAGGATACGGCACGATCTTAAAAGAAACCGGCGGCGTGAACGAGCTGGTGCACGTAGCGAGCACTTTAAGCGGCGGCAAGCTAGGCGGTGCGCTGCTGATGATCGGCATCGGGTTACTCGTGACGATGGGTATCGGCTCGAGCTTCGGCACGATCCCTATCATCGCTACGATATACTGTCCGCTAGCCACACAGCTTGGCTTTAGCACTGCGGCGACGATCTTTATCATCGGCGTGGCCGCTGGTATCGGCGATGCGGGCTCTCCTGCGAGCGACAGCACGCTCGGACCTACTGTGGGGCTGAATATCGACGGCGAGCATAGCCATATGTGGGATACCTGCGTGCCGACTTTTATTTTCTTTAATATCCCGCTAATTATATTCGGCATAATATTTTCGATGATGTTATAGATTGCGGAATTTGCGCGGGTTTTCGCGGACGAAATTTTAGAATTTTAGAATTTTAGAATTTTAGAATTTTAGAATTTTAGAATTTT
>NZ_CALIBF010000172.1 GCF_938045465.1 uncultured Campylobacter sp.
ATAGGCTCTTCGAAGCCAGCCATTCTATTATTTAAATTTATCTTTAGCTTCTCCGCGATATCTACGGGCTTTATTTGAAATTTCTCGACAAAGATATTTCTATATGGCCAAGCGGCTTGATTTTTACTTTTTTCTATCTCATACTCTTTGGATAGAACTTCCAGCCAATCATCGTTATTAAATTTATCCGTCTCATAAAAGCCTACCTTAACGGCAAATTCTCCATTGCCGTAGTTGCAAGTCTTGCTGCCGTATACATAGTAGCATTTGTCGGTAACGACGGCTTGAAACAGCATACGTCTATTTAAAAGATCTAAAATTCCGCGCTTAAATCGCTCCTCTTTGGGTAAAATTCTATCCTCTTTTAAACAATACCCCTGTTGATATTTGTTATAGCCAAAGATAGAAACGACAGCAAAACCTCGTGAAGTGGAATAATCGGGGATGATGCGGATAAATGCGGCGCAGAGTATCGCCGTCAGAAGCAGCACGCCAGCTATTGCTTTAAATTTAACGGATTTATAAAATTTCATACCGACGCTCCTTTTAAAATTTAAAATTTCAGCGCAAATTTCCGCGATCTTGCGATTAAATTTAAAACGCTCGCTCGCCGCGTCGCCGCGACAAGGCAAACAAGCCACGGTCGCCTAAATTTAAATCCCGCCGCTAGCCTTCGCGGTGCAGAATTATATAGCCCAGCTTCGTGCCGTTTTCGTCCGAAAACGCCCGCACGTAAAAATAATGCCCGTCCTTTTTGATAAAGCTCTGCGCCCCAAAATCAAGCGTCGCCAAAATCGACAAAACGTCGTAATCCGGCGCGCTGTTTACGACGATAAAGTCCTTGATAACGCCTATTTTATCGTAGAAGCAGTCGGTCTCGAACCTCTTATCTACGAGGATAAAAATATCGTTTCCCATGCGGTTGATCTGCGCGATGACGTGCTCGAAATCGAGCATTATCTCGGCGCTTCCGATAAATTTACCGTCGCTAAAAACGGGCGAAATTCCGCGCATAAAAACCCCGCACCGCCCCATCTCGACGAGCGCTTTGGGAAGCAGACTATGGCGAATCTGCAAAAGCGAATGGCGAAACGAGCTCAGATCGTCGTTGTAAAATTCGTCGCTCCAGCTCCTAGCCAGGCTTCTGATGTTTTGCGTGTGAAAATGTATTTTCACGCCCGTGTAAAAGGGCACTGCACTCAAAATGTCTTTGTATTTTTTCGTCACGTCCATGCACTCGCCGTGTTTGCCGCTCTCGAAACAGCGCACCACGTCGCTGTTCTGCGACAAAATCAGCGAGATCGCAAAGGCGTTTAGCTTCTCTTCGTCCACGATCTTTTCAAAAAGACTCGCGCTGAAATCGAACTGCTGCTTGATTTTTATCTCGTTTTCCTCGCTTTTAAAGCGCAGGTAAAACGCAAAGGTGGCGACGCAGCAAGCAAGCGCGAAAAGGCTTAGGTATTTTTTTGAGCGCGCACCTATCATCTAAATTCCATCTTTAAATTTGCCGCTAAAATCTCTGCAAATTCGCTAAATTCCGGCAGATCGAGCTTGCCGTTTCGCATCTTTTTTCCCCAGACGGACTCCGGGAAAAAGCTGTCGTTTTTAAAGCGCGCTTGGACGTGAAAATGCACGCGCGGCACGTAGTTGGCGAAGCTTGCGATGTTGATCTTATCGGGCGCGTAAAACTCCCGCAGGCTCTTTTCACACTGAAGCACGGCGCGCCACAGATGCGCCAACGTCGCCTCGTCGCAGTCGCTAAGCTCTTTAAATTTCGCCTTCGTAAAGACCTTCACCCACGGCACTTCGTGCTCCTCGCGCTCCACGTAAATCATCTCGTCTTCGTAAATCATCGCTTCTCCTTGAAAATGGAATTTTAATGCAAAGCCCATTAAAGCTCGGTAAATTCCTCTTACATAAATAATATACTAAAATACATTAATTAAATATATCTATAAAATCTCGATATATTCGTAATTTTTATGTTATAATTCTGCCTTTTAAAAGGAATATATATGAAATCAGTTTGGGTAATGATCCTATGCGCCGCGGCGATTTTGATGATTACGATGGGCATTCGTATGTCATTAGGTCTTTTCGTGCAGCCCATAATGCAAGCAAATTCCCTATCCATCGCACAAGTAAGCTTTGCGATGGCAACTACGCAGCTGGTATGGGGCTTTTCGCAACCGCTTAGCGGGATACTTGCAGACAAGCTCGGTGCCTACGTCGTGCTGTTTTGGGGCAGCGTGCTTTTGGCGATTAGCTGCGCTCTTGTGCCATTATTTAGTAGTGAAAGTGCGCTTGTATTAACGATGGGTTTTGGGCTTGCACTGGGGCTTGGCGCGGGTAGTTTTCCGATTCTAATGAGCCTAATGGCAAAGCGCCTGCCATTTTCTATCCGCTCGGTTGCTAGCGGAGTGTTAAATGCAGGCGGCTCGTTCGGGCAGTTTTTATTTGCGCCGATGATTGGGTTTTGTATCGCAACGCCTGCTTTGGGATACGGCGGCGCATTTTTTACGCTCGCAGGGCTTAGCTTGCTAATTCTGCCGCTTGCAAGACTTTTGGCAGGCGGTAAAATTCTACTTGGCGAACAAACCAGCCTGCATGAAGAAGATAAGCGCAGCTTAGGCGAAGTGCTGCGTTTAGCGCTGCGCGATAAAAGCTATATTTTGATAAATTTAAGCTTTGCTACGTGCGGTTTTCACGTAGCGTTTTTAGTGACGCATCTGCCTAGTGAAGTAGCACTAAGCGGGCATGGCGCGCAGGTAGCGTCCTTTTCGCTCGCACTGATTGGTATCGCTAACATCGTAGGCAGCTTATTCGTAGGCTGGTGTGTTTCCAAAGTGCGCTGTAAAGTCATTTTATTTTGCATATATGCTCTGCGTATCGCTCTTATTGGTGCTTATGTGCTCTCGCCCAAAGATAGTCTTACGTTTTATATCTTCAGCGTGGGATTAGGATTTACCTGGCTAGCGACCGTACCGCCTACTGCGGCTGCCGTAGGTAAGCTATTAGGGACGCGATATTTAGCAAGCCTATTTGGATTTACGATGCTTTCGCATCAAATCGGCGGATTTTTTGGCGCATATATCGGGGGTCTCGCGGTACGGGCATACGGCGCGTATGATTATATGTGGTATTTGGATATGACGCTAGCAGCTATTGCAGCTCTGCTAAGCCTGCCTGTGCGTGAAGCTAAGATGAAGCACGTGAAATTTTAAAAATTTTATGGGATTTTGAAATTTACGGACGGAATTTTCGCGAAATTTTGCAAGCTAAATTACGACAGAATTTTGAAAATTTTAAAATTTATCGGATTTTATGTTTCGCACGATAAAATTTCACTTTAGCTTTAAAATTCCGCTACGATAAAATGCAAAATCCGCTTATACTTTCAAATTTAGCCGAGAGGGGCTTTTAAATTTTATAGAATTTTGAAATTTTAAAATTTCGGCTCGCGCAGCATTTTAAGGGCCGGCGCGAGAGCGCCTGCAAAAACCATAAATTTTTCAAA
>NZ_CALIBF010000173.1 GCF_938045465.1 uncultured Campylobacter sp.
GTTTTTAAAATTTTAGCAAGTGTAGCGAAAAATGGCTAAATTTTGACAATTTTAAAGCGCCGTCTTTGCGAGCGCAATAAAATTTGCCGAGCGGAATTTTACGGTACGCGCTTAGGGCTGGGGCTAAAAAGCAGAGTACCCGTCGCGAAAGACCGCGAAATTTTAGCGCGACATTTTAAGGCTATACTCATGCCGCCGCGCCCGCTATGCCTTGGTGCGGAATTTTATTGCGGCGGTTTTCAAACAGCGCGCGAGTCGCTAACTGTGCTAAATTTTACGGCGCGGAATTTAGCGCGTAGAATTTAAGACTTTGGCGTTCGCGAGCGGTGATTACGAAGCGGCGGTGCGAAATTTGAGCGCGTAGAATTTAGTGTGAAATTTGGCTGTTTGAAAAATACGGGCAAAATTTTACGACGTGAAATTTGGCGCTGGAATTTTGCGATATTAAATTCAGCACCTGGAATTTTGCAACGTAATTTTGTCTCGTAGAATTTTTAATGCAGACCTCGTTTTTTGCGGCAGCGAGGCTTTAAATTCTACGCTTCAAGCTTCCCGGTACGCAGTTGGCTAGAATTCTATCTAATGAAGTCGATCAAAATTTCGCAAGAAATTCTGCGTAGAATTTTATGCAGAATTCTGCCTTGCGCACCTATGCGGATAGGTAAAATTTCGCGTGGAGTTTTGTCTTTCGCGACTGCTTGGAATTCGGCGCGGATTGTAAAATTTACCGCTAAGCTTAACGCGGGCTCGAGAGATTAAATTTATCCGTGCAATCTCGCAACGCCTTATCGATCGCTCTCTTTGATCAAGACACTTTTATTGTCGTCGTCACTCTTACAAAGCACTCTATAATCTGATATTTCAATTGCATATAAAAATACTACACCGTCGCTTTGAAATTTTCTCGAGCAGCCCTTAGCATATAGCTCGGCGAGTTTTGGACTATTGAGAACATAAAACTCATAGCTATCGGCAAAGTGCTCCATATAACTATAGGTGATGCTCGCCCAAGGTACTCGGTTATCGCCGCTTCTATTTAGCACGATGGTTCTGGCGTTTATCGCCGCGAGCTTTGATTTTAGCTCTGCAAACGTCTTTTTGTCCCAGCCGATGAGCTTTAACCCCTCGCCTATGCTCGGCGCATTATCTTTAAAAATGGAATTTGAATAAAATTTCGTCTTATTGCCGTCCATATAGATCCAAATATACTCATCGTCGTAGGCACTTTCGATCATGACGCGCGAATTTTTAGGGAAGTTGCGACCCGCAAAAGCTAACAGATCTAGGAATTTCTCGCGATTTTGCTCGTAATTTTGCATTAACGGGGCTTTTTTCAGCTCCATCGCATCTTTATCAACGGAAAAGAACTCAAATAGCAAAAATATCGTCAAAATTATTAAAATAGGCAATACCACTATGATAAAGAAATAACCCGTAACCACGGCTATGATGATTTTTAAAGCTTTAGCCAAATTTTCTCCTTAAATTTTATAAGCCGTTTAGGCCTGATGGCTGGTTTATGTTTGAGCTCTACGGCTACGTGCGTAAAATTTAGCGCTCATAGCGTATTTTAGAGCTGCAGGGTGCGAGAGCGTTCATGAAAAGCGCTCGCGAATTGCAGTCGGCAACAGAAATAGCGCCCGCATGCAGAAGCGCGCAAACTCTCGCACGGCGCCCCGTATAAAATATACCGCGCAGAGTATCCGCCCAAAGTGCCTGCGATCTCTCGCACTAGCTAAAGCGCTCGCAATCGCTCGCGCCAAATAAATTTCAAGCGGCGCGAGCTGTTTACGTAGCCTGCGGCGCGCGAAAATGAAGCATTAATTTAAGACAAGCGGGACTTTATGGCTAGAATTTCGGCGCGTAAATTTTAAAATTTAGCCCAAATCTCGCTACTGCTTATATTCAAACTCCTCGCTCGGGAAGCCCCCCTCTTTGACTTCGCGCGCGTATTCGCGCACCGCGCCTTTTACCAGCTCGGCGCCGTCTAAATAACGCTTAACGAATTTTGGCCGAAACTCCGTGAAAAACCCGCACATATCGCTCCACACGAGCACCTGTCCGTCTATGCCCGCGCCCGCGCCGATGCCGATGACGGGCACGTCGGTGCCGAGCGCCACTTGATTTGCAACCGCAGAGATCGTGCCCTCCACCAGCAGTAGCACCGCGCCCGCCTCGACAAGCGCTCTAGCGTCGTTTAAGACCTCGCGCGCGCCCTCTTCGCCGCGCCCGCTTACCTTGTAGCCGCCCGTAAAGCGCGAAAACTGCGGCTTTAGCCCGATGTGGCTCATCACGGCGATACCGTTTCGATTAAGCAGCGCCACGGTATCTGCCATATGCGCGCCGCCTTCGATCTTGACGGCGTCGCAGCCGGTGCTCTCATAGACTTTGACGCAGTTTTGTAGCGCGGGCTCTGGCGTCGCGCACGAGCAAAACGGCATATCCACGACCATATACGCTCGCTTGAGCCCCCGTCTTACGGCGCGCGCGTGATAGATCATCTGCTCTACGCTTGCGCCCAGGGTCTCGGAGTGCCCGCCGAAGCTCATATTTAGGCTGTCGCCTACGAGTACCATATCGACTCCGTCGTCGAAAATTTTAGCAAAAAGCGCGTCATAGGCGGTGATCATCACGATCTTTTCGCCGGATTTTTTCATCTCGTATAATTTAGAAAGCGTGATTTTTGACATTTTGGCTCCTTGATTTAGTTAAAATTTGAACGCAATTCTAGCATAAGCCGAATTTGACATTTATAAAATTTTAAAGTAAAATGCGCGCGCATTCTTTCGGGGGTGACTTGGCTTCGACGGGAACGGATGGGTCAAGGCGGCATGTCGCTTTGGATACAGCGTATAAAATCCAAACTAAATTTAAACGCAAACAACGTTAAATTTGCTCCTGCTTACGCTAAAGCTGCGTAAGTCCAGTCGAGCCCTACTCTGCGCCGATACTATCTAAGCGCGGCGGCGGGTAATCTGCGATAGCGTAGCTCTGCGGCGTGACGAGCCGTAGGGTGAAACTCTAGTCTTTGCGCCGGCGGGTCGTTTTGGAAAGTGAGCGAGCCTGCGCGAGAACTTCACTTTTGCTAAACATGTAGAGGCTTTGGTCGTTTGTTTTCGGACTGCGGTTCAATCCCGCACACCTCCACCAATTATCTATTTTTAAATTTTAATTACTTCTTTTAGTTGCATTTGGTTTTTGCGCGCAGGCACCTATCTTAAATTTTAGTCGTTCCAGCCTCTTTCATTTTTATTTTAGATATAATCTTTTCCGAAATATTAGGAGTCTTATTAGGGGCTTTTTCGCATTAGGGGTTTCTCATATGAACAAAGGCGTATATTTTGCTAAAATTCGCCGGCGGGAGCGTCAAAAGCATCAAGAAGTACAAGACGCGATACGCAATATTATAGAAGAGAGGAAAAAGAGATAAATAAATTTGTTGTGCTGTCATTGGCATATGTCGCTTTGCTAGCGGGGTGTACCCTTAATAATCGCTTTTTTATTCCGGGCACAAATGAATATAAAAGTACTTGCGGTTTTATTTTTCATGACTATATACCTGATGATAAATTTTATATACCGAGGGGCTTTGACGATTTTTTAGATATATATTCAAGATCTAAAAGCCAAAAAAGCGGTGAATATGAATATAAGCTAGTAGAGACCTTATCTCACTATTATAATGGCACATCAACTATGGTTCCGATAGAATCTTGTGACGATAAGTGGTGTAAAATTTACTATCCTTGCGGCGATACGGAGTATTATGTCAAGAAGGATAAAATACAACGGCTTTATGACCTAATGTATCCAAATAAAAGATAGGACGCATTTTAAGTAGGAGGAGAGATGAGAAATTTTGTTATATCTTTTGTCGCATTATGCCTATATGGGTGCAGT
>NZ_CALIBF010000174.1 GCF_938045465.1 uncultured Campylobacter sp.
GTATCCGGTCGGGTGCTTGACGAGGTAGTCCTGATGATACTCCTCGGCGCGGACGAAATTCTTTAGCGGCGCCACTTCGACGGCGATCTTTTCTTTAAATTTAGCCTGCTGCGCCGCTATGAAATAGCGCGCTATCTCGCCGCTCGCCTCGTCGGTGTAGTAGATGCCCGTGCGATACTGGCGACCGCGGTCGTTACCTTGCTTGTCGATCGAGAACGGATCGATGATGCGGAAATAATGCGCCAAAATTTCAGGCTCGCTGATGACGTTGGCGTCGTATTTTAAGTGTAGCGTCTCGGCATGATCGCTGCTATGTAAGCCCTCGTAGCTTGCTTTATCGCTCTTGCCGTTGGCGTAGCCTACCTGCGTCGCGACTATGCCGTCGAGCTGTTTGTAATACGCCTCCATGCCCCAGAAGCAGCCGCCTGCTAGATAAATTTCTTTTACGTTTGCGTTCACGCCGCCTCCTTTAACTTTAAAATTTGCGTCCGCCAAGCTACCGCCGCCTGCGGCATTGAGCGCGACTAAATAACCCGCCGCCAAAGCAAAGAGGCAGATTAAAACTTTAGAAATTTTCATTTTGATCCTTTCGTTTTGAATTTTGCGCAATTTTACAATCTCTAAATGAAGCGAGAGTGAAAGAGAGAAATTTTATCGCCTACGGCGGATCGGTACCCAAATTTTATCGCCGCAGGATCGGGGCTTTTGGCTCGCCGTCGCCGCAGAATTAGAATTTTATCGCTGCGGTGACGCGGGATCAAAATTTTACCGCCGCGCAACCGTGGTTTGAGCCTGATAGCGCCTTTGCGAGTTTTGCGACGCGGCCGAATTCTACCGCAGGCGCCGTTTTGCGAGGGCACGGACTGCTCGCGAGACGGAAGCTTTGCGCTGCACCCGCTACTCTACTACGCGATTAAATTTTATCTACGCACTGCCGCGATCGCGGCACGGCACTTATCCACCGCGCGGCTAAATTTTCTACGCACCGCTTAGGTTGCGGTACGGCGTCCATCCGCTTGTCGCGCGATTAAAATTTATCTACGAGCGCACCGATCGCGACGAGGCGCCGTTTTAAAAATTTATACTCCGCTCCGTATCTGCTACGAAACGGCACCGAAATTTCAACGCAAAATAGGCGCCATGAAATTTTCGCGCCGCGAGATAAAATTTGTACGCCGCTATACGACGGCGAGGCGCGAACCCATCCGTTGCGTGCGCTATTAAATTTAAAATTTTCGCGTTGCGGCTGCTAGATAAAATTTTCGCGACCATTCAGGAGCGGCGAGTGATTAAATTTAGATTGCGCCGCACCGACACAAAGCGGTATGTCGCATAGCCAAAAACTCGCGCCGTGCAGTAGTATAACGAAGCGCGAACAGTCTGATTCGCACTGCCTCCGCCACGTAGCGGAGCGCAGTCAAATTTACATCGCGCACGGCTGCGTAGCGGAGGCAGCTGGGTCCGCACCGCGCCCGCTACAAAACGATATGCCGCACAGCTGAATCGTCGCCGCACAGCCGTATGGCAAAGCGCGAGTAGTCCGATTCGCATCACGCTCGCCGCGTATCGGAGCGCAGCCATTTACATCGCGCACGCTTTGTAGTGAGCAAAATTTAGTGCAAAAAGTGGCGCACTCCCGTAAAATACATCGCCATGCCAAACTCGTCGGCGCTTGCGATCACCTCATCGTCGCGGATGCTGCCGCCCGGCTGCACTACCGCTGCGACGCCCGCAGCATGGGCGATCTCGATGCTGTCTTTAAACGGGAAAAACGCCTCGCTGGCAAGCGCGCAGCTGCTCAGATCGACGCCCACGTCGCGAGCCTTGGCCACTGCCGCACGCGCGGCGTCCACGCGGCTCGTCATACCCATGCCGATCGCGACCATCGCGCGATTTTTGACGTAAACCACGCAGTTGCTCTTCGTAAGTGCGGCGATCTGCCACGCGATTTTTAGATCGTCAAGCTCGCTCTCGCTCGCCGCGCGCCCCGTGACGCAGCTAGCGTTTGCGACCTCGCCCGCGCCTACGTAGTCGCGCTGCTGATATACGAAGCCGCCGTCAATAAATTTAAAATCATACTTGTCGTTTTCGCGAATTAAAAACTCCCCGCCCTGCTCGAAAATTTTAATACGCTTTTTCTTTTCAAATACCGCAAGCGCCGCGGGCGTGACGCGGGCAGCAAGGATAACTTCGACAAAAATTTCATTGATTTTATTTGCTAGCTCCTCGTCCAAAACGCCGTTTATCGCCACGACGCCGCCGTATGCCGAGACTGGATCGCATTTTAGCGCCTCTACGTAGCTTTCAAGCAGGCTCCCCTTTACGGCAAAGCCGCATGGATTGGCGTGCTTGCAGATCGCCACCGCAGGCGCCCCCCCGAAGCTGCTAGCCAGCATCAGCGCGCCGTGCATATCGGTCATATTGTTAAAGCTCGCCTCGCCCTTTAGGCTCTTAAAATGGTTGCTAAAAAAGTCCTCGAATTCGTACAGCGCGCCCTTTTGGTGCGGATTTTCGCCGTAGCGAGTATCGAATACCTTGCTGCCCGTGATAAATTTTTTCGCGCCGAAGCCGCCGTTAAAGCGCTCGTTCATATAGTTTGCGATCATCGCATCGTAGGCTGCGGTGTGCTCATAAGCTTTTATCATTAAATTTTGCCTAAATTTCAGCTTCTCGCTCTCGTCTGCGCCGCTTAAATTTTGCAAAACCGCGCCGTAATCAAGCGGACTCGTGACTACATAGACGCTCGCAAAATTCTTAGCTGCGCTTCGAACCATCGCGGGGCCGCCGATGTCGATATTTTCGATAATCTCTGAAAAATCGTCGGTGCGGGCTACGGTCGCTTTAAAAGGATATAAATTTACGCACACGAGATCGATGCCGCCGATGCCGTGCTGCGCGGCTTGGCTTACGTGATTTGCGTCGTTTCGCTTATACAAAATTCCGCCGTGGATCTTTGGATGCAGAGTCTTAACCCGTCCCTCAAACATCTCGGGCGAGCCCGAGTACTCGCTCACTTCCGCTGCTTTCACGCCATTTTGCAAAAGCAATTTATGCGTGCCGCCCGTGCTTAAAATTTCAAATCCGAGCCTCTGCAGCCCTTTGGCAAACTCTACGACGCCCTTCTTATCGCTGACGCTGATTAACGCTCTCATCTTTTCTCCTTTTAATTTATTCGCATAATTTTTTAAAAATCAGCTCGCGCATGTCGTTTGCATTAAGCTGAAAATACAAAATCGCTTCACGGCGAGCCTTTTGATACTCGCGCCTCGTCTTTTCATCTGCTGCGCCGAGATTTTCGCCGTTAAATTTCGCCATACGCGCCGAACTCAGCTCTTTTAGCCTTTCGCCGCCCGGAGAAATGCCGCCGCTATAATTAAACCACTCTTTGCTTTGAAAAATATTAAATAAAATTTGAAAATCTACGAAATTTCCCTTATTGTACTCGGCGCAGACCCCATTTTTGTGGCTTGCGGCGTAGATCGCACCGTATCTGCGCTCGAAAAAATATAGTTTTATTAGCTTTGTGTTTTTGTCTAAATTTGTGCCGCTACCGCCTAAAATCGCAAGCTTCGCATCGCCGCGCGTTTCGTAAGGGCCTAAAATCGTACCGTTTTCGTAAAGATTTCCGCCGTAAAAAGCGTATTTCGTACCCCTAAGCTCGTCCGAAAGAACGTAGGTTTTATCGCTTGCGGGCGAGTTTTTGCCCGCGCAGCCGAGCAGCGACAGAACCAAAAACAGAGATGAGATAAAAAATTTCATCGCAAAAACCCCTTTAAATTTTAAAATTTTGCCAAATTTATGAAGCGGAAATCGGCAAAGCCAAATTTATTAAATTTACCGCGCGCAAATTTTAATTTTACTTCTCAAATGCCGCCGCGTTGCCCGCGCGGATGTAAATTTTAAAATTTTGCGCCGCTTGCAAAGGCTAAATTAAAAGCCGCGCGCAAAACGTAAATTTAAACCGCAGCGCGAATTTAGCCGCAAGGATCTGCGTGAACCGGCTAAATTTAAAATTCGCAGCGCAGCTTTTATCGCCAAGCTAGATTGGCGCTTGCTTTTGCCACTTTTAAAATTTTAAATTTACTTGCACATCCTATTTTCCAGCTCGTCCATAAGCGCGGCTATGTCATCATCAATCGCACCTTGCCGCTGCTGCTCGTTTAAATTTATGCGCCGCTTTAAATTTTACAAGCCGCAAATTTAAAGCGGCACGAGACCCAAAAACCGCACTAAATATAATAGATGCTGTTTTTGATATTTTTGCCGTCGATCTCGTTTTTGCGCCACGAGCTCTCGTCGTTTAGCACGATCCAGCGCTTCTCCTCCTCACGGTAAAACCAATCCTTGTCGATCTGATAGTAGATCTGACATCCCGAAATTTCGATGATATTGGCGATGTTGTTATCGTGGTAGTTGTTCTCATCGAAGTCGGTGAAGGTGCGCTGCCCCATCTCGGCGTAGAGCTCGTTTAAAATTTGAAGCATCTCGCTTAGGCGCGTATCCATCTTCTCGACCTGAAGCCCAAGCTCGTTAGCCTCTCTGAATAAGATCGGATAGTCGTGCGACGGATAGCCGCTGTTTAGCTTGTCGCTGATAAAGGCGATCTTTTGCTCATCTTCGAAGTGGTAGCGCAGAATTTCGCGGCAAATTTTAAGCGACAGGCTGCTTGCGCGATCGACGGCGCCGAAAACGAGCGGATGGATATATTTGTAAAGCTCCTTGTACGGGTTCTCGTCGTTCGGGCGCTCGTTATTTTTCCAAAGCTTCACCACGCGGCTTAGCTCGTCCATCGAAACGTTGGCTTGGTCGTTGGTGTTCGTAACCGGCGAAAGCTCATGTCGCAGCGAAGTATCGACCGACGTGAGATAGCCTAGCGGCCCCATTAAAATTTTATTCGCCCCAAGCGCCATCATCGTAGCCGCCGAAGCGCAGTTTGCAGGCACCAGCGCGATCAGCTCGTCGCAGTGGTTGCGCAGGATCGAGACGATCTTAAGCGAGGCGATACCGCTGCCGCCGTCAGATTTGATGTAAAGGTAGAGCTTTTCGAAATGCTTGCCTTTAAGATGGTCGTTGATACTGATCGCGTCGTTGCCGCAGACGCTACCTGCGCCCGAATTGAAGTAGGTAAGCAGCGGTGCGCCCAGATATTTCTCGATATTCGTGATCACCTCTTGCGTTTGCTTCATCAAGATCGGCGGTTGCTTCGCCGCTTTTTTAGCGCCCTGCTTATGCGGCTCTTCGTCTTTGGATAAAAATCCCATGTTTTTCCTTTCGTGTTGGTTTGGTTTTTAAAATTTTATCTTACAAATATCGCGCAATTTGTCCCGGTGCCACTTGATGCTCTCTTTAACCGTATTGCCTAGAGCCGTATGCGGACTTTGCAAGAATGCCCTACTATTTTTTAGTCTTGAGCCCACGTATTCATAGCGCGAGATCTCGTTTGCGCTGGCGCTTTGCGACACCGAAGCCGAAAACGAGTATGAATAAAGCGGTGCGGAGGAAGCGTAGCCGCTAAAGTGCTCTTTTAGGCTTACGAATTTGCCCTCCGCAAAGGCCTTGCAAACGCCGCCGCTTGCGGAATACTCGGCGATTCGTAGCTCTTTATTGGGCGTAAAAACGTAGATCGTAAATTTATTTAGACCTCGCTGCGAAATTTGATCCCCAGCCACGCCGACTCCTCTTTCGTCCGTAAATAGATAGAGATTGGAGCCCTCCTCTTCATATCTTCCTAATATCGCGTCATCTTTTAAAAGCACGCCGCCTGAAATTTTATACTCGGTGACGGTCTGCCCGTCATAGCTCATCATCACGGAATTTTCCGGATGCAGCTCGGCTTGCGAATACTTTATCTTCATACAGCCTGTAAGCAGCACCGCTGCCGCAAGCAGCGCTAAAATTTTAATTTTATCCATAAATCCTCCGAAGTTTATCTGCAAAAATCGTCTAAGATCATGGTTCTAAGACCCTCGATCGTCTTTTTGAAAAATCCAGCCACAGCCAACTCCTCCGCGATATATTTCGTATCTTTGCGATCGACCGCTTTTTCAAAATTCATATTTTTATATGCGCTTAGTCCTTTCGAGCTCATATTTTGCACCGAGCTCTCGCTTTTTGAAATTCTACCGTCCGCATAAAGCCAATCGCCGTCTTTGAACATATTTGAAGTATAGTCGAAATTTACGTATCTGCCGGCGTTATAGACGCTGCAAATCCCATCTTTGTGCCAAATGCTAAATACCATTGCCCTTTCGTCGTTAAAAAGATAAAATTTCATCCGCTTGGCATTCAGCGCGGACTTGTAATTGTTGCCGTAAGACTTGCCCGCCTCATCGAGCACGAGCATCCTAAACTCGCCTCTATCCATAGAATAGGAGCCTAAATTTCTGCCGTTTTCATACAGATCCTCGCCGACAAATTTATAGATCATGGTTTTGTTGCCGTCGTAAAATTTAAACTCCTTATCGCTCTTAGCCGGACGCAATACCCCGCATCCTCCAAGCAGTGCCGTCAAAACGGCAAAAACTATAAAATTTTTCATTTATCGCTCCTTAAATTCTAATCCTTTGCCGCACCTTATCGCCGTATCGCAAGCCCTACCTTAAAATTTCAAGGCGTTTTGCGCCCTCAAATTTTAAAATTTCGCCTTACTTCTCGCCGAAGCGCTCCTTTAAAATTTTATACGCCTCGTTGATCTCCTGAAGCTTCTTCGTGCCCTCCTGGATGATCTCCTCGTCCGCGCCCTTGCCCATCAGGATGTCGGGGTGGTATTTTTTAACTAGTTCGCGATATTTTTTCTTGATCTCGCTAAACGTAGCGTCCTTGGAGAGCCCCAAAATTTCATACGGATCTCTTTTGCTTTTGGCGGAGCCTTGCGAGCCACCACCCGAGCCAGAATATCCGCCGTATGAACCGCCTGAACTTTGCGAGCCTCCGTAGCCCGAACCCGTCGTGCCGCCATAGCCGTAGCCCGTACCGCCGCCGTAACTGCTGCTTCCGTAGCCGCCGGTGCTTCTGCCGCCGTATTTGTCCCAATACCCGCCGCTTCTTGTGCTATAGCCGTCATATTCGTCGTAAGTGGAGCTGCTTTGCGAGCCGCCGTTTTCGTAATATGTGCCGTAAAAGCTGCGCTCAAAGGTCGCGAATATCTGGCTTTGGATATGCTCCGCAATGCCTAACCCGTCGCAGATCTGCGAGATCGTGCGCCGCTCCGCCGCGCTAAAACCGCGATCGACGTAGGCTAAATTTAAAAAGAAATAGATTAGCCCCGTTTTGCGGCTCGGGCTCGGGCGGTAGGTTTGGTTATATTTTTCGGCGAGCTCGCGCGCGTTTGCGAGGTTTTCTTTCTCTAGCTTATAGACGAGCTTCAGCGCCTGGCGTTCGCGTTCGCCGGCACCCATTTGGCGCACCAAATCGTCTAAAATTTCGCTTATCATCGCGGCTTCGGACTCGCTTACGTACCCGTCGCTTTTGGCGACCTTGGCTAGAAGCGCTACTAAAATTTTAGCCTCTCCTAGCTGCATTTGAGCCTTGCCGCGATAGCCGGAGTTGCCGAAAGCCACGCCGATCTGCGCGAAAATATATAGCGCGATTAAAAGAAATATGAGACTAAGCACGCGCTAGTCTTCGCTCTTTATGATCTTGGCGAACTCGCCGAAGTAAATTTCTTTTAGCGCGTTTATGTTTTTACGGACAGAATTTATGCGAAACGCTTCGCCACCGCTGATGCCTAGGCGCATTAAGCTTAGCCCGTATTTTGCGGCCAGCTCTTTAAATTTCGCCTCGTCGCGGACGCCGAAAATCGCGCGCGAAAAGCTCTCGTCGAAAATATCTCTGCTATCATCGCAACTCATCTCAAACTCGCCGCCGATACCGCCTACGCACGCCATCTTCGCAAGCGTGATCGCCACGCCGCCGATACCTACTGAGTTTGCAAATTCCAAAACCCCACTCCTGCCCGCCTCGATCGCGAAGTCCCACAAAGCGCGCTCTGCTTTTAAATTTAACTCAGGCAAGCTGCCTGCGACGCGGTTTTCCACCGCTTTCATATAAAGCGAGCCCGCAAAAACGCCCTTCGTGTCACCCGCCAGATAGACGCTCACGCCGCTAGCGCAAAAATCGCTAGGGATGATCTCGCCCTCGTTTGTGCCCACGCAGACGATCGCGGGAGTGGGCTGGATGCTAACGCCGCCCGTTTCGTTATAAAGGCTTACGTTGCCGCTGATGACCGGGGTATTTAGCGCGGCGCAAGCCTGCTTGATCCCCTCGCAGCCCTGAGCGAATTGCCACATAACCTCGGGGTTTTGCGGATTGCCGTAATTTAGGCAGTCGGTGATAGCTAGAGGCGTCGCGCCGCTCATAGCGACCTTTCGCCCCGCCGACGCTACCGCTAGCGCCGCGCCTATGCGAGGATGGACGTAATTCATCCGCGTGTTGCAGTCCGCAGCCATCGCGAGCTTGACGCCGTTTTGCTTAACTCGCATCACTGCAGCGCCAAGCATGCCGGGACGCTTGGCAGAATTTAACCCTACGTTAGCGTCGTATTGATCGTAGATGTAGGATTTATTTAGCACTTCGGGGTCCTCAAAAATTTTATCAAACGCCGCGTCCAGCTCGCGCTCGCTTGCACCGCAGCCGCATAAATTTTGCCCCGCGATCTGCGCCATATATGCAGGCTCTTTTATCGGGCGATCCAGCACGGGCGCCGCCTCGCTAAGCGGCTCGATCGGGATAACGCCCGCCAGCTCGCCGTGCCAAAAAAGCTCCATCTTGCCGCTATCCGTCACTTCGCCGATGACGGCGGCATCAAGATCCCATTTGGCAAAAATTTCTTTGATTTTCTCCTCGCAGCCCTTTTTGGCGCAGATCAGCATGCGCTCTTGGCTCTCGCTTAGCATCAGCTCATACGGGCTCATCCCCTCCTCGCGCATCGGTACGCGATCCAAATTTAACCGCATGCCGCTGCCGCTGCGCCCCGCCATCTCAAAGCTGCTTGAAGTAAGCCCCGCCGCGCCCATATCTTGGATACCCACGACGTAGTCGGTTTTAAAAAGCTCCAAGCACGCCTCCATCAGCAGCTTTTCGGCGAATGGATCGCCCACCTGCACGGTCGGGCGCAGAGATTTGTTTGCGTCATTAAAGCTATCGCTCGCCATCACGGCTCCTCCGAGCCCGTCGCGCCCGGTTTTGGAGCCCACGTAGATCACGCTGTTGCCGACACCTTCAGCTCTGCCGTAGAAAATTTCATCCTTTTTAACGATACCAAGAGCAAAGGCATTAACTAAAATATTGCCGTCAAAGCTCTTATCGAAGCTCGTCTCGCCGCCTATCGTAGGGATTCCCATGCAGTTGCCGTAGTGCGCGATGCCTGCGACTGCTCCTTTTAGCAGATAGCGCTGTTTTCGCGCATTCTCGCTTCTTCCTCGCACCTCGCCGAAGCGAAGAGAGTTCATATTGGCTTCGACTCGCGCGCCCATCGTAAAGATATCGCGCAGTATCCCGCCCACGCCGGTCGCAGCCCCCTGAAAAGGCTCGATGAAGCTAGGGTGGTTGTGGCTTTCCATCTTAAAAACCGCAGCCATGCCGCCGCCGATGTCGATGACGCCTGCGTTTTCGCCGGGGCCTTGGATAACCCAAGGCGCCTTGGTCGGAAAGCCGCTTAAATATTTTTTGCTCGATTTGTAGCTACAGTGCTCGCTCCACATCGCGCTAAAAATCCCAAGCTCGAGCAGATTCGGCTCGCGACCTAAAATTTTTAAAATTTTTTCATATTCTTCGTCTGAAATTTTATGTGCCGCTACTACTTTTTTGTCCATTTTTTCGCCCTTTTCGCCGTTAAATTTAGGTCCCAATGATAGCTAAAATTTTCTATCATTTCGATTAATCTTCGCCCTTTTTAAGATACTTCTCGTAAAGTTTCGCCTCTTTTAAAAACGCGTAAAATGCGTTAATGTTTGCCGTGATAAATCCCTTGCGCCCATCAAAAAGCGATCTGCGCAAAATATACGATTTAAAAAACGCAAACGGATAGATCAGCAAAAGCTTCGCAAGGCTCGGCTTCTTGCCCTTCTCAAAATCCCCCTGCGCGCGCAGCGTGGAGTAGTTGTTGTTTTTCATAACGAGCTCGGCGATCGGCTTTTCGCTAAAGTGATTAATACAAAATTTGCTCTTTTTTACCGCGCCTTTTATGATCGAAATTTGCGCGTGCACCCCCATATTTTTATACTCGCCGCATTCCTTGCGAAAGAAGCGGATGTGGGTGTTTTTATGCACGAGATCAGAGCATCTGCGCCCGAGCGAGTATTCATGAAATTTAATATCCAGCGCCGAGTAATCGCTCTGGCTCATAAACTCCTCTATCTCGCCTTTTAGCTCAGGACTTACCTCCTCGTCGCCGTCGAGATTGAGCACCCATTCGTTGCTACATAGCGAAAACGCGTAGTTTTTCTGCACCCCCTCGCCCTGCCAGTCGTGGTGGTAAATTTTATCGGTAAATTTACGCGCGATTTGCAGCGTGGCATCGGTGCTGCCGCTATCGACGATTATGATCTCGGCAAAATCCGCCACGCTACGCAGCATACGCTCGATGTGGCGCTCCTCATTCATCACTATCGCATAAACGGACGCTTTAATCATAGTTTGTTCCTTATCCTCGTAAATTTCAGCCAAAAATCAAAAAACCCCTCCGTGCCCAAAATGCCGATACGCTTTACGGCGTATTTGTCGTCGCCCGCTTCGTAAAGTCCGCGCTTGACGACTACCGCGCCTTTGAAATTTGATCTGGCGATATTTAAAATTTCGTCGTTAAATTTACCGTACGGATAGGCAAATACCTCGCACGGCCGCCCGCAAATACGCGCTACGCGAGCCTTGGACGTGATGATCTCGTCTGCGGCGAGCTGCGGATCGCTCGCGTAGGTAAGGTCTAAATTTACGTGGTGCATCGTATGTGCGCCGAACTCCACCAGCCCGCTTGCTTGCATTTTTAAAATTTGCTCCTCGCTTAGCATCTGCGCAAGATGGGCGGTGTTGGCGCGCTCCCAGTCGTTTTGCACAGCATCCGGCACCAAAAATACGCTCGCTTTGAAATCGTATTTTTTCAAAATTTCAAAAGCGTTAGTAAAATTATTTTCAAACCCGTCGTCGAATGTGATGCAAACCGCCTTTTTAGGCAGCCGCTCTAGCGCGATAAGCTCGCTAAGCTTAAAGCTTTTAAAGCCGTTTTTCGCAAGCCACGCGATCTGTCTTTCAAAATCCGCAGGCTTCAGCCGCCATTTGTCGAATTTATCGCCATTATGTTCCTCTACGCTATGATACATCAGCACCCGCGCCTTATGCCAGCCCTGCGGGATCCGCCACCAGTTATACCGCAGCGAAACGCCCGCCGCGGCGGCAAAGATCAGGAAAGCTACAAAATAAATCATCTGAATTTCTCTCCGTTTTTATAGACGAACTCGCGCCACTCGTAAGGCTCGCTAAGCGTCAAGCCAAACGTTAGCTCCAGCATAAATTTAGATACGCGCGTAGCATTTACGATTTCTAGCGCCCTAGCCCGCCCGCTTCTGCCAATAGCTTCGAAACTTCCGTTTTGCAAGCATTCTTTGATCTTGGCAAAACAATCCTCTACATCGCTAAAATATACGACATCGCGCCCGTTCGCAAAAAGTCTATCCAAGCCCCTTATAGCGGGACTGAATGTGCAAACTCCGCACCCCATAAATTGAGCCATTCGATCGGATGAGTATAAAATTTTATTTTGATTCGGTTTCCAAACGCCGTCATCCGCGTTAAAATTTATCGCTATTTTAGAGCGCGAAATTTCTTGCTGAAACCGCCCTCCAAATACAAAGGGCTCGCCTAAACTCCCGTAAATTTTAATCTTTATGCCCTCTTTGGCGCATAGTTGCTTTAGAGTCTCGATAAATTCCTTTCTGTTGGGCAGGTAGTCGTTGCCGATATAAAGGACGTCGTGGCTCTTTTCCGACTCAAAATTCCTATCGAATGCGGCATCCGAGATATTTGGCATAAACGAAACTAGGGTGTTTGGATTGCGGCGCGAAATTTCCGCCAGATCCGTGGCGTTGGTGCAAAAAAAGGCATCGGCCAGGGAAATTTTATTAAAATCGCCGCTATCGGCGCTTCTTAAATCCGCATACCACTGGATTATTTTGATCTTCGGCAGTAGCTTTTTGATGCGGCTTAGAGTATCAAATTTTATCTTTTCGCCCTTACCGATTAGAAGCAGATCGGCGCCGATGTTTTCACAGATACGCACGAGCTTGTCGTTCATCTTTTTTAAGCCGCTGTTTTTCAGCCCGCAAAAGCGCAAGCTCCGCTCCCAATCGCGGTAGCTAAAATCATAGACGAAGTGGCCGCCGCGAACGAGCCCGTGGCTGATCTTGCGCTCCATGCCGTAGAAAAAACTGCCGTCGTCGTATTCGTTGAAAATGCCGCAATGCACGATCTTTAGGCTTCGCATAACAGCTCCTCGTAGTAATTTTTAAGCGAGCTGATATAATTTTGCAGCGTCAAAGTTTGCTTGAGCTTGGCGTGTTTTTGCGCGAAAGCCCGGGCGTATTTGCCGTAAGTGCGGTAAATTTCATCGATTTTGGCGCTCAAATCCGCCGCCTCGCATAAAAACTCCTCGCTTAAAATTTCCGAAATTCCGCCCGCGCGGGTAGATATCAGCACGGGCGAATAAAAAATACCTTCGATCAAAATCACGGGAAAGCCCTCCTTGCGCGAGCTGATGACGTGCAGGTGCGACGCGGCAAGAGCTGCCGCAACGTCGTCGCAAAAGCCGCACAACCGCACGCGGTCCTGCAATTTTAGCGAATCGATTAAATTTTGCAAATTTTGCCTCTCGCCGCCCTGCCCGTAAATTTTAAGCTCGAAATCGAATTTCAGCTCGCTTGCGGCGCGGATCAAAAGATCAAAACCCTTGATCTTATCGAGCCTGCCGACCGCAACGATGCTAAATTTAAAATTTCCCGCCGCCGCGCTTGCACCCTGTTGCGATACGAATATGCTACTAGTCTTATTTTGCGATGCGTCCGCATCGAAAGCCCTATCTTGCGATACACTCGCCCCATCAGGCGTATCTTGCGACGCAAATGCAACGCCAGCCATATTTTGCGACGCACCCGCAGCACCAGCCGAGTCGCCGCATGCGTCCTTTGTTTCCTTGGGCGCCACGTTTGCAGCGCCATCCGTATCCTTGCAGCGCGCGAAAATTTCACGATTTGCAAACTCCCGCCGCGGCTCTATGCCGAAATATATCACTTTCGCGGCGTGCTTTATCGTGGTTGCGACCTTGCGAGAGGCTGCGATGACGTTTTGCACGCGATCGAAAACGGGCGCTTTGCGGTCGTTGTGTTTGGTCGCGACAAGCTTAAGATTTAAAAATTTTTCGACTACGAAGCCGATCTGCGCGGCTTTGGCGCCGTGCGAATGTAAAATTTCAAATCCGCCCGAGCGTAAAAACCGATAAATTTCAGCGAACAAAAACGGATTGTAACGCTTGTCGCGGCTTTTGTACTGATAAATTTGCACGCGAGCATCCAGACGCTGCAAAAACTCACATCTATCGGGCACGATGAGCGCCGTCTGCTCGCTTTTGCAAAGCTCATTTAGCGAGTCGATTACGATCTTTTCGACGCCGCCGTAAAATCTGGAGCAGCAAAGGTAGGCGATTTTCATCTATTTCTGCCCTTTTTCATCTTCAAAATGAAGCTAAAAAGCCCCTGCCTGCCGCTAACCATGATGCGCGGAATTTCAAAATTTGAGTAGTGAGGGCGCAACACGTCGTTTTGCGTCGTAACGGCGCAGCTAAAGCCCGCCTCGCGCGCGCAGCGCACGCTAATCTCGTCGTAAAAGCCGAACGGATAGGCAAAGGCGCTGCAAGAGATCTCAAATTTCTCCTCTATTTCGCGCTTTGATTCGCTCATCTGGCGCAGCTGCTCTGTCGCGTCTAAGCTAGGCAAATTTGCATGATCGAGCGTATGCGAGCCGATCTCGATGAGGCCGCTTTGCAAAAGCTCGCGAACCTCCTCGTCGCTTAACATCTGCTCGCGATTTAGCTCGTCGCTTGATTTTTTCAGATCCTTATCGGTCGCCCAATTCCCCTCAAAGCGTCGGTTTACGATGAAAATCGTCGCCTTAAAGCCGTATTTTTGCAAAAGAGGCAGAGCGCCCGTGAGATTATCGCGGTATCCGTCGTCGAAGGTAATACAAACCGCCTTTGCGGGCTTTTTATCCAAGCTTGCAAGCTCGCTTAAAGTGTAGCTCGTAAAGCCGTTTCGCTTCAGCCACGCAAGCTGTTTTTCAAACGCGACGGGGGTCACGCGCAGACGGTTAAATTTAGAGGCATGCTTTGGCAGATGCTCGCGGATCATATGATACATCAGCACGCGCGGATACTCGTAAGGCAGATCCTTCGCCCACCACGCAAAGCGCAGGCAAAACCACGCAAAAAGCGCCGCAAAAGCCAAAACCGCCGCCGCGTAGATCATCTCTCAATCCTCATGCGATAAGCCAAAAAACTCAAAATCGTAGCCAGGCTTAGCGCTTCTTTCGACAGATACGCTCCGTGATCGAACTGACAATCTATCAAAAGATAGATTAGAAGCGCAAGAACCCCAAACTGCCTGCTTTGAATGCACTCCTTAAAAACGCTAAATAGGATCGCGCCGTAAAAGATGAGACCGAGCACGCCGCTATAAAGTAAAATTTCTAAAAATAGATTGTGCGGCGCGTTATATTCAGGATGCTCTAGGACCGGGGAGCCCGGCAAATTTATATATGAGCCCAGCCCATAGCCTAAGATAGGCTTTTGCTGCGCCATTTCTAAAATATAGCTCCAAATCACGGTCCTACCTGAAGAATCGCCGCTAAATAGCGCGGCTAGCCTTTGCTCAAACGACGGCGAAAGCGCAAGCAAAATAGCAAAAATCGCGATGAAGCCTACCGTGAAAAGCAGGTATTTTTTGTTTAGGCTCTTTAAATTTAGCGCGCTATAAAACGCAAGCGCACAAAACGCACCGACCCACGCCGCTCTGGAAAATGAAAAGATCATAAAAAACGCAAATAAAAATAGAGCCGCAAATTTAAGCGCCAAAGGCCGCCGTATCGCCACCGCGCTAAGGCAGAGCCCAAAGCCCATAAAAAGCCCTAAGATATTGCGGTTCGAAAGCGATCCGCTAAGACCTCCGCGAACAGAATCGCTTGAAAAGACGATTGCGTCGGGGCTGTTTACAAGCTGATAGATCACGCTCGCCGATAAAATTCCAAGCCCCACGAACAAAAAGGCGAAAACGGCGTTTTGATCAAAGAATTTAAGCTTGTAAAAATAGCAAAGCGCCAAAAATATCGCGCCATATCGAAGGACGAAAAATAGGGTGCTCTGCCATGCTTTTTTTGAGATAACAGCCTCATTTAGGATGTTTGAGATCGCTAGCGTCGCCACTAAACAAACGAAGCAGATCGCGATAAATCGCGTTTTTTTCAAAATTTCGCTTAGGATTGCGTAGTTTTTAAAATATATCAGATGGACTAAAAATAGTAAATTTAGCGCCGCAAAGGAGATCTGATAGACCGCGTTTTTAAAAAACAGCGACGCGCACCAAAGAAGCAGCAGCGTTAAAAATGTGATCCTCCAGCCGCTAGGCGCGTTTTCGTAAAAAAATTTTTTCATATTAAACTCTCATAAACCTTTATCGTTTTTTCTACCATCTGCTTTAGGCTGAAGTTTTGCGAAACGTAGCCGTAGCCGTCAAATTTCAGCTCGCGCGAGGGGGCAAACAGCTCCGCCAGCGCCTGCGCATCGCCAACGTCAAAAAAATAGCCGTTTTCGCCCTCTCTTACGATATCCAGCGCGCCGCCGTGACGGGTCGCGATCACCGGGCAGTTCAGCGCGATCGCCTCAGCCATCGAACGCCCGAAGCTCTCGGGCTTGCTTGAAGCGCTTACCGTGACCGACGAGAGCGAGTAAATCTCGGCTACCTTGCTCTGCGAGCCCGTAAAAATTACGCGCTCGCCCAGGCCAAGCCCCTCTACGAGCGATTTTAGCTCGGAAAAATACTCGTCGCGATCCGCTCTCACGCCGCCTACGATCAAAATTTTAAGATTTTGTTCGCTTGCCAAAGCCGCGGCGCGGATCAGGGTTTTGTAATCCTTAATCTGCGTAATGCGCCCAACGCCCGAGACGATGAAATCATCCTGCGCGAGGTTAAAATTCTGCCGAAATTCCGCGATGAAGCGCTCGTCTAAATTTTTGGGATTAAATTTTTCTAGATCGATGCCGCGCGGAATGATCGTGATCTTGGCCGCATCTACGCCGTAGCTTCGTACCACGTGATCGCGCGCATAGCCGCTAGGACAGATGATCGCGTCCGCATCCGTCATGATTTTGCTGTAGAAATTTACGGAATTTATCCCGTGCACGGTGCTTACGATCTTTGCACGCGGGCGAGCAAATTTAACCAGCCACGCTGGCACGCGGGAGCGAACATGCACGATGTCTGGAGAAATTTCGTTTAAAATTTTACGCAGCTTTAAAACGCGCGCCGCAACGCTTAGGATATTTTTGGAACAAACGTCGAGCCGCACATGCACGCCGCCCTCATTTTCTATCTTTGGCACCAATTTGCCGCCGTTACTGATAACGAAATTTTCGATGCCGCGCCGCGCAAACTCTCTATTTAGCTCGACTACGCCGCGCTCGACGCCGCCTTCGTTCAGCTCGGGCAGGATTTGCACAACCCTCATATTTTTATCTCCCTCACAAACGCCCCAAGATCGTACTTTGCAGTCTTTTTTAGCGCTTCATCGTAGCGCCTAGCATGTCCAGTAGAAACGAGAGCGCTTATAAAATCGTCAAATTTATTATGAGCGTCTTTGCGTTTTAAACTCAAAATGGCTACGTTCGCGCGCCCGTTAGATACGGCTTCGCTTATCATCGAGACGCTGTCCTCACCGATAAAGACCCACTCGCACTGCGCCAAAAAATCGCCGATCGGATTTACTGGCTCGCGGCTGTAAATCACGCTGTAATCCCAGCTAAGCTTGGCTAGCGCGCTCTCGGTAGCCCGCGGCGTGCGCGGAGAGGTCGTTAGCGCAAACTCGCAGTCCGCAAACTGCGCCCTTACGCCCTCTATCTGCTTTAAAATTTCATCCCCCATCTCAAAGCAGGAATTCGGTCCGCCGATGATAAATCCTACCGCCTTGCGCTGCGGCTTATACAGCCCCTGCGGACGCGAAAAGCTAAGCGAGACGGGCGAAATTTTAAGGTTCGCACTCGGCTTTGGGCGATCATGCGCGCCTGCGATGATGACGCTAAAATCCTTGCGGTAGCCTTTCGGATACATCAGTGCGACGCTCGGCCTAGCGTATCTGCGCGCGTAAAATTTCAGCGCGTAATAGCTCGTAGAGCCCGCGCCTACGAACAGATCGAAATCTGCGAAATTTAAATTGCGATCCGCCGCGGCATCTAAATTTGCGCTATCTGATACGGCATCTGAATTGGTGCCATTCGGCGCAGCATCTAAATTTATGCTATCTGATGCAGCGGGGCTGTTTAAAGAGGTATTATTTAAATTTGATCCGTTTTTACGGTCCGCCGCCGTGCCGCTCCCGCCAAGATCGCACTTAAAAATTTTAAAATAAAATCCTAAAAAATCAAGCGCGTAAGAGCAAAGTTTAAGAAACTTGTTTGCGTAAGCGATCTTGCAAATGCAAAAATCAAGCCCTTTTAGCTCGCAAAATGCGATACTTTGGTTCTCATGCCCCTTGCGGCCGTCACTTAAGATGAGCGCTTTGCGATGCGGATTTTTTGGGGCGGACGGATTTGCAGCGGAGCTTTCGCTATTAAAATTTAGCGGTCCGCCGCCTAGGCGACATACGTAATCTGAGGCGTCGGATCTTAAATTTTTATCGCTAAAGCTTTCACGGCGCAAAATGTAAGAGGGGCTGCCGCAAAACGATATAAAATTTTTGAAATCCGAATTTTTATAATCTCGCGCGACGACGGCGATCGCCATAGAGCTCTCAGGATTTAAAATTTTACCCGCTCGCGTGGCATCGCCTAAATTTACGACGCTTTGCTCTTTTGCAAAAAGGCGCGAGCCCTGCGGCGCGGATAAATTTCTTATGACACCCCGTTTGCTCTCGCCTCTTGAAATTTGCCGCGCCATCAGTCCATTTTCCATCGTTTATGTATCCAAAACCACTGCTGCGGCGCGGTTCGCACAACCTCTTCGAAAATGTCGTTGCACTTTTGCGTGATAAACAGCTCGGCTTTGTCCTTATTTAGCCCCTCAGGTAGCGGCGGGAAATCCTTGATCACGATCTCATAGCGATTATCCGCGTCGCGTCGCGCAAAGATCGGGATCAGCACGGGATGAAATTTCAAATAAAGCGATGCGATAGTCTTCGTGGTGTAGCACTGCCGTCCAAAAAAGGTCGTAATCAGGCTGTTTTTAGGGCCCGGCTTTTGATCGGGCAGGATGCCTACGTTGCGCCCCTGCTTTAGCGCCTGCACGAGCCTGCGCATCGCATCATCCTTGTAGATAAGATCGTTGCCGTAGCGCTCGCGAAACGGCGCCACTAGCCGCTCTTCGATCAACTCATTATCGCTGCGACGCCCGACTACCGAGACAGGAAAGCCGTTGGCGCCGAAAAAATTAGCTAGAATTTCCCAATTTCCAAAATGCGCCGTAAAAAATAAAATCCCGTGCGGATTATCACCTTTTAGCTTTCGGACGCGCTCTAGCGCCTGCTCGCCGTTTGAAATCAGATCATCAAATTTTAGTCTTCCGTTGTAAAATAAAAGCGTGTCGGTAAGCGTCCTAGCGATACTGCGAAAATTCTCGATCGCAAGAGCGTGAAGCTCACTTTCGCTTTTTTGCGGATAGGCGGCGCGAAGGTTATCCTGCGCGACTTTAACGCGCCTACTAAGCTTCCACGATGCAAAAAGTGCGAGCTTATCGAAAAATGCGAATATGAAGCTTTTCGGCGCGAATTTTGCAAATTTTATCAGACCCAGCGCCAAAAAATATTGGATTTTTTCCTTCATAAAGACCTCGTTTTAAATGCGAGATTATATTGAATTTTGGCTAATTAGTAGCTAAAACGCTATTTACCGAGGCAAAAATTGCTAAACATTTCGTCTAGAATTTCGTCTCGCTCAAATGGACGCGAAATACGTGCAATCGCCTCAATCGCGCGATTTATCTCAAATGCAAAAAGCTCAAGCTCGCCGCAAGACAGGCGCTCGCTCGCGTTTTTAAGAGCCGCAAGCGCGCTCTCGCAAGATAGAATTTGCCGCTCGTTGCTTAGCATAAGGCCATCGAAATTTTGAGAATTTAAGTAGCTCTCAAGCGCGGTTAAAATTTTATCTACGCCCTCATTTGCAGAAATTTCAAGTGGCGCAAAAATGGAATTTGCTTGGGTATTTTGCCTAACGGAATTTGAATTTATTGCAGAGCTATTAGGCGCGATGGAATTTGCAGAATTTTGTTTGGAATTATCTTTCGTAAAATTCTCCGCAGCACAGCTTGCAGTAGCGCGCTCGGTATTTGGCGACGCTAGTTCCACTTTTGCGGCGGAATTCTGCCCCACCAGATTTATGGAATTCGCAAGAGCTATTTGGCTTGTAAGCACGGAATCTGTGGAAGTAGAATTTTGCGCGCTTAAGTCACGCTTTAAATTTTTAGCTTTTAAATTCTGCGCGCAGGAATTTAAAGAAGCGTCGCAGGTCCGACTTTGCTTTAAATTTTCGGCTGTGAAATTCTCTGATATGGGATTTTCGGCTGCGAAATTTTTTGCAGAAAAAGTCTCTAAATCCTCGTCAAGATCCTCTGCGCTAGGATGAAATTTACGCGGCAAGTCGCATTTATTTAAAACGTAGATGATTTTTTTGTCTTTTTGTTCGCGCAATATTTTTAGGATCTGCGCGTCCTCGGCGTCCCATTCGCGACTTGCGTCAAACACTGCCAAAATCACGTCTGCCTCGCTTGCAGCGCGAAGCGAATATGAAATGCCGATACTCTCGAGCTTTGAGCCGCTGTGTCTGATACCTGCAGTATCGACTATACGGATTAGATGAGTGCCTATCTGCAGGCTTTCTTCGATGAGATCGCGCGTAGTGCCCGCTTCGTCGCTCACGATAGCGCGACTAAAGCTCAGCATAGAGTTTAAAATGCTTGATTTACCGACATTAGGCTTACCCACAATCGCTACTTTAAAGCCCTCGATTAGCCCTCTTCGGTTGCGGCTGATGCGAGTGATTTTTTCTAGCGAAGCGATATTTTGACTAAGCATTTCTTGCGAGTTTTGCAGCACATCTGCGGGCAGATCATCCTCCGCGTAATCGATGCAAACCTCGACGAAGGCCAACGTCTTAACCAGAGCTGCGCGCAGATTTGCGACGAAGTCTGCCAACTCGCCCCGCAGGCTGCGCGCTAAAGCTTTAGCCGCACTTTGCGAGCGCGAATTAATCAGATCGCTTATGGCTTCGGCTTTACTAAGATCCATTTTACCGTTTAAAAACGCTCGCTTACTAAACTCGCCCGGATTTGCTATGCGCGCACCCAGAGCCAGCACGGCATCTAACGCCAAGGACGAAGCCGTAAAGCCGCCGTGGGTCTGCACTTCTACGACATCCTCACCGGTAAAGCTATGCGGAGCTTTAAAATATATCAAAATCGCCTCGCCGAACGCTTCGCCACTCTCGTCAAAAAGATTCACAAGCGTGGCATAGCGAGGTCGCAAACAGCTGCGATGTGAAAGGCTTAGAGCGATAGATAGCGCTTCCTCGCCTGAAATTCTAACTATGCAAATTCCGCCGATGCCGTGAGCCGTAGCGATAGCGGCGATAGTCTCGCTCACGATTAGTTTTTTTCGTCTACGATGACGATTTTGCCGCTACGCGTGGATTTGATACCCACGAAACGATCTGGATACGCCTGCTTTAGCTTGTCGGCTACGATTTTGATAAATGCGCCATCAAAAGCCTTCGTGACGATACGCTCATTTCCGGAGCGTTCCACGAGCGCATTTACATAAGAATCAATAAATCGTTCTTGATTTTGTAAAAATTCCGCGATTTCAAAAACCACAGCAAGATCATATCTGATGCTGATCCAGTTGTAAATCATATACGAAAGTGCCTTGTAGCGGTGCCCCTCTTTGCCTATCAAAAGCGCGCTATCCTCGCCTTGCAGCTTGATATAGACGGTATTTTCGTCGATTTTGCTAACATCGCTAACTTCGATATTAAACTCGCTTGATCTGAAAAGTGCAGATAGCTTCTCTTTGATATCGGATAAAATTTCATCCGTCACAACGCCCTTTTGCTTTTCTTTGCGATGTTTAGAATGCGTGGTGCGCGGGCTTTGCGGCTCTGATTTATCGCCCTGCTTTTTCTCTGCTTTACCGACTTTGCTTTGCGGAGTGCTAAATTCCGGATTTTCGCTAAATTTCTCCCCTTCCAAAACCGCTTCTATTACGGCATTTTTTTTAAAAAAGCCCAAAAATCCGCCGCTTGGATGCTGCAGCACACGCACGTTAAGCTGCGTCACCGAGCATCCAAGCGCATTAGCGGCTCTATTATAGGCATCTTTTAAATTTTCAGCTTCGATTATCATGACTTTTTCTCCGCTATTTGAGCTTGTTTATGCCTAGCAAAGGCTTTATTAATGACGTATTGCTGGATAATGGAGCAGAAATTATTTACCGTCCAGTATAACGTAAGACCCGCCGGGAACATTACGAAAAATACCGTAAAAATGAGCGGCAAGAATTTCATCATCTTCTCTTGCATCGGATCAGTAAATGTAGTCGGCGTGATCTTTTGCTGCAAAAACATCAAAATTCCCATCGTAATCGGCAGGATGTAATATGGATCTTTAAGCGACAGATCGTGGATCCACAGCGCCCATTCAGCGCCCTTTAGCTCGATCGCGTTAAGCAAAACGCGGTAGATCGCGAAAAATACCGGTATCTGAAGCAGTATCGGCAAGCAACCGCCCATCGGATTGGCGCCGTTTTTCTTATACAGATCCATCATATGCATCTGCAGCTTCTGCTTATCGTCCTTATATTTCTCCTGAAGTTCCTTCATCTTAGGCGCCAGATCTTTTAGCTTATTCATAGATAGCATTCCCTTGTAGCTTAGCGGGAATAAGATTAGGCGGATAATGAGCGTAAGCACGACGATCGACCAGCCCCAGTTACCGATATAGCCGTGCAGCCAGTTTAGAAATTTAAACATCGGGCGAGCGATGAAGGTGAACCAGCCATATTCGATAATGTGCGTAAGAGCAGGATTTATCGAGCTTAGCGTTGCGTGATCTTTCGCGCCGATATAGCCCGTAAGACTAAGATCGCCGTCCGAGCCTATGAAAACCTGCGAAATTTTATCTGCGTCAGTCACGGTCGCATTCAAGCTCTCTCCGTAAAATAGCGTCGTATAATAACGATCCGAGCTCGCAGCGATATTTGCGCCACTTATTCGCTCGTTTTTATCCACGTCGCCATCTTTAAAAATTTCTACGCTTTCGTTTATAGCCTGCGAGCCTGTAAAAAATGAAGCGATTTTATCTGAAATTCCCGCTTCGCCAGGTTTTCCTACGATGACGCCGTGAACCGTATAGCTATCTACTTCTACGTTCGGGCGCGAGCCAGGGCTGATAAAATAACGCGCATTGCCGCTTAACTTCAGATCCAATTTATAACTACCATTTGGATAAAAGGTAAGAATTTTATTTATGCTAACGGCGCCTAAACTTTGACTTAACGTAACGCTAGCCTCTCCGTTTCGTACGTCCAGCTCGCTAGATGAAGCGCTGTAAGGAGTATCGAAAGCCATC
>NZ_CALIBF010000175.1 GCF_938045465.1 uncultured Campylobacter sp.
TGACGATAAATTAAAAGGGGAATTTCAAAAAGAATATAGCGTTGATTATATTATAGAATATCTTAAGAGAGCCGTCTATTACTCGCAGCTAACAGTAGAGCAATATGATGCAGTTTTTGGACGCAAAAAAGTAGAGTATCCATCAAAAGCTGTTATTGAGCTAAATTTTATCGTGAATGCCGATAAAAGCATAAGTTTGTCGGATAAATTTATGGTGACCGAAGATGTTGCCGATGATATTATTAAAACAAGTTCGTTCACTGGTAAAAGGGTGGCAGAAGACGCCTTAGTAATTTTCTACGAAAGAAAGTAAGCACCTCATCTCGCGGCTAAATTTTATAAAATTTTAAAATTTAGCCGCCTTTTTTATATCAAAATTTCATTCAAGATTTTACGTGGATTTTAAATTTAAAGCACGATGCCTTCTCGCCGTCAAGGCTAAATTTAAATTTAGCCTTATTGCGGTGCGCGGGCTGAATTTACGCTGCGCGGAATTTTAAATTTTATTCGGACGCGGATAAGCTAGCGAGCCGAGCTTGCGGTTTTAGATAAAATTCCGACCTTATACGGACTCTTACGAGATACAAAAGTGCGGGTTAAAATTCCTGCAAGCAGCGCAGGAGTAGTCCATAGCCGTGAGCGCGAGACGGGAGAGGTTCGGTTAAAATTCCGACGAGCTAGCCAAAAAGCGGATTCCGCCCGCCGAAACTAGCGACTCGCCGTATTAACCAAAATTGGAAGTTTGTGCCTTTGGGTATGAGTTTCGGCGCCGTTTGCCTACGGAGTATCGGCCAAAATCGGCGGTTTTTCCTCGCTGATAAAGCAAGCTTGCTGTCGCGTTAATCAAACAGCGAGGGTTGCAGCGATTTGATCTTGTAGCTCGCGCGGTGAAAAGGCGTGAGCCCGTACCGCTCGATCGCCGCGATGTGTGCGCGCGAGCCGTAACCTTTATTTTGCGCGAAGCCGTATTGCGGGTAGCGCTGCGCGAGCTCATGCATCGTGCGGTCGCGCGTGACCTTGGCGAGGATGCTCGCCGCGCTTACTTCGGCGATTTGCGCGTCGGCCTTTACGAGCGTCTGAAGCCCGCGTACGCCGAAGGTTGCGTTGCCGTCGTAGATGATCTGTCCGCTAAAACCCATAAAATGCGCGAGAATCTGCTCAAGCGCCGATCTTAGACATGCGCTGAGTCCGATCTCATCGACCTGCGCGCTTGAAATTTCGACGATTTTGTAGCACGAGTTTTCGATGATCTGGGCGTAGAGCTCCTCGCGGCGCTTTTCGCTTAGCTTTTTACTATCGGCAAGGCCTGCGATCTCGCGCCGCAGCACGCAGCCCGCGACGCAAAGCGGCCCCGCAAGACAGCCGCGCCCAGCCTCGTCGATGCCGCAAATCTGCCCGCTCACTGCGCGTCCTTTCGCACGACGGGCACGGCTCCGCTTAGCAGGTCGTGTAAATTTAATCTATCTTTGCGAAAAAAGCAGATCAAAAGCCCCACGACGCTAAAGCCCGCAAATACGAAGTACGCAAAGCGCGCTAAGGCTCTAAAGAAGCTTACTTTGCGTCCGCTACGAATGTCGATGAGATAAAGCCCCGCGAGCTTATAGCCCGGAGTCTGAGCGCAGCGAGCATAAAATGCTGCGCAAATAGCGCCGTAAGCAAGCCAGATAAGCGCGATCGCGGCTTGGTTGCGCCACAGAGCCTCTTTTGAGCCCAAGACGAGATAGGTAACGCTGTAAAATAGGGGCATCGCGATGATGAAAAGATCGACGATGAAGGCCTTTATGCGCAGAAAAATCGGTGAAATCTTAGCTTTTTGTTTTACCATTTCGATCCGTTTTAGATTAAATTTTAAAATTCCGGCGCGCTAAATTTAGAGCCGAGAGGATAAAATTTAATCTCGTTGCGGTTTGTTAGCAGCAAATCGGCGCCTAGTTTCCGCGACTGCCGGGCTTGATCGCCTTGCTTCCGGCAGCGCAAAGCGGGCAGGTCGCGGGCTCGTAAATTTCAAACTCGAAATTGCCTAGCGCAAAAAACGGCTTATCCGCGGGCAGCTTGGCGCCAGCCTTAGCGACGCTGCCCGCTAAATTTGCGACCTTGCAAAATCCGCGATTGGCAAGCGCGGCAAAGCCCACGACCTCTCCGCCGAGGTTTTCGATGAGCCTGGCGCTCTCAAGAGCCGAGCCGCCCGTCGTGATGATGTCTTCGCAGACGATAAATCTCTCGCCCTTATGCACTTCAAAGCCGCGGCGCAGGCTCATTACGCGATCTACGCGCTCGGTAAATATGAAACGCTTTTTTGCCGCGCGAGCTAGCTCGTAGCCCGCTAAAATTCCGCCCAGCGCGGGCGAGCAGACGCTGTCAAACTCCACGCCCGCTTTTTCGATGATAGCGGCGAGTTCGTCTGCAAGCTGTCCCGCGAGCCGCGGATCCTCAAGTACTTTGGCGCTTTGCAGATAAAATTCCGAGTGGTTGCCGCTTGAAAGCAGAAAATGCCCTCGCAGATATGCGCCGCAGTCGCGATAGATTTTTTCTATATTCACAGCTCAAACCTTCAAAAGCTCGGCTTCTTTGGCCTTGACTGCGTCGTCGATCTTGGCGGAGTAAGAGTCGGTGATCTTTTGCACCTCGTCGTAGCCCTTTTTGGCGTCGTCTTCGGAGATCGCTTTGTCTTTTTCGAGCTTTTTGATTTCGTCGTTAGCGTCTTTGCGGACGTTGCGAATGCCGATTTTGGCCTTCTCGCCCATCGCTTTTGCTTTTTTAGCGTTTTCTTGGCGTTGCTCGACCGTCATCGGTGGGAAAAATAGCTTTACGCTCTCGCCGTCGTTAGTCGGATTGACGCCGATATTTGCCGCTGCGATCGCGCTTTCGATCGCCTTTAGCATCGGCTTTTCCCACGGCGTGATCGAGATCGTAACCGCATCGGTCGAAAGGACGGTCGCGACCTGATTTAGCGGAGTTTGCGAGCCGTAATAATCCACGAAAATATGATCCAGGATCGCCACGCTCACTTTGCCGGTGCGTAGCGTCGTAAAGTCCTTTTTCAAAGCCTCGATAGCTCGATCGCCGTTTGCTCTTTGCTCTTTGTAGATAGCTTCTAGCATTCAAATCCTTTAAATAAAATTTGCGGAATTATAGCGTTAAAAAAATAAGAATAGCATTTAAAAGCGCGGATTTTGCGCTTTTAAATTTTAAAATTTAGAGTTTATTTGGTTGTGTTTTGATCTGCGGAAGCGGCGCTGGCATTGGTATCACTTGATGCTTGCGACCGAGCAGGCGCGCTAGCTGCGGCGGTATCGGTAGCAGGAGCTGCGGGCGCTTCGATTTTCGTATCCGTCGCATTGGTCTCGCTGCTAATTATGGAATTTGACTCGGTGCTTGCCGGAGCGAAATTAGGCTTTGCACTAGAAGCTGGTATGGACGGCACGCCAGGGACAGCGTTTGGCACGGATTTAGTAGCATTTGCTTCGATCTTTACGCGATCGACGACAGAAGATTTAGCATCTTGCTGATAGAAATACGCAAGCACGAGTGTATTTATCACAAATAAAATTCCCATCGCGGCGGTAAATTTAGCCAAAAACCCCGCCGGGCCCTTCGCTCCGAATAAGCTTTCGTTGCTTCCGCTGTATGCGCCAAGCCCTATGGATGAGCTTTTTTGCAGCAGGACGGAGATCGTAATTATCACGGCGAAGACGACTTGTAAAACCAAAAATAATGTTGTCACTATAAAAACCTTTTGAAAAAATTGAATTTGCGATTATAATAAAAGATTTATAAATTTTAAGTTAAGAGTGCACCGCACGAAGCGGTGCGTAAAATTTAGTCTCTACTTGCGCCGAAAATTCTTAGCAGCGAAAGGAAGAGGTTGTAGATGTTTAGATACATATCTACGGCAGCCATTATCGGTGAAGTGTAGGTGCCGTTTATAATATTTTTAGTATCGTAGATGATATACATCGAAAAGATTAAAGCCGAAAAAGCTGAAATCGCTATATCAAGCACGGTGCTTTTGAAAAAGAAGTAGTTCAAAAGGCTTAGCACGATAATAGCCACAAGCGATACCAATAGCGGTTTGCCCCAAGAGTCGAAATTTGTCTTTGTATTCATCGCATAAACGGTAAGAGCACCGAAAGTAATCGCCGTAGCCACAAACGCATGTGTTACCACATCTCCGGCACCCGCTGCGATATAAATAGCGATCAATTTACCTAGAGTAAGACCGGTAATAAAGGTAAATGCAAAAAGCAAAACCAGCGCGATCGTGTTGGCGCCGCGATTTACGGCTGCCTGCATACCGAAGATCAGCCCCATTAAAACTACCAGATATAAAATCGGATGAAGAGCCAAGCTCACGCCGAAACTCATCGCCACAAAAGCCCCTGCCGCCGCAGCTATCATCGAAGCGGTTAGAAGCGCGTAGGTTTGTTTAATGGTCTGAGAGATTCGTCCTTGTTCTAGTGATGCGTCCGATAGTTCATAGCCGTCCGCGTAATTTCGTCTGTCGTATAGACTCATATCTTTCTCCTTCTTTTGATTTATGAGCGGGGAGTTTAGCGAAAATTTGGTAAATATATAATTAAAAATTCGCAGAATTCTATCTATTTATGAAAGTAATATATAATTCCCGACTTTTTTAAGGAGAAAGTATGCCCAGCCAGTTAATAAATGGAGCTATTAAATTTATGGAAGAAAATTTTGCCGAGCATGCCGAGCTTTTCGGAAGTCTGGCAAATCATCAAAAGCCCCACACGCTTTTTATCGGCTGCTCCGACTCGCGCGTGGTGCCAAGCCTAATCACTTCGACGCTTCCAGGAGAGCTTTTCGTCGTGCGAAATATCGCAAACGTCGTTCCTCCATACCGCATTAGCGAGGAATTTTTAGCGACTACCTCAGCGATTGAATACGCGCTGTATTCGCTAAATATCAAAAATATCATCGTTTGCGGGCACAGCAACTGCGGGGGCTGCGCGGCGCTGTTTTATGACGCAAAAAAGCTTGAAAAAATTCCAAACGTAAGGCGCTGGCTAAATTTAATGCAGCCTGTAAAAGACGAGGTCGAAAAGCTCAAAGATCTCGGCGCCGATAAGCGCGAGTGGATCACCGAGCGGCTAAATATTATAAATTCCATGCAAAATTTACTTAGCTTTCCTGGCATCAAAGACGCCTATAAAAACGGCGAGATTAAAATTTACGGCTGGCACTACGTCATCGAAACGGGCGAACTATTCAACTACGACGACGAAGGCGCGCATTTTACGCTATTAAATAAGGGAATGGATTATGAAAAAATCTATAATCAGCTTTTTAACGATTAGTCTTTTTAGCGCCGCTTTAGCGTTTGCAGACCTCAACACGACCGGCGAGGGAAGCTTTGTAGAGACGAATTCTTCCGCTCCAGAGGCAAATCTTACTTTAGAAAACAACAAAACCGAGATCAAAAAAGAAGTCGCTAAAATTCTATCCAAATCTCTCGGTGCAGAGGATGGCAATAAAACTGAAGTAATAAATATGATCGCGGAAAAGGTCGCTAAAACGGAGACTTCGCAGAAAAAAGCTCCTAACAGCGAGACGCTTATCTCTGTAATCAAAGAGATTAAAAAGCTAAATTTGCAGCGCAGCTCCCTGCTTAACGGCGGCGACGCCAACGCGAGCAAAAACGAACTGGACGCCATCGATCGCAATAAAGCCAAGCTCTTTGATCGCCTACCTTTCGCGATTACACAGCAAGATATGGATATCGAAAGCATAATATCGTATGCGCAAAATAAAAAGAACATCCAAACTACGCTAAAAAAATACGCCAAAAAGCAGAGCTCTCCCGAATACGTAAATGCAAGCGCGGATTTGGAAAAAATGGAGATGGCAGAGATCTTTTATACCTCACTTATGAAAATTGAGGATATGTTTGTAAACGGCGCAAGCAGAAGCGCGCTTGAAAGCGAGCTGAGTAGTACGCTACTAAATATCCAAACTAGGGATTTTAGCAAACTTAATGATTTGAAAAATAATCTAAGCAGTCAAGAGCAGATAGACGCCTTAGAGTCTAAAATCAACGATTTGAAAAACGACAAGCAGACCTACGACGAGGTGCTTACGTATCTGTCGCGAAATAGCGATCTACTCGCAAGCAGCGTGGTTTTTACGAGCTTAAATTTTAAGTCGGTGATCGATTATATCAACGATAAAATTCCGTTTAAGCTCAGCCACGTAAATTTCGGCAAGCTCATTCTAATCACGCTGATTACGCTATTTTTCTACTCGCTTCGCAGGCTACTTGCCAACATCATCTATTTCGTGTTTAAATCCTTCAATAAAAGCTTCTCTCTGGATAGCGAAACTCTAAAAACGCAAGTAGTGGGCATTATCAAGCGTCCGATGGGTATTTTGCTGATCGCTTATTCGGTCGATATCTGTCTTAGTATATTTTATTATCCGGCGCCCGTGCCGATAAAATTTGCAAATTTATTCTCGATCGTTTACGTGGTGCTTTGGGCATGGCTCATCATCGAAATCATCGATGGTTACGGTATTGTCGTGCTTGGAAACATTACGAAAAAAGGCGTCAGAAAAGATATCATAAATCTAGTCGTTAAAATTCTATACGTCATCGTAATCATCATCGCCGTGCTTTTGGTACTAAAGCGTCTAGGCTTTGACATCTCGGCGCTTATGGCATCTCTTGGAATCGGCGGACTTGCGATCGCGTTTGCGACCAAGGACATCATCGCGAATTTCTTCTCATCCGTGATGCTATTGTTTGATAACTCGTTCTCGCAAGGTGATTGGGTCGTATTAGGAGATATAGAAGGAAACGTCGTAGAAACAGGCTTCAGAAAGACGACGATCAGAACCTTTGACAACGCTCTTGTTTTTGTGCCGAATTCCAACATAATGGCGCAAAATATCAAAAACTGGAGCCGCAGGAAGGTAGGACGGAATTTAAAGCTTACCGTAGGCGTCGAATACGGCGCGAGCACGGCTCAACTGCGAAAGTGCGTAAACGATATCAAAGAGATGCTAAAATCTCACCCGGGCATCGCTCAGTCTGCCGATACGGCATTAAATTCTAAAGATTTTCGTATGCGCTATAGACAAAATATGGTCTCTATCGACGATTTAGCGGGCTATAAAAGCACCATGTTCGTGGCGTTAGATAGCTTTGGCGATTCGTCTATTAATATTTTAGTTTACTGCTTCACAAAAACCGTAATATGGGCAAATTTCATCCAAACTAAAGAGGATGTTTTATTTAAAATAATGGAGATCGTGGAGCAAAACGGACTATCGTTTGCCTTCCCATCGCAGAGCGTTTATATCGAAAATATCCCGGAAATAGCAAGCGAATGCGTAAAATCAAAAGTAAATTCCAACGACAAAGGAGAGCAAAATGGCTGATTTCGATGACTTCGAAGACGAAGAGTTCGATGAGGACGAATACGAGGACGATGATTTAATCGGAGGCGACGAGAGTTACAACTACAACTACGACGAGGACGATTACAGCTACGAAGACGACGATGGTTTCAACGATTATAGCGATTTGGACAGCGAGGATTATTAGTGTTTAGATCCAGGGCGCTGCCTTTTGATCCGCGCACGAATAAAATCGCGAGCCTACAGAGTTTGAAATTTCATCACGGCGGGCTTTGCGAGGACTATGTCTCCACCCTAAATCGAGACATTGCGGATACGCCGATACAGAACGCGGATCTTTTTACGATCATTACGCAGTCTTTCAGGGAGGCGCACGGCGAGGAGTGCGAGTTTTCGCAAATTTCAAAGCTTTATCAAATTTGCCTAGGTTTTAGCCGTATTTTTAACAATGCCTCTGAAATTTACAACCACGATTTTTACTTCGATTGTATCGCGCAGCCAAGCGAGCCTAGCGGCGAGCTAGCGGATGCTTTAGCGCAGGCTTTCGGCGGGATGGAAAATTTTAAAAGCGAGTTTTTAAAGCGCGCACTGGGGCTTTCTGGCAGCGGCTGGTGCTGGCTCGTGTGCGATGAACGCGGCACAAATTTAGAAATCATCACGACGCAAAACGCGGACACGCCGATCGTGCGCGGCAAAATTCCGCTTTTAGCCTGCGATCTTTGGGAACACGCCTATTATGTCGATCATCAAAATGCGCGCAAGTTCTACATGGAGAATTTCTTGCGCTTTGCGGACTTTGGCTTTGCAAGCGACGCCTACTCGTGGGCGAAAGAGCAAGGACTTGACTCCGTGAAGCTCTACATCAGCGAGCTTCATCCAGCCGCATCTTCGCGCTGCGATTGTGGCTGCTGCGGATAAATTCGGGCTTTTACCGAGTAAACTTTAGCGCTGCGGATTTTCGGTTCTCTATGCCCGCCGCGCGCTAAATTTATAAGCATTTTTCACATTTTGACGCCCGTTATTTTACCCTGAGAATACTGTGCCTCGTCGCCTCAGGATTGCTGTGAATGATTCTAGCTCGCTATCTCGCCGTATGTAGAATTTGCACAAATTTTGGTTTTTAGCCATTTGGTACTGCGTATTGAAATTTAACGTTACGAGCGAATATCTCGCAAAATTTTAAAGTTGCAAATAAAGCCCATTAAATTTTCATACCGAGATAGGTAGCCCATTCTTTGCCTCCGCAATTATACGGAGGGGGGCGACTCTTTCTGCCCCCTGCCTTGCTCGCCCACACCATGCTCGTAAAATTTTGTTTAGCAAAGCGGGTGGCAAATTTTAAAATATTAGCCAGCTAAAATTTACCGCGCTAAAGGCAAGGTTGCAGTAGATTTGAAATTTAAGCCTGAATAGCGCGGCTTGCGAACCGCGGTCTAAATTTAACAAAATTTGATCGTCAAATTTTACTTTTTGGCAGTTGAAATTTTTAGCGTCGTTTCGGCTTGAAATTTCGCTTTAAATTTTAAAAATTTGCACCGCGCCAAAGTTAGCTCGTCATGCCGAAAAAAGGAGCCGCATCGAAAGCCAAGTTATGCCACGCCGGACGCACCCGCACACTACGTGCGCCAAAATATGGCACGAAATTTTAACCACATCAGCTCAAATCGTGCGACGAGCTGCGCTGCACGAAACCTCGTTAGTTAAAGCGCCGAGCCGTGTAAAGCCGCTCGGCGTAGAATTTTACTCGCTCGAAATGCAGCGTGCCGCTTCACAAGCACAAAATTTAATCCGTTAAGGCGCCACTTGACGGCGCGGTATGTATAGCCTAAAACAAATGCGTAAGGCCACGCTCGCTTAAAATTCAAAGACATACTCAATAAAATTTAAAGCCGTGAGCGCTCGAAGCGCAAAGCCCCGTCTCTTTGAAGTGCGGAGCCGCGTCCTAATCAAATGTTAGAGACGTGAAGCAGAGATCAATCGAAACGCGAAGTCGTGTCTATTTAAAGTATAGAGCTACGCCTAATAAAATTAAAAACCACGCTCGCTCAAGGTATGAAACCGTTCCGCTCAAAAATATTATTGTGCCTGCAAAACGCAAAGTCGCGTCTGCTTAAATTTCCTGGCTTATTTAAAATTCTAAGCCTACTCAAAGCCCCAAATCCGCTTAAAATTTTAAAATTTAGCCCGCTTTACTCCCTCGCTAGCCCGTTTTTATCGGATTTGTCGCTGATTAGCTTGCCCGCTTCGTCGTATTTTTTGGCGCGCACGAGCCTGCCGCGCTCAAACTCGCCCTCGGCTTCGAGCTTGCCGTCTGCGTAGTAGTGCTTCGCCCTGCCCGTCTCCAGGCCATCCTTGAACGTAACTCTAGCCTTGAGCGCGCCGTTTTCGTGATATGTTTCGTATAGCCCGTGCTTGCGCCCGTCTCTGAACATTACCTTCGCCGCAAGCGCGCCGCTTGCGTAGTATTGTTTACTCGCGCCCGTTTGCCTGTCGCGCTCAAACTCGTATTCGCCCTGCAGCGCGCCGCCTTCGTAGTATTCGCGCACGGCGCCGTCGCGCTCGCCGTCTTTGAAATTTTCGACTACGCGCGTCTTGCCGTCCTCGTAAAACGACTTCCAAACGCCCTGTTTGCGGTCATCCTTGTATGCGCCCATCTCTCTTAGTGCGCCGTTATCGTGATACCATCTCTCTACGCCTTGTCGTTTATCGTTTTTATAGTTTCGTTCCCCGCGCACTTTGCCGCTTTTGTAATAATCCACGTCCTTGCCGTTTCGCAGCCCGCCCTTATACGGATGGCGCGCGCTTACTTCGCCGCTTTCGTAGTAGTCGGTGAAAACGCCCTCGCGCCTATCCGCTTTATACGCGCCCTGCTGCTTTAGCTTGCCGCTTCCCTGATAATACAGCTTGTAAAAACCCTCGCGCTTGCCGGCTTTGTATTCGCTCTGCGATCTCAGTTCGCCGCCGTCCGCGTAGTAGCTCTTCGCGACGCCGTCGTATAGGCCGTTTTTTAGCGGATATTCGTTTGAGGGCTTATCTCTGCCGTCAAAGTAATCGCGCTCGCGCACCGCGGTGCCGTCCTTTACGTCGATCTCGCGGATTAGCGTCGGCGGCAGCGGCTTTGCTCTGGGGTAGACGACGCCCATAAAATTTACGTCGTAGAGATCCTCGGCGCTGTAATGCAGCACCTTGAGCGTCCCGCTGTAGGGCTTGTCCGCTACGAAATACAGGCCGTTTTTCAGGACCGGCTCGGGCTTCATTACGATTTTTGGCTCCAGAGCTTGCGCGCCTAGCGCCAAAAGCGGAAGCAGAAGCAGGAACTTTAATGCGCTTGGAAAGCTAAAATTTCGCATTAAATTTAAGCCCAAATTGAGCGAATTTTGCGCGGCTTTGCGGGTTTTCATATTTTGCTTCCTTTGGCTCGGTTAAATTTGAAGAATTTTAAAATTTGAAGCTAAATTTTAGATAAATCTTCGCGGAGTTTAGGCTGATGGTTTGGTTTTTGGCGCTGGCGGCACGCAGCCATGTACCCGTAAACCTCGCGCGCGCTGTTTAAGAGAGCCGAACGCTAAATTTCGGCACGCTTTAACATATCTGCGATGATTGTCCACTCGCGCACGAGCCTTTCAAAGCTAAAATTTGCGTTTGCCGGGCTCGTGGACGGCAGCTTGACGGGCTCTTTGCCGGTTGCGTTTAAAATTTGAGTTTTTAGGTATTTTTCGCAGATTTCGTGCGCCTTGCCGCCGTTTGCGAACACCTGCACGATGCGCGCGCCGCTAAAGATCGGCTCTAAATTTGCAGGCACGACGGCGGTCATTTTGGCATCGCTCGAGCCCTTTATCTCGCAGCAGATCGCAGCGTCGTAGATGGCGATGCCGCGGGCGAGTAGGAATTTTATCTTTTCATCCGTGCTTGCAGGCGGCGGCGCGTTTAAAATTTGCGCCAGCACCCGCCAGAAGCGATTTTGCGGATTTGCGTAGTAAAAGCCAAATTTACGAGAAACGACGGAGGGAAAGGAGCCGAGGATTAAAATTTTAGAATTCTCATCGAAAATCGGCTTAAAAGGGTGAGTTTGGCTCATTTTGCGCCTGCTTTATATTCGCCAAAAACGCTTGTCGGAGTGCCATAAAATTTATCTTTCATTTTCGTTTTATCTTTTGTAAGTTTTAAAATTTCACCCGCAAAACAGCTTGGAGCTGAAGTTGCGCGGCGGCAAAGATTTCGGCGCGCCTGCTTGTTCTGATACGGCGCGCGGTAAAAATTATGATGAGCCTATCGCGGCGCGCGATTTGGGTCTAAATTTCAACTTTTCAAAATCCCAAGTCAGAGCTTTTGCGACTAAATTTAACGCCTCGCAGCGACAAAATTTTAACCCTCGCGGCAGTTGAAATTCCGTCCGCCGCCGCAACTACCGCCGAAACGCTACGCGCTAAATTTTAGGTACCGAGATTACGCGCACGAGCTCGCCTTTTTTGAGCTCTTTGACC
>NZ_CALIBF010000176.1 GCF_938045465.1 uncultured Campylobacter sp.
TTTCACTATGCAAAACGTCGCCGCAAGCAAAATCGGATGCAGCGCGAGCCTGCCGCTTCTTAAATCAGAGAGTAAATTTTTAAAATATCTCATGCTTTCCCCTTAAAATTCCGCGGAATTTTACTAGCTTTCCATATTTTAAGGCGCGCTTCGGAGCTAAAAAATTTAAAGCAAGGTTTATCGCTGCAGGCATTTCACGACGCGCGCATAGGGCTAAAGAGGCTGCGATACGCGCTTGAAATTTTTGCAAGAAGCTTTGATGAGGGTTGCGTCAGGGAGCTGTTTAAACGCACCAAGGCCGCCTGCGAGGATTTCGGCGCGCTGCAAGATATCAGCGTGTGGCAAAATTTCATCGCGATCTATCAAAAAGCAAGCGATAAAAGCGGCGTCGCGTTTGCGTATCTGCTGGCTCTGGACGCCCGTCTAAACGACCGCCGCGCCGAGCTGGAGGAAAAAATTTTAAATGAAAAAGAGGCTCTTTTGCGCGCGCTGAAAAGATCGCTGCGCAAAATCAAAGCATACGAATAAGGAAAGCCCGTGCAAAAACAGGAAAAAATCATAAAGATGTTCGATGAGATCGCGCCTACCTACGATCTGGCAAACCGCGCCATCAGCTTCGGCGTGGACGTTTCGTGGCGCAAAAAAGCGGTCGAGCTGACGCTTGAAAAGCTTAAAGGAAAGCTCGTGAGTATCGCCGACGTCGCGTGCGGCACGGGCGATATGATAAGCTCGTGGCGCGACGGCGCGGCGCAGCACGGCGTGCAGATCGAGCGGATCGTGGGGATCGATCCTAGCGAGGGGATGCTCGAGGTAGCGAGGCAAAAATTTCCCGGCTGCGAGTTTCTCAAGGCAACTGCGGGCGCCACGACGCTAGATGATGCAAGCGTGGATATTTTAAGCATCAGCTACGGTATAAGAAACGTCGTGGAGCTGGACGCGGCGCTTGCGGAGTTTAATCGCATCATCAAACCGGGCGGCTCGCTCGTGGTTTTGGAATTTACCAAAGCCGCAAGCGGCGGGCTCGCGTTTAAAATCAGAGATTTTTACGTAAGTAAAATTTTACCCAAAATCGGCGCCTTTATCTCGAAAAACAAAGAAGCCTACGAGTATCTGCCAAGCTCAATCGGCAGCTTCCTAGACGCCGCGAGCTTTAGCAAAAAGCTCAAAAATGCGGGCTTTGAGCTGCGCGTACAAAAGGGCTTCAGCTTCGACGTCAGCACGCTTTTCATCGCGGAGAAAATCGCGCGGAAGAGCGACGATGCTTAGCGTAAGTGAACTAAACGCCCAAGCCAAGACGCTTTTGGAGACGAGCTTTAGCTTCGTCGAAGTCGAGGGCGAAATATCTAAGCTTAGAATTCAAAGCACGAGCGGGCACTGGTATTTCACGATCAAAGACGCGAGCGCGGCGATCGATTGCGCGATGTTTAAATTTAACGCCGCGCGGATAAATTTTATCCCCGCCGTCGGCGATAAGCTCATCGTAAGCGGCAAGGTCTCGCTATACGCCCCCACGGGCGCGTATCAGATCCAGGTCTCAAATATCCGCAAAAGCGGCGAGGGCGAGCTGGAAGCGGCGTTTGCCGCGCTAAAGCAGAAGCTTAACAAAGAGGGGCTTTTTGATGCCGCGCACAAAAAACAGCTTCCGAAATTTGCCCAAAGCATCGCGATCATCACGAGCGCAGGCTCTGCGGCGCAGGCAGATATGCTTCGCGCGGCGCAGGACCGCTTCGCGCTTTGCAAGATCGATCTGTATAACGCGCTAGTGCAAGGCGAAGGCGCGCCCGCTTCGATCATAAGCGCTCTGCGCGCAGCCGACGAGAAGGGCTACGATGCGATCGTAATCGCTCGCGGCGGCGGCTCGCGCGAGGATCTGTGGTGCTTCAACGACGAGGCTCTGGCGCGCGCGATCTACGCGGCCAAAACGCCCGTCATCTCGGCGGTCGGGCACGAGATCGATTTTAGCATCAGCGATTTCGTAGCCGATCACCGAAGCCTCACGCCCACCGCCGCGATGATCGATCTGCTGCCCGATATTTGCGCGATCTTTCAGAGCCTAGACAGCGTAAGCGACGCACTTTATAGGCTGATAAAAGATAAAATTTCATCCGCACAAAACGTGTTGAGCCTCACGGCTTTACAGCTTAAATCAAAATCGATCGAGCCGAAAATTTCAGGCTCGCTCGCGGGGCTTTTAAATTTTGAGCTTAAATTTAAAAGCTTCGTGGACTCCAAGCTAAGCGCCGCAGAGCACACGTTAAGCGCTAAGGATGAGCTTTTGGCGCAAAAGGCGAAATTTTTTGAGATCACCAAAGACCTCGTTCAAATCCAAAAGGGTGGCAAAACGGTGGCCCTAGGTGAGCTTGCCGCGGGCGACGAGTTCGTCCTTTGCTCGCAGCAGCTCAGCAAAAATGCAAAAATCATCTAAAGGAAGCAAAATGGATAGAGTAATAAATTTTAGCGCAGGACCTAGCACCATCCCGCTGGGCGTGCTAAAGCAGGCGCAAGAAGAGCTGCTAAACTACGCGGGGCGCGGATTTTCGATAATGGAGATCTCGCACCGCACCAAAATTTTCGAGGAGGTTCTGCATAGCGCGATGAGCCGCGTGCGCGATCTCTACGGCTTTTCGGATGATTTTACGATTTTATTTTTGCAAGGCGGCGCGAGCCTGCAATTCGCGCAGGTGCCGATGAACCTATACGCAGGCGGCGTCGCAGAATACGCCAACACGGGCAACTGGACGAGCAAGGCGATCAAGGAAGCGGGCGTACTCGGCATAAACTACCGCGTGGTCGCAAGCAGCGAGGAGAGTAAATTCGACCGCATCCCCGAGGTTAAATTTTCTGACGGCGCCGACTACGGCTACATCTGCTCGAACAATACGATCTACGGCACGCAGTATCCGCAGCTGCCGCAGTGCGCCTGCCCGCTCGTGGTCGATAGCTCGAGCGATCTGTTTTCGCGACCCGTGGATCTTAGCAGCGTGGGGATGTTTTACGGCGGCATTCAGAAAAACGGCGGGCCCGCGGGCGTTACGATGGTTGCGATCCGCAAGGATCTGCTAGATCGCGCGAACCCCAAAACGCCGATGATCCTGCGCTACAAGACGCAGGCGGACGCGGACTCGATGAGCAACACCCCGAATACTTTCGGAATTTACATGCTAAATTTAATGCTCGGCTGGATCAAGGATGAGATCGGCGGGCTCGCGGCGATGCACGAGCGCAACAAGCGCAAAGCGGCGCTACTTTACGGCGCGATCGATGCTAGCGGCGGCTTCTACCGCGGCCACGCGCAAAAGGACAGCCGCAGCCTGATGAACGTGAGCTTTAATATCGCAGACGCCGCGCTTGAGCCGGTTTTCGTCGCGCAGGCGGAGGCGGAGGGGATGATCGGGCTTAAAGGACACCGCGTTTTAGGCGGTATCCGCGCCTCGATCTACAACGCGATAAACTACGAGGACGTAGAAAAACTAGTCGCTTTTATGAGCGAGTTTGCGCGCAAAAATGGCTAGCGGCGCTTAAATTTATAGGTTTTGAGCGCAGCTCGCGCTTATAGACGAGATTGTTTAGGATCCGCGCTTGCCTTGCCGCTGAGCTGGTTATTTGCCATAGCCCTCGCTTTTATAGCCGGTATTTTACGGCAGAAATAGCTTTGATGCGGCTTGGATTTCGCTGCTAGAATTTTATTGAAGGCAAAATTTTATGATGTTAAATTTTGCATTGGATGAAGTCTGATGGCTTTGATTTTGCAGCGGCGAGCGGACTTGGTGCTGCTGGGATTTATTAGGTAGAATTTAACATCTAAAACGCTATTGTCGGTGTTCGAGGAGGGCGGTTTATTTATGTAGGCGCAGGTTTAGCGTATCTAGCGTCTAAATTTAAGCTTAACCCTAAAAACGGGCAAAATTAAACGAAAGGATTTAAATGAGTTTTAAGAGATTTTTTGCAGTAGCGCTTGTGGCGGGCGCTTTCGCTTCGGTGAGCGCAGAGGCTAGCGCTGCTGGGGATTTTTGTATCAAAAACGGCGGCGAGCTAATCGTCCGCAAAGACGGCAACGGCGTGGACTACACCGTTTGTAAGCTGCCCGACGGCACTATGATCGATGCTGAAGAATTTTTTATAAAACAGGCGGCGATTTGAGCAAATTTAAGAGCGTAAATCGATAGAATTTTATCGATTGTGAGATTTGCAGCAGCGAAATTTCATAAAATTCTGCGTCAAAATTCCTCTTTAAAATTTAGATGAATTCTAACTAGCAAGCGTTAGCACAAGTAAATTATTTGGGTACCTCATACAAAGTGAGGGCAGCAGAGTGATGGAAGGAATTCGATTATCCAAATGTCAACGATGTTTGGAGATTTTGCTCTAGCAAGGTGCTGAAAGCGGCGGCTACTCAAAGCAGAAATATTTTAAGCGATTTGACGCAACGTAGACAATCTGCTAGATTGCTTGATTACGACGCAGGTTTTTTGGATATGCGATAAGCAATTTGCGCTCATAGTTGCTGAGCTTAAATTTTAGCCGTTCGTGGGCGTAGCTCACCTCCTTTTTTTTAAAAAGCTCAAATTTTAGCCGCCTGTGAGCGCCCATTCGCTTCCTTTGCCCGCGTAAATTTAGCGCGTAAAAACCACGACCTCGCCGCGCTCAAACGTGATCTGCCGTCCCGCTAGATACAGCTCGAAGTAGGGCTTCAAAAAGTCCTCCTGCGGCCTTTGTGCGTAATTTGGATACTGCAAGTACGCAGGTAGCAGATAATTGCAGTCGATCGAATAATACGCCTCGCCGAGCACCCATAGCTTCGCATCGAGCTTAGGCGCGTCTATCATCCGCTCCGTGATCGCCTCATAGACGGCGTCCGCAAGCTCATCTTTGTTATGCGCAAAATCAAAACCTTCCTGCACGCGCGGATTTTATTTCGTCAAGCATTTTTAAAAGCTCATCATCGCCGAGAAACTCGGCAAAAATTTTTAAATTTTGAACGTACGCTAAAGCTAGACTCTTAAGCGCTTCGTCATCAAATTTCGGATCCTGCGGCGGGCAAAAATATCCGGGCGCCACGCCTTGATCGAACGCCTCCCGCGTCTGCTGCGCCGTGACTGCGTAGATCGGCATTATACGCACTTGCAGCTCAGCGCCGTTTTGCAGCGGCGCAAACACCGCCCGCGCGCCCGCGCTGTCAGGCATGAAGCACTGAAAAAGCCCGTAAAGCTTATCCTGCAGATCGATCTCTTCGCAATCTAAATCAAGATCTAGCCCTGCAGCCTCGTTAATGTGACTAGCGTACTCGAAATTCGTCATTTTCGCCCCTTTAAATTTTGACCGTCAAAGCGTTTGCGTGGAATTTTACCTAAATTTTGCGCATTTGCCGAATTAAAATTTATGCGAGATAAGACTTTTGCAGAATTTAAAATTTAGCGGTTCGGTTTGGATTCGGTACCGCGGCAAAGCGGGTGGAGCGATTGGCGGCGGCGGGTTGTCGCGCAGGTGGTTAGCGGCGTATGGGTTGTCGCGCGGCGGCGGACGGCGCCCGACAGTGACACCTGCGGCACGTAACGACAGGGGTAGCCGATGATCGCGACCGCAGCGCTCGGAGCCTACTTGTTCACAGAAGCGGATTTTTCAAGTTCAGGCCGTCGCAAAATGGCGGGCAGTGTATTGGATGACAGCGGCGACTGCAACGCTCGCAGGCCCCACTTGCTCGCAAAAGCTGGCTTGCGTTCAGAGTGCGCATTAGCGACGCAAGGTCGGCGGCATTGTTTGATCCGTTACGCGCGAAATGAAATTTTATCGTTTAAATTCTAGAGCAAGACCTGCTTCTGCGGCGGCAAATTTGCTTGTAGGAATGAAATTCGTCGTTCAAATTTAGCAAAGATAAAATTTTAAATCGCGTAAATCGCGGGAGGAGGCAGGTAATTATTTGATTTTGTTCGCGTCGCGCAGTATTTAGGCGATGCGACGCAATTAAATTTTATTCTATCCCCGCAAATGCTGCTTTTGCGTCCGCCAGATCCTTCTCGTCCGGGTGTTTCGCAGCCTCCGCCCAGCGCGCAAGTCGCTCGGGGGTGATAGGGTGGGGCGAGTTGCCGCCGGCCGCCATTTTTCGCATCATTTCAAGTAGATTCGGATCGATCGCGCCCTGGCAGGCAAACTCCCTTATAATCTCGTTGCCGTTTGCTTTAAGCCCCTCTTCAAAGGTATCCAGGCACTTGCGCGAGTGCTCGCCGTCCGGCTCCGCGCCCAGAGTCATAAAAACGCCAAGCTTTTTGCCGTGAATCTTGCGTAAAAAGCGCATAAATTTCGCTTCGGCTTCGCCCTTATCGACGTAAAAGCCCAAGGCTATGAAATCGTAGTCATCGACCTCACCCTCAAAGTCGCGGAAATTTAGACTCTCGCAGCCCAGTTGCTCGGCGATCGCGTCGCCCACCTTTTTCGTGTTACCCGTTTGCGAGGTGTAAAGCACGATTTTTTTCATACAAAATCCTTTCTAATAATGTTTGCTATCTCTTCGTTGATGTTGTTGCCCCAAAAAATTCCGTCCAAGCTCAAGATCGATCTTTGATCTTTTAGCTCCAAAAGCCCCCAGCTTTGAAATTCTTTGAGCTTTTGCACCGCTTCGTCGTAAATGCTCGCGCTCAGAGCCTCTTTTAGCTCGTTTAAGCTTACGATCGGGTATTGGAACAGATTGTTTAGCACGCTATATTTTGCCTCGCGCTCATCGATTCGCGAGATCATCTTGTGTCCCGACACGCCGTAAATTCCGAAGCCCGCTACGTGTCCGCCCGCGCCGTTGCCGATAGGCAGGATATCCGTGCCCTTGTGGCTTAGCTTGATGTAGCCGTAGTTATCGCGACCTTTTCGAGCAAGTTTGGTAAGCTCCAAAACCTCGAAATTCCCGCTTTGCAGTAGCGCCTCTGCAAAGGCATGGTGCAGCTTTTTATCAGTCGGCAGATCGTAGTAGGAGGTGTCGATCTTTTTGGATAGCTCCGAGCCATCGAAAAACATCAACGAGTAAAAGCTGGCGCTATCTAGACCTAGCTCATTTACGTAATGCGCGTCCGCGACCGCCTCCTCTACGCTTTCGTTCGGGAAGTTGTAGATGATGTCGCAGCAGAGCATGCCGTCAAATTTTTCTCTAAGATCTTTTAATCGTTCGATCGCGCGAGCGGGCTTATGCACGCGGTTTAAAAGCGCGCGCCCCTGTCTGCTGAAGGTCTGCACGCCGATGCTAAAGCGGTTTACGCCGAAGCTTTGCAGAGCGAGCGCTTTTTGCGTATCTAGATTATGCAGCGTGGTCTCTATGCTGATCTCGCAGTCGTCCGCAATCTTAAAATTTTTATGCAGCGCGCCCAGAACCTTTTCGAAGTGAGCTTCGCTAAATACGCTCGGCGTGCCGCCGCCGAAGTAGATACTTTTAACGCTTTTGGCGTCGAAATAGGGCATCTCGCCGTAGTCTTTGATCTGGCGGATTAAAAATTTAGCGTATTCGTCCAGCTCGTCGCCAAGCTTGGAGCGCATCATCGAACAAAACGAGCAGATGTTGTCGCAAAAGGGCACATGCAGATAGATCACGCAGCCGCTGTCTTTTGCGGGCTGTTCTAGCGTATCGAACAGCTCGTTTTCGCTCGCGGAGACGCTCTCGAAAAGCTTGGAGCGGTGGTGAGTTTTAATGCGTTCTTTAAACATCTATTTGACCGCCTCTGCGTAAATTTCATCCACCGTCTCACCGATCTGCGGGCTGCCCCGCAAGATGAGCGTCGGGGCTTTTAAAATTTTGCCCGATTTTACCGCTTTGGTATTTCTAAGGATCGGATTTGCTTTTAAAAAATCCTCCGTCTCGCCGCCAACGACGACGATTATATCGGGGTTTTGCTCGAGGATGTATTCGGCAGATACAGAAGGCGTGCTACCTTTTAGGCCGTCTGTGATATTTTTGGCGCCTAGGCGAGCGAAGATATCGCCTACTAGGGTTTTGTCGTTAAAGGCCATAGTGGCGTTTGAGCCGAAAAATAGCGCTACTTTTTTGCCGCGAAGAGCGGGTTTGTCTGCAAAAATTCCATCCATCTGAGCGCAAATTTTATCCGCCTCGCTCTCTTTTTTTACGATTGCGGCGACCTTCTTTACGTTTTGGCAGATCTCTGCGGTGGAGTTTGCATCCATCGCAAGGCTCTTAAGTCCCAGTTTTTGCAGATTCTCGCTAACGCCTGCGGAGTGAAAGCTCGTGATGACCAGATCGGGCTTAAGCTCGACGATCTTTTCCATATTCGGCTTTACGTAGGTGCCTACGCTCGGTAGTTTCGCGGTTTCTGCCTCCGGGCGGATCTTGCTCATCGAGGTAGTTGAGATCGCAGCGATCTGATCCTGCGCTCCCAAAGCGTAGATGATCTCGACTGCAGCGGGATCAAGTACGACTAGACCTTTGGCGAGCGCAAAACTCGCCGAAAGCAAAGCTATAAGAATTTTTTTCATAATTTCTCCTTTTGCGGTAAGATAAATTTGGTTCCTAAATTTTCGACTATCAGGGCGTCAAAGCCGTAAATTTCTTTTATGATCTGCGGCGTAAAAAGCTCGCTCGCGCTACCGCGATACCTCACTGCGCCATCTTTTAGCATCAAAATTTCATCGCAAAACAGCGAGGCTAAATTTAGATCGTGCAGTACGATGACGCTCGTTAAATTTAGCGTTTTGGTTAAATTTTCGCAGATCCTCATCGCCTCGATCGCGTAGTTTATATCAAGCGCGCCCGTGGGTTCATCGAGCAGTAAAATTTCAGGCTCGCTTACGAGCGCTCTGGCAAGCAGCACGCGCCCGAACTCGCCGCCGCTTAGCTCAAACGCGCTGCGATTTAAAAATTTCTTCACGTCCAAAAGCTCGGCGATTCGCTCTACTTTGTCGCGGTCGCTGGCATCGTAGCCGCTAAATGCGCTTTTTAGGCGGCAAAATCTGCCCGCAAGTAAAATTTCATTCACGTTTAGCGCGGCTGCGAGGGCTGTTTTTTGCGGCACGAAGCCGATAAGTGCGGCAAGCTCTTTGAGGCTATATTCGCTTGCTTTTTTGCCGTTTATTTCGATGATGCCGCTTGCGGGCTTTAAAATTTGCAATATGTTTTTTAGCAAGGTGCTCTTGCCGCAGCCGTTAGGACCCAAAATCCCGTAAAATTTACCCCGCTTTAAATTTAACTCTATGCCTCGCAAGATCGCCCGCTTGCCGTAGCTGAAGTTTAGCGCCGAAATTTTCATGCATGCTTCCTAAACGCGAGGTATAGAAAAAAGGGCGCGCCGAAAAAGGAGGTCACCACGCCGATCGGAATTTCTACCGGCGAGAGGGCGTTTTTAGCGATTACGTCGCAAAAAACCAAAAAAACTCCGCCGGTAAGCGCGCTAGCAGGGATCAGCACGGCGTTGCTAGACGTGCGAAGCGCCATGCGCAGCGTGTGCGGAATGATGAGCCCCACGAAGCCTATCATCCCCGTAAATGCGACCGAAAAGCCGATGATGAGCGAGGAGACGATGAGTAGGCTCTTTTTGGACCTCTCGACGTTGAGTCCTAGCGATTTAGCCTCCTCGTCGCCGTTTAAGATGATATTTAGCTCGTGGCGCTTCGCGTAAAAATACGCCATGCAAAACAGCAGCGGCGGCAGCAAAAGCGCGATCTTTTGCCAGTTTGCGCCACCTAGATAGCCCATCATCCACGCCGTAATCCTAAAGCTATCCTCTCCGATGAGATAGACCGCGAAAGAGGTAAATGCGCCCAAAAACGACGATACGGCGATGCCTACGATTAGCAGAGTCGAGATCGAGCGAGTATGAGCGG
>NZ_CALIBF010000177.1 GCF_938045465.1 uncultured Campylobacter sp.
TGTGGTGCTTTAAAAGCTCGCCGCAAGCCTCGCTCTCGATCGAGACGCAGACGCCGCCAAGATGAGCGATGAGATTACTCGCGCAATGCTTCGTGTTGCCCGTAGCGCTAAAATAGATCGCTATCATGCCCGTCTCCCGAGTTGCTTCGTGTGACGAATTTTAGCGAAATTTAGCGCCGTTGATTGCTAAGAGGATGAAATTTTACGCAAAAAGCGCATGAAATTTTAAAATCTGATCGCGCGATTGCGCCGCGGCGTCATAAAAGCGGCGGTTAAACCTAGTGTGCACGATATGCACAAAACAGGGCTTACGCAGCGCGGACTCGGGAGCAGTCGTAAAATTTAGCGTTATGAAATTTTAAAATTTTAAGCATTTGAAATTTTATGCTTTGAATTTTACCGCCGCGGCATTTGGCGACGGTACGGACGGTTCGCTGCTACTGCGCGCGCCGCCCGGCCCTCTCTAGCGCTACAGCTCGCGAGGCAGAGCCTTTTTAGACCGCGCACATTTTACCGCTTCGCACGCTAAGCCGCCTTGCCGGCCGCAATGTGCTTTGCCGCCTCGTATCTGATCGTAGATAGCGACACGCCGCGATTTATATGGGCCGTTTAGGGCGTGCGGAGTATTTCGGCGCAAAGCACGTACCGCTACTTCGCGCCGAAATTTCGCAGGCACTAAATTTAAGCCCCGATTGTTTCGCCCGCGATCATTCCGAAAACCATACAATCAAGGATCGCGTAGGTTCCGAGCCTGCTCGCGCCGTGCACGCCGCCGGTTACTTCGCCCGCAGCCCAAAGCCCCGGGATCGGCTCGTGAGTAAGGCTCGAGATGACCTGAGCTTTGGTATTGATCTCAAGTCCACCCATCGTGTGGTGTACCTTCGGCATCGTGCGGCTTGCGTAAAACGGCGGCTTGGAAACGTCGATGCCGTCTAGCTTATCAACCACTTTGCCGAATTCGGGGTCTTTGCCCGCTTTGACGTAAGAGTTATAATCCGCGACGGTCTTTAAAAACGGTTCCAGCGGCAGATTGTAAGCCTTCGCAAGCTCCTCTAGCGTGTCAAATTTCTTCACGACGCCCGCCTCCAGCGGCCTTGATGTATAGACCGGGTTACGCGCGGCGACGGCTTGAGAGTCGCAGACGTTTACCGGATAGTTGTCGTTTTTCTCGCTCTCGCCGATAACCTTAAAGCAGGCATCCGCCTTGATCTTGCGCCCTGCGTGCTCGTCCATAAAGCGCTTGCCTGTCTTTGGATCGACGGTCAGACCGTAGGTGTTGCAGCAGTGGTTGGTGAAATTTACTGCGGCGCCGAAGCCCTTTTCATCTGGCGAGCAATACGGAAGGAACTGAATCCACGACGTTAGAAGGGTAAAAGCGCCGATTCTGTTTGCCGCTAGCATCGCTCCCGCCGAGCTTCCCGGATGGTTGGTGCTGTCTATGCTAGGCACTACGCGCGGATCTTGGATCTGGCGGTACCATAGATCGCGTCCGTATCCGCCCGAAGCCAGTAAAACGCCGTCTTTGGCTTTATAGCTCTTTTTCTCGCCGCTTTTATTTTCCAGATCATCGCTAAAGAGTTTCGGATCAAATTTATACTCCTCGCGCGCTTCTACGCCTACGACGCGGCCGCTGTCGTCCACGATAAAATCGTCAAATTTCGTGCGGGTCTTGATCGTGACGTTGGAATCGTTTTGAAGCTTGTTCATCATCGGTTGGATGTAGCCCGAGCCCGAGCCGTTGGTTGATTGCAAGCTTCTTGCGACGCTGTGGCCGCTTTCAAAGATCAGCTTGTCGCTAAATTCCGCTCCGCAGCCCACCAAAAGATCCACCGCATCGTTGCTGCGATCAAACATCACGCCTAAAAGATCGGTATGATTGAGCCCGAGTCCGTCTTTTACAGCATCGGCGATAAAAAGCTCCTTGCTATCCTTGATGCCTTGTGCGACTTGAAATTTATTCATCGGAGCAGCCATATTTCCGCCGTTGATGACGGAATTTCCGCCCGCGCGACCCATTTTTTCAAGCACCAGCACCTTTTTACCGCGTCCGCTAGCTTTAATCGCTGCGGCAAGTCCAGCAAAACCGGTGCCGATGATGACGATGTCGTATTCCTCGTCAAATTTGACATCCTTGGCGTTTTGTGCCGCGCACGCGCTACTAGATCCCAGCGCAAGCGCCCCCGCACCCACCGCGCTAATCTTTAAAAAACTACGTCTTGATACGTCTTGCATTTGCAACTCCTTTAATTAAAAGTGTATATTTAAAAGAAATGATAACTCGAATTTAAAGGTAAGTCAAATAGAATAACGTTATGAATGGATAGTAAAAAGCTATGAAATTTAGGGATTAATATAAAATTTTGAAATTCGGCGGGCGAGCGGAATTAAAATTTTAAAATTTTATCAGGCGCTCATTTGTGAAATATTCGCTTCAAATAAAAATCTCGGCGCGAAAATCGCAATTAATGCAAAATTCGCGCCGAGCCTTAAAATCGCTAACCCTTAGCGAGCGACTTTAAATTTAAGCGTTTGCAGATCGTAGTTATTTACCTGCTCGTATTGCATATCCTCGATAGAGATCGCAGGAAGCGCGCACGAGCCAGCCATAATCACGTTTATCGGAGTATAGATGACGCCGCTGCTATTCTCTCCGTCTCGCGGATCATAATAGAAATAGCCGCTTTTTGGGAAGCGAAGCACTCGGTCATACAGATACTCCGTGTGTTCTAGTGCCACGCTGTCTTGCATGCCCTCGACTCTAGCCTGCGCAGCCGAGCCCAGACGCTCATTGACCGCTTCAAAGCAGCTAGGCATCGCCTCGTCGATTACGAAATTATACAGATAATAATTCGCTCGCCAGCTGATCTTAGAGTAAATTTTCTGCCCTACTTTAAGCTTGTTTAGATCGACTATGTTGCCGCGAGCATCTATAAATTCACGATAAATTTCAATCCTCTTGCTATCCATAGAATGAGCGTTTAGACTCTGTATGCTCAAAGCCTCATGCTTTAAAGGCGCGCTTTCATATCCAAAGCCAAGAGCGGTAAAAAATAGCTCGCCATTGCCGCTCATCGGCGTAAATTCTATCGCGCCGTCTTTAACCGCGAGTTTGGTATCTAACGGTGAATTGAAATTTTTCGCCTCGCCGTCGTATTTTAATGCAAAATGGGCTTCTTTTTTCGAATCCTTAAAATACTCATCAAATCCGCGTATGACGCTCGCTCGCTCCTGCGTGTTGTTTATATTTTTTAGATCGCGAATGATCGCATCGACCGTGCGAGCCGTGCTATCATCTTTGATGCCAGCCTTGCCAAATGCGTAAAGCTTAAAGGCAGCATCTCTTACGTCGCTAGCAAATGTCAAACCCGCTCCGTCTTCGGCGTAATCATAATCCATTTGGTTTATTTTTTCACGCATGAAGTTAAACTCGGTCGTCATATTGTGCTTTTTAAGTATCGCAGCCATAGCGATGCGAGCCATCGGCGAGTTGTCATAAAGGCCGTTGTCGTAAACGAAATTTATCTCATCGTCATCCAGCTTGCCGTATTGATCTAGCACGAAATCCGCATATACTCGAAGCGTCGCTTGATCTTCGTAGTCTGATTTTAAGGCGCTAAATATCAGCGATCTTTGCTTGTTGCTAAGGAATTTATAGCGCGTATCAAGCTCTAGTAAAACGTCGCTTGCGTAAATCGAAGCGTAGTAATTAGTAACGCCGTGAGCACTCCAGTAGCCGAAACTGCCGCTAGGTTTGAGGCGAGATAAAATTCTACTTGCATACTCGTTTACGCGGTTGGTTAAGGTTTTATTGGAGTCTTTGCGTGCGACATAATCAACCGCTATCATTCTTGAAGCAAGCTGTTCGGTGCAGCCGTAAGGATAGAGATATAGCTCGTCCGCTAGGCTAAAAGCATTAGGCGTAGCGCTGATGTGAGTATAAATTTCTTTATAACTCGGATCGATTTTGAGAGTTACCGGCTTATCGCCGTAGCTTACGTGAAATAGCTTCGAGCGCGGAAACTGGCTGATTATGTCAAATTCCACGTCGTTGCTAAATTTCTGCCCGTTTGCGTCAAGATCAAATTTAATATTTGCATCCGCAATATCAAGCGCGCTCGCGGTGAAGCTCGTATGCTTGACCTCAAGCGGTTTGAGCGTGAAATTTGCCTCACCGCCGCTTATAGCAACCGCAGGAGATGAGCTGATTTTCAAGACCGCCTTTTGCTCCTTATCGGTGGTGTTGATGAGCGTTAGCGGCACGGAAATTTCATCGCCGCGTACCATGTAGGTTAGATCTGCCGGTTTTATGATCACGTCGTCTCGAACCTTAGCTTCGACGTTTGCCGAGCCGATCGTAGCCGCCTCTCCGATAGCCATGGCACTTAGTCGAATCGTTGAGTTAAAATTTTTCGGCATCGCAAGCTCAAATTTCGCCTCGCCGTTTGCATCCGCTTTTGCGATCAGCATTTTGATAAATTTTTTCTGCTTTTTGTTTTCGACCGGGCTTAAATTCCGTTTAGCTTTCGCCATCACGCCGTCGCCGCCGAAGCTTAGCTCTTTAGCAGTAGTTTGATACACGCTAAGATCGTCGTAAATGTCAAAGTACCGCAGCGCAAAATACGCGCTAACGTCAAACGCCTTAAATGCATCGAGCTCCTCTTGTGAGACGATATCTAAAATTCCAAGATCGACTGCGTAGAGTATGACTTTGGAATTTGGCTCGCTTTTTACGCTGATCTGCGCGTTTTGGCCGTTTTTGTAGCTTTTCTCGGCCAGGATTTGCACGCCAGCCTTGTGCGAGCTCGCATCTAGCGCCACCGGCACGTTTGCATAGGCTCTAAGCGGCATCGCAGCGGGTGTCGCAGCGCGCGCGATTACAGCGTTGATGTGTCCTCCGACGAAATTATCCGGTACGCTAAGCTCAAATTCCGCGCTACCGCCTTTTATGGATAGAATTTTATAGTCGTAAACCTGCTCGCCTACGAGCGAGATATTTAGCACGCCGCTTTCTACCGGCGAATTGATGACGCCTTTAATTTTATCTCCGGCTTTAACCTTGTCGCTTGCGAGTTTGATTTTAGCGCTTTGTACGTCTTTAGCGTTTACTCGTCCATAATATCCCCAGCCGCTTACGTCCACGCGCACGCCAGCACTTGCGCCGCTTGAGTAATCGTTTGCGACGATTAGATAATTGCCGCCGTTTTGGAATTTGTACTCAAACTCGCGCGCATCGGTGCTAACGGCGCTTACGAGATTAAAGCTTTCTTGCTCGACGTATCTGTTGCCGTCATAAACGTAAGTAAAATCGTCTCGGTAAATTTCAACGTCGATCTTGCCTTTGACGTCGGTTTTAGTTTTGGAATCTAGTAGCGCAAAGCCGAATTTTACGCTATCTCCGCTTGAAATAAAATCCTTGCTCGCGCGAATTCCTACGATACGATCATAAGGCAGATAGCTCAGGCTACGATATGCGCTTACGTTTTTGCCCTCCTCGGTTACGCTGAAATTTAGTAGAATATTTATGGCGTTAGAGACATTAAGATCAGCTGCTGCCGGCGAGAGTGCAAGCTCCTTTTTACCGGCGGGGCTTAGCGTAAATTCTGCCCTGCGAAGCTGCGTAGCACCCTTTTTCTTTAAGCGATCGTTTAGAAACGAAAAGCCCTCGTAGCCTTTAATTTTTAGCTCTTTTTCATAGGCGTTTGCTTCCAGCGAGCCTTTCAAATCTCCAGCCGGCGCGCCTGCAAGATAGTTTGAGCTTAGCTTTAAAGTTATGATTTCATCCGCGCCATATTCGTCTTTAGCAGTGAGAATTTCATTTTTAATGCGGTTTGGGACGAAATTTTCTACGCTGAAGCTTTTAGAAGCGATGATTTTGTCCTCATAGATGAGATCTAGGCGGTAAGTGCCGCTTTTCTCGCCCATCAGCTCATCGATTTTAACGCTACCGAACTCATCGGTGTTTTGCGCGCGCGTGATGACCACAGTGCCGCTAGGATCGTAAATTTTAAATTTAATCGGCGTATTTTTTAAAGAGCTAAAATCGCGATTTTTCATCACGATCGTGCCTAAAAGCCGCTCATTCGGACTTATCAGCTCGCTTGCAAGATAAACGAACGGACGCTTTGCAGTAATCGTTTTCTCGACGCTTGCTACGGCGTTATTAAATAGCACGAACGCATGCTCATCGCCTTTACTAATCTCGATAGAGCGCGGATTTTTGGCTAGAATTTCCATATTTTCTAATCGCAAAATTCCATCTCCGTCCGTTTTATCCTCTGCAATTAGCTCGTTTTTATCGCTGTAAATTTTAACCTTCGCTCTGCTTAGCTCCTCGCCATTACTAAGCCTAGAAGTATAAACGAGCGCACCGCGCTCAAGCAGCACCACTTGAGCCGTAATGTCGCTAAGATAGGCTACGCGCGAAACCTCTTGCATCTTTTCGCCCACTTTGTAAAACGCCGTGATTTTATAAATTCCATCCTCGTAGCCTTTAAAATCCATCGCGATTTTATGCTCCGCAACGGCGTTTTTAGCGCCCCCTATATCAAAGCTCTTAACCGCGATCTCGCTAGCTAGCCCACCTACGCTATCTTCGTTGCTTTCAAAGTTTAAAAAATACCTAAAATTTTGCTCAGGGACTTTGGCAATCGAAATTTTAACCTCATTTACGTTTGAGCTTTTAAATGCCAACGAAGCGGATTTTGGGATAAAATTTTTCTCGTCGCTAAAGGCTACGAAAGGCAGCCTATCGCCCATTTTTACGCTTTGTTTGATCTCGTCACGCAAGATATATGAGCTATCTCCGAAGCCCTTTAGCAGCCTAATCTCGTAGCTTTTATTCGGCATAAACTCGTCGCTTACTATATCTGCATAGTAGTAGCATGAAGGATCGTCGCTTTCGCCGCCCTCTTCATCTTCGTCGTAATAATAATATCGCGGCTGAGTGAGGCTAAATTTACTCACGCCTGCGATTCTTACGTATTTGGCGGACAGCTCGTCCATATAGTTAGGGAAACACACTCTAGCTGCGAGCGAGCCGTCTTTTAGAGCCGCAGGGCGGATCTGCACGCCGCTTAAATTTGAAGCGTTAATGCTATCATTAAAAGGCTCCTCGTCCGTGCGCAGCTCCACTGGATTTTGCAGCTTTGCGCCCGCTTTTGAGGTGAGGGATTCTATTTGCAATACGACGTTTTGCGCCTTAGGATCGAAGCTGAATAAAAAATTCCTATCATCGTGCGAGCTAAGCTCGTAGGATATGTCGTTTTGGGCTAAATTCTGCGCGCGGTAAATTCTAGTCGCTTGCTGTAGCGCGTCCTTGCTAACCACATCGTTAAATTTAATTGCCACTAACCCCGGACGCAGAAGCGCGATATGCTCGGTGCTAAAAGGCTCTGTCTCGAACTCAAAGCGCACCCCGCGCGCCTCGCACGAATAATTAACCCCGGCGCTAAGCATCGGCTTTGGATAAAGCCTGATTGAGCTCTCGCTCACGCTTTCGTAGGTGCCCGTGATTTTGGGAGTGCATTTTAAGATCTGCTTTTGCGTGACACTAAATCCACTGCCATCCACCCCGCTAATCTCGTAAGCCCCGCTAGCGTATTTGATCTCTACGCCTGCGGCAAAGCTAGCCAAAGCGCAAAATAGCGCTGCGCTTAGTAGTTTTGTCTTCATAAAATTCCTTTGCAAAAATTTTACGAAATTATATACAAATTAACCTTTTATTTTCTTTCATTTACTCTAAAATTTGCTTTAGCGAAATTTGCATTTTCGTCCAAGCAGCCAAGCTCGAAATCCCCTGCGCCGAGGTTAAGCGTAAAAGCCTCGCCATTAGTGCGCGCAAAATATTCTCCTGTTTTAACTTTAGAATTTGCAGGCGCTAGGCTTTGCGTGGTGAAATCGCGTGCCACAAAATTTTGCTGCGAGGAATTTTGATCTGTGAAATTTTTCGCTGTGAAATTTTGCGCCTCCGAATTTTGCTCTGTAGAATTTTGCAAGATAGAATTTTGCGACGCC
>NZ_CALIBF010000178.1 GCF_938045465.1 uncultured Campylobacter sp.
AAAATTTTAAAGCCGAAGCTTTATGAAAAGTATAAGGATGTGGTTATAGAGGTGTGAGGGCGAAAGAGTGAATACAGTATTGATGGCTAAAATAGATATTTTATTAAATTTGATAAATTTTGCTAACGATATGCTTAATGAAAGTATGCCCCCGACAACAAGCTACAGCCTAATGAGGCGCTATTCAAACAATGACAACTATCTCAAAAAAAGCCATAGGAATAAAAAATGAGCACTAGAATAGGTTTAATACTTTTGGGCGCATTTTTTGTATTTGAAAGCATTCTTGGCTGCTTTAGCGGAAAGATGTATTTTAAATACGGGGGCTGGAGCGCAGTTGAGCCGGTCTATATTATCAAGATTTTTATCATCGGCGTATTGTTTGCTTCTGCGGGAATTTTCATAAACAAAAAAATAGGTAGAGTGATTAATGCCTTGATAGGCTTAAACCTTTTAATAATATCTATAGAAATTTTTACAACGCAAGATCCCGCAGGAATACAAAACAAAATCGGATATCCTCTTCTTATCTCGGGATTTTTGGTTTTACTTATTAGTATCTCGTTTTTTTACCTCGCCTTCCATTCTGAGAAGAGCATAAAAAGATATCCGCAATATATGTGGTGCAAAGACTGCTTTAAATTTTACCTGTACGAGGACGTCAAAGATACTGATCAAATTTGCTCATACTGCGACAAAAAGCTAACGGAGTATAAAAATGACGGCGTGTATCAGCAAAGAAATGCTTCCGATCAAAGCGTTAAAGCTCCAAAGCGTAAAAAGCGTAAATTTAAAAAGCGATGAAATTTACAAGATGGCTTTCTTGCTTTACTCTTACGCGCTTATCTGTTACCGCTCTGCTATCCCGATACTCCGCCGCTTTGTAAAATTTCAGACGTAAGCGCTAGATATACGCGCATTCAATTGCCGCAGGAAATTCTAAAACTCCACGTGAAATTTTAAAATTTCAAATCCTTTGCGTCTTGCTAAATTTCTAAATTTTATAGTTTCAAATTTCGCGGATTAAACTCCGCGCTGAGATTATTGTCTTAAGCAAACAGGCTCCAAGCGCGGTAAACAAACTTCTAAATTTTACCACGCGCCCGATGATTTGCCGCAAGCAGTCGCTTCGCGCGAGCGGGCACTTTGCGCGAAGCTTTAGACTACGCAGGCGGCGATATAAAGCAACCGAAAGTACTTATGCGGCGAAATTTACGCCAAAGCCTCGCCGCGAGCTTTATTTCAGCACCTTGCCTAAAATCCCCGCGCCTTTGCCGACGGCGCTGCCGCGAAGCGCGCTTTCTTTTTCCCTCATTACCGCAAACAGCCCATCCAGCGTCTTTTGCGTGATGTAATCGTTCAAATCCTCGCCCTGCTTAGGCAGATACTCGCTCGCGCCCAGTCCGCGCGCGATGTTTTGCACCGCTTCATTACCCGCGATTTTGCTTTGCGCGAAGGAATTTAGCCCGTTATACGCCGTCGCGAAGCTGTTTTTGCTCATCATATCGCTTACGATCGGTCTAAAAACCGCCCGCAGCTTCGCGCCCGATTTGCTCTGCAAATACTCGCTAAGCGCCGTGTCACCGCCGCCGATGAGCTTTTTAACGTCGGCGTCGCTCATAGATTTCAGATCTTGCAAAAATATCTTGCTCGCACTGCTCACCGCCTTGGTAGCGGCATCGTTCATACTCACGACGAGCTCGCGCTCCCATTTATCGCCGCCCACCTTTCTCGCAAGCTTCGCAGCCGCCTTCAGCGAAGGAGGAAGTTCGATTTTAGCGGTCTTACTGTGGATGTAGCCCTTGGCGAGCTCGGCTACGGCGCGGTTTGTGGCGGAAGCGAGCAGCTCTTTGTAGTTTCCGCTCTGAGTCGCACCGAGCACGTCCGCGCCCTGCTTTAGGATATCCGTTACGTCCGCATGCGCGAGCGACAGCGACGCAGCGGCGAGTAAAACCATAAATTTTTTCATATTGCAACCTTTGGATAAAATTTGCGCCATTATGCCAAAATGCGGTAAACGCTCAGCCTGCGCTCGGTTTAAATTTACGCGCTGCACGGGCGAGCTGAGATAAAATTTTAGACTAAATTTAAAAGCGGCTTCGAGTTAAATTTTAAACGTCAAATTTCAAAGCTAAATTTAACGGGCAAAATTTACCCGCCAAATTTAAAGATAAAATTTAGCAGCGGCGGACTTTGCATGTTTGCGACTAAATTTAAAAGCGACGTTGCGACGACTTAAATTTTAAACCGCGCCGATCGAGCGTCATTTAAAATTTACGCAGCGCGCGCGATACCAACGCAAGCCGCGCAGAGAGGATTATAGCGATGAGCGGCTATATCCTCGGCGCAAACGATTAAAATTTTATCAAAGCAGCCAAAAAGCTCGTCGTAAATTTAAAGAGTTTAAATTTAAAAGCGAGCTGCCGCTTTTGACAAAATAAAGCGAGTTAAGCTTAAACCAGCCCTTGATCCAGCATCGCGTCGGCTACGCGGCGAAAGCCCGCGATATTCGAGCCCAGCACGAGATTGCCCTCCGCGCCGAATTCCTTCGAGGTCTCGTAGCTGGTACGAAATATGTGGCGCATGATCTCGCGCAGCTTGCCGTCGACCTGTTCGAAGCTCCACGACGCCATCTGCGCGTTTTGCGCCATCTCAAGCCCGCTTGTAGCCACGCCGCCCGCATTCGCCGCTTTGGCAGGACCGAAAAGAAAGTCTTTTTGCGCGAGCATAAAATCGATCGCCTCAAGCGTGCTTGGCATATTCGCGCCCTCGCAAACCATGCGACATCCGTTGGCATAGAGAGTCTTTACGTCTTGCAGATTAAGCTCGTTTTGCGTAGCGCTCGGAAATGCCGCATCGCACGGCACGCTCCACACGCCGTTGCGGCCTGCGGGATAGGCGCTAACTGGGATAAATTTTGCGTTAGGGCGCTCTTTAATATATTCGCAAAGCCCTACGCGCAGCTGCTCTTTTAGCTTTTTAAGAAGCATTACATCGATTCCCTCGGTGTCATAGATAAAGCCCGTAGAATCGCTTACGGTGACGGGTTTTGCCTGCATCTGATATAGCTTTTCGGCGGTGTAGATAGCGACGTTGCCGGCGCCAGAGATCGTGCAAATTTTGCCGTGCAGCGAATCGCCCCTGGTAGCGAGCATCTCGTTTGCAAAATAGACCGATCCGTAGCCCGTAGCCTCGGTGCGCGCAAGACTACCGCCCCAGCTTAGCCCCTTGCCCGTAAGCGCGCCGTCGAATCTGCGGGTGAGCTTTTTATACGCGCCGTACATATAGCCGATCTCGCGACCGCCCACGCCGATGTCGCCCGCGGGCACGTCGGTATTGGAGCTGATTAGGCGGTGAAGTTCTAACATAAAAGCTTGGCAAAATCTCATAATCTCGCCGTCGCTCTTGCCCTTGGGATCGAAATTTGCGCCGCCTTTTGCGCCGCCGATATTAAGACCCGTGAGGGAATTTTTAAAAATTTGCTCAAACCCTAAAAATTTTAAAACGCCCAAATTTACGCTCGGATGAAAGCGCAGACCGCCTTTGTAAGGGCCCAGAGCGGAGTTGAACTCTATGCGATATCCCGTATGCACGCAGGGCTCGCCGTCGTCGCTCATATAGACGACGCGAAACATCATCGTGCGCTCGGGCGCCAAAATGCGCTCTAAAATTTTATTTTTCACGTATCGCTCATCGCGCTTTAGAAGCGGTATGAGCGAGTATAAAATTTCGGTCGATGCCTGGATAAAGACCTCCTGACCGGGATTGGCACGCTTTAAATTTAGCAGCAAGCCGTCGATGTAAGATTTCATAGTTCCTCCTTTTGAACCGGATTAAATTTTAATTTTTTGGCTTTAGCGATAAATTTTTTCAGCGCCAGCTCCTCGCGGACGCCGATTTTGTAGCTTATAAATTTCAAATAATTTAAAATTTCGCGCTCTTTTATGCCGCGCGAAAAGGCGTAGCTTCGCAGGATATATCTTGGAATTTTAATGCGCGAACGTAAAAATTTCGTCGCTAGGCGCGAGTAAGCTTTATCGTTTTTCACACAGCACAGCCGCCCGAAAACGAAGGGCAAGCCCGTGCGCTGCTGCCAAATTTCGCCAAGATCGTAAAATTTATCCTTGCCCTGCGAAAGCAGCGCCTTTAGAGCATTATCGCCGATTAGCACCTCGCCGCTAAGATCCAGCACGCGGGCTAGCATATTTGAGCTCATCGACGCGGGATCGAGCCTGGGCGCCGAGTTTTTGCGCACGAGTACGCTTAGCACTTCGCGCTTTGCGACGATTCCAAGAGGCAGTCTGCGGTATTTTGCGCGGCGGCTTTCGATGCTGGAGATTACCGCGGCATCTATGCGTCTATAATAAAGATCGGCGCAGAGTTTGCTCGGCACCCCTTTTTTAAATTCTATCGATTTTTTAACATAAGACGGCAGCGGAAGGGATTTTAAAAATACGTGAAAAGGGAGCAAATTTAGATAATCGATTTTGCCTAATAACATAACTTTCTCCGAATTTAGCGCAGAAAAAAGGGCTAAATTCCGGCGCTAAATCGGAATTTAATCAAAAATTTTAAAGTTTATTTGACCTCGGTGATCGGGATGGATTTGTATTTGCTAAACTCCACTATGCCCTCACCTTTTTTGAAGTGGATGCTCACTCCATCCTTGTTCTCCATATAGATGCCGTCGGCGGCACGCTCGCGCTTGAGGTTGTAGCTTTTGCCGCTATCGTCCTTTAACACGGCGGTATTGAAATCGTCGTTTGAGCTAAGCGAAAGCTTTTTGCCCCGCTCATCGACGAAATAGAAGGTCTTCGCATTCTCTTTGGTTATGGTTTTTTCGCTCTGTGCTTGCTTATTCATAGCGCTATCCGGGGATTGGCGGAGCTGGTTTGAGCCGCATCCTAGCAAAACTAGCGCCAAAGCGGCACACGATAGAACTTTAAACATATTTTTCCTTTAAATTGAGGTTGCACTCGTTGATGAGTGATTTTCGGATATCCCAAAGCTTTTGAGAGAGATCTACTTTGTAGCTTTGCGGATGGACGTTGCGAAGGTGCTCAAGCCAAAATTTACTCTTCTGCTCCTTGCTAAAACGCGCGATCTCGCTTACCGTGCGGCGGGCGCCTACGAATTTGCCCTCCTTGAAAACGGGACGTAAGAGCTTATGCGCGCTGAAATTCGTTAAAATTTTACGCTTGTAGGTGTAAAGCGGATGGAAAATTTCAAGCGGCGCGCTCTCGTCTATGCTCTCTCCATCAAGCGTGATCAGATCGGCAAGTGCCATGCCGTTATCTTTGTCGTAGAGCCTAAAGATCTGTTTGTAGCCGGGATTATTGATCTTGCGCGGATCGTTTGAAATTTTGATCTTAGCCACGATCTCGCCATCTTTTTCGATACCGCTTAGCTTATACACGCCGCCGAGACTTGAACTGTCTCCGCCGGTAATAAGCCTAGTACCGATCCCCCAGCTATCGATTTTAGCGTCGAAAAGCTTGAGTTGATCGATCGCGTATTCGTCCAGGTCGTTGGATGCGGTGATCTTTGCGTTATTAAAGCCCGCCGCATCGAGCATCTTGCGCGCCTGCTTGGTCAGATACTCCAGATCGCCCGAATCTATGCGGATTCCAAGCGGCTCATGACCGTTTGCACGAAGCTCCTTAAAAACCTTGATCGCATTCGGCACGCCGCTTGCGAGAGTATCGTAGGTATCGACGAGTAAAAGCGTGCTGTTCGGATAAATTTTAGCGTAGGCGCGAAACGCCTCCAGCTCGCTATCAAAGCTCTGAATCCAAGAGTGCGAGTGAGTGCCGATCGCGGGCACGCTGAATTTCTTTGCGGCGAGCACGTTTGACGTGGCGCTGCAGCCGCCTATAATCGCAGCCTTTGCACCGTAGATACCGGCACTTTGCCCCTGAGCGCGGCGCAAGCCAAACTCCATCACCAAATCACCCTTGGCGCTAAAATTGATGCGCGAGCTTTTCGTAGCGATTAGAGTTTGAAAATTTATAGTATTTAGGATCGCCGTCTCGATGAGCTGTGCTTCCATGATATTTGCTTTGACGCGGATAAGCGGCTCGTGCGGAAATACGATCTGCCCCTCATCCATCGCGTAAATTTCGCCGCTAAATTTAAAGCCTCTTAGAAATTCCAGGAATTCCGGTTTAAAGAAATTTAAACTTTTTAGATACGCGATGTCGTCTTCGCTAAATTTTAAGTTTTCGATATAATCCACGACCTCGTTTAAGCCGCAAAATATCGCGTAACCGCCGCCGCTTGGGTTTTTGCGATAAAAAACGTCAAAAACCGCCGTCTGATCGGGCTTTGTAAAAAAATAGCCCTGCATCATGCTAAGCTGATAAAAATCGGTAAGTAAAGCCAAATCTTTCATTTACGCCTCTTAAATTTAATCTCGCCTCGCGCAGGAGCAAGGAATCATAGCTTTTTAGCTTCTAGGCTCTTTTTATAAGCTGCAGCGTCGAAGTCTTTGACGCGAGCGACGCCGTCATCCACCGCAGCTTTTGCGACCGCCGTCGAGATCACGGCAAATACGCGCGGATCGAAAGGATTTGGGATCACGTAGTCTTTGCTGAATTTTAAGCTCTCTTTGCCCAGCATCTTGCGGATTTCCGCAGGAACCTCTTCGCGAGCAAGATCCGCCATCGCGCGAGCGGCAGCAATTTTCATATTTTCGGTGATCTTTTTGGCTCTTACGTCAAGCGCGCCGCGGAAGATATACGGAAAGCCCAAAACGTTATTGATCTGATTTGCAAAGTCGCTTCTGCCGGTGCCTACGATCGCGTCGCTTCTTACTTCCTCGACCTCGCTTGGATAAATTTCCGGTACCGGATTTGCAAGCGCAAAAATGATTGGATGTGGCGCCATAGTCTTTACCATCTCTTTGGTTAAAACGCCCGGCTTGCTAAGACCCAAAAACATATCGGCTCCCCTAATAGCATCCTCTAGCGTACGATCTGCAGTGTCTAGGGCAAATTCTTTCTTCTGCTCGGTAAGATCGGTGCGGCCCTTATGGATCACCCCTTTGGAGTCAAGCATTATGATATGTTTAGCGCCTAAATTACGATACATCTTCGCACACGCTATGCCTGCAGCGCCCGAGCCGCTGACTACGATCTTCATATCCTCGATCTTTTTGCCGCTGATGAGGGCTGCATTGATTAGCCCTGCACCTGTAATCATCGCGGTGCCGTGCTGATCGTCGTGCATGACGGGGATGTCGACGGCTTTTTGCAGCTCGCGCTCGATCTCGAAGCACTCGGGAGCTTTGATATCCTCTAAATTTATACCGCCGAACGTAGGCGCAAGCGCTTTGCAAATTTCAATTATCTTTTTAGGATCTTTTTCGTCGATCTCGATGTCAAACGCATCGACGCCGCCGAATTTTTTAAATAAAACCGCCTTGCCCTCCATTACGGGCTTTCCGGCGATAGCGCCGATATCTCCGAGTCCTAAAACCGCCGTGCCGTTGGTGATGACGGCTACGAGATTGGCCTTATTCGTGTATTTAAACGCAGCCTCGTGATCACCTTCGATCACCTTACAAGGTTCCGCGACGCCCGGCGTATATGCAAGCGCCAAATCCTCCGCCGTAGCGCACGGGGTTTTTACATTCGTTCCGATTTTACCGCCTATGTGGTACTTCAAAGCCGCTTCAACGTTTACTTTAGCCATTTTATAATCCTTTTTTGATTAAATTTGAAATTCTCGTTTTAACTTCGTCGCTTCCCAAAATTTCACAAATTTCAAAAATCGACGGACTTACGCTTCCCCCCGTGATCGCAACGCGCAGCGGCTGGGCAAGATCCTTTAGCTTGGCGCCGTTTGCGTCCAAAAATCCCATCGTCCTTTCCTCGCACTCCTTTGCATTTAAATTTGCGCTTAGAGTATCCGAAAATTTTGCGAGTAAGCTTAGCGAACTTTCGGTTACAAATTTCTTATACGCCTTCTCGTCGTAGCAGCTCGGGCGGGCTAGAAGAGCTTTAATGCCCTCAGCCATCTCCACTAGCGTCTTTGCGCGCTGTTTGTACTGCTGCGCGATGAGATGTTTTTTTGCATGCGAACGGATATCGACGCCGAATTCCACAAGCTGCACGGCAAGCTCATCGTCGTCAGAGTTTTTAATATAATGCGCGTTTAGCCACTCAAGCTTGGTTTGATTGAAGGTGCTGGAGCTCTTGCTGATATGGTTGGGATCAAAGTAGCGCTTCATCTCCTCCATGCTAAAAATTTCATCGTCTCCGTGGCTCCAGCCCAGGCGCACTAAGAAATTTAACAGAGCCTGGGGCAGATAGCCCATACGCTTATACTCCATCACGTCGGTAGCGCCGTGGCGTTTGCTCAGCTTGCTGCCGTCGGTGCCGTTGATCATCGCGACATGGTAAAATTTAGGGATTTTAAAGCCTAGCGCGTTATACAGCACGATCTGCTTCGGGGTGTTGCTTAGGTGATCGTCGCCGCGGATCACGTCCGTGACGCCCATCAGCGCGTCGTCGATCACGACCGTGAAGTTATACGTAGGCGTGCCATCGGAACGCGCGATGATGAAATCGTCCAAAATATCGGCAGCGTTAAATTTTATCTCGCCCTTGATGCCGTCACTAAATTCTATCGTGCCACTAAGCGGGGATTTGATGCGGATTACGGGCTCGATCCCAGCAGGCGGCGTGCCGGTAAAGTCGCGATAGCGGTTATCGTAGCGCGGGCGCTCTTTGCGAGCTTCCTGCTGCGCGCGCAGCTCATCCAGCTCATCCTTGCTCATATAGCACTTGTATGCCTTGCCCTCATCTAACAGCTTTTGGACATATTGTTTGTAAAGATCGAAGCGTGAGCTTTGATACACGATCTGCCCGTCATAGTCTAGATTGCACCACTTAAAGGCTTCCTCGATCGCCTTAGCAGCCTCCTGCGAATTGCGCTTCAGATCAGTGTCCTCAATACGCAGCAGGAATTTGCCGCCGTTTGCCCTAGCGTAAAGATAACTAAAAAGCGCCGTTCTAAGTCCGCCGATATGTAAATATCCCGTAGGACTCGGCGCAAAACGAGTTACTATCATAAAATTCCTTTGCAAAAATTACCATTTAATGTTATAATCGCGATCTTGTAATTATAAAGCAAAAAGACTAAATAAAGGTTAAAAATGATAAAGAAACTGCTTTTTTCCGCAATGATCTGTGTTATTTGTGCAAATGCCGAAGTAGTAAATGGCGTCATCGCCGTGGTAGATAATGAGCCCATCACTGGCTACGAACTAGCCAAAGTTCAGAAGCTAACGGGCGCTTCGCCGCAAGCTGCGATGGAAATTTTAATCGGGCAAAAGCTGCAACAATCCGAGATTAAACGCCGCGGCATCGCGGTAAATGATGCGGAGATCGACGCGAGGCTCAAAGCGATCGCCGATCAAAATAAGCTTAGCTTAGACCAACTCAAAACCGCCGTGCAAAAGCAAGGTATAAACTACGATGACTTTAAAGCAAATATCCGCCGTACACTGCTTGAAGAAAAGCTCTATGGCTCAATATTCGCAGACATACAGCACCGCACGACCCCCGAAAATGTCAAAAAATTCTACAGCCAAAATAGTTCATTATTTACAACCTTCGATAGCATCACGCTAACCCGCTATATCGCGAAATCTCAGGCTCCACTCGATAAGATCCGCGCAAATCCAAAGCTCCGCCCAAGCGACGTGTATGTGATGAAGGGAACCCTCAAGGCCAATCAAATGGACGAGGGGCTCAAATACATCGTCACGAACGTCGAGCAGGGCAAATTTTCGCCGATAATCCCTACGCGCAACGGCTACGAGATGTTTTACGTAAACGACAAAAAAGGGCTTCGTACGCTTGATTTTGATAGCGTGCAAGATAGGGCGATCGAGGGCTACGTAACCTCCGAGCGCAAAAAAGCGGTCGCCGAGTTCAACGACAGACTCCGCTCAAACGCCAATATCCGCATCATCGAGCGCCCACAGGCAAAAGCGCAAGGCGCAAAAACCGCCCCAAAAGTTAAAGTGCAAAAAAGGCAATAAATTTTAAAATCCGATGCCGCGCATTAAATTTTGTAGAATTTAAACGCCGATAACGCAAGGGCAAGCACGCAGTTCGCCCTGCCATGCGTTAAATTTGATAAAATTTAAAGGATTTGCGTGATAGTAATCAACGATTTTACCGAACTTAAAAGCAATCCTAGAAATGGCGGCATAAGCGCTGCGAGCTTCGGCGCGAGCAAATTTTTCTCCCACATCGATGCCGCCTCAAAACTCGTCGCCGTTTGGGCGATAACAACAGCGGCGAGGAGCTAAATTTTAAAATTTATACGAATCTACATCATCGTATTGACACAAATTATACTTCTTTGTTTTCAATGCAACATATTTTAACTCAACAACAATTTTTCTAATAATTTTCGTCTGTAAAAATATAATCTAAACGCATAAAACTCCTATTTGCATCGCTTATATAGTACAAAATAATACATCCAAATTAAGTCGTGCCTAAACCTCAATGCCGACTTCCTTAAATTTATCCACAAAAAAAGCGATTTTTTCAAAAACATTTTGCTTCACGCTTAGATACTTTGGATTTAGAGGACTCATTTTAGGTAAAATTTCGTTTAAATCAGTTCCGCTTTCGCTAGCATATCCGCGTTTTAACGACGCGCTAATATACCTTTTTGCAGCATTTTCATTTAAATTTAACGAGCCAATCAGTTCTTTTGCTTCGCGCGACATCTCGCCTTTTGCAAATTTAAAAAATGCCTCGACTACGCCTGCTCTATCTTTTAACTCGTCCAAATCAGTCCCGTTTATAAAATCTACTATTAGCCCCTCTTTTGAGCGATTTTCCAGGCTGGCGCGGATGATCCTGCGGATCTCTTCGGTAAGCGCGATCTTATCTTTAATCTTTTTATTGTGCTCAAATATTAACCCCAAAATATAGTCTAAATTTATCTCCTGCGACTTGAGTAGGTCAATCTCAAAGACCACGTCGTCCCAGTCCATCTTTTGCGTCTCTTTGCGTTCGCCCGCTCTTTCTTTTCTTAGCCAGTCTCTTATATCGTTATAGGTAGAGCGGTAGTCTTGGAGCGCTCGCACGCTAGGCACTTTTATGCTTTGCATCTCCTGCAAATCCTCTTCGCTTAGATAAAATTTTTCTTTAAATTCGCGCACGGCATTCTCATCATTCAAATTTACCCCTTGCAGAGCCTGCAGCGCCGCAAATTCGTCATAGTTTTGCAGAGCATTTTCTACGCGAAGATACTCGCCAAAAAGCTTAACAAAATCCTTTTTATCCTTTTGCGTTTCTATTGCGTTAGGATCTGAGAAGCGCGCCTCAAGCTCGCTCGTAACTTCTAGAAATCCTCGTCTGGCCTCGCCGGTAGCAGCATCGGTAAAGCCCTGCATATATTCCTTATAGCTTTTTTCCAAAATTACGTTTTTGGTACTGTTTTTACCAAAAAGCGTGATGGCATCGATCGTAGCTTGCTGCAAGTCTCTAAAAGTCACGATATTGCCAAAGGTCTTAGTGGCGTCTAGGATTCTATTCGTACGTGAAAAAGCCTGCATAAGCCCGTGATAACGTAAATTTTTATCTACGAATAGCGTATTTAACGTAGGTGCGTCGAACCCTGTTAAAAACATGCCCACAACCAAGAGCAAATCGACTTCTTGCTTTTTCATGCGTTCACTCAAGTCGCGGTAATAGTCCTGAAACGACCTACCCTCGATGCTAAAATTCGTCCTAAAATAGGCGTTATAATCTTTTATCGCAGCATTTAAAAATTCTTTTGAGCTCATATCCATCGTCTCGGGTTCAAAATTTTCGTCCGCTATCTCTCCGGCAACGCCCTGCTCCTCGTTTTGCGAAAATGAAAAAATCGTTGCTACTTTTAGCGGTCGCTCTTTATCTTTTTGTAAATTTTTAAACGCCTCGTAGTATAGCTTCGCGGCTTCGATAGAGCTTACTGCAAACATAGCGTTAAAGCCTTTACCGCTTGCGTTTAGTCGGTGCGTTTTTTGCCTAAAACGATCCAGGATATACTGCGAAATCTCTTTTATACGATCAGGGTGCAAAAATGCCTCTTTACTCTCCGCAGCGCTTAGTTTTAGCTCATCTTTTTCGGTCTCAAATTCTCTAAATTTAGGCCTTACGTCGTTATAATCAACCTTAAATTTAAGCACTTTTTCATCCCTTACGGCATCGGTTAATATATACGAGTGAAGCTCGCTTCCAAATACGCTTTGCGTCGTCTCCGCTCCTAGCGCATTTTGCGGAAATATCGGCGTACCCGTAAAACCGAACTGGAAAAATCTCTTAAATTTTTTCTTTAAATTTTTCTGTGCCTCGCCAAACTGCGAGCGGTGGCACTCGTCAAATATAAAAACGACCTCCTTTTGATATACGGCCAGCTCGCTTTCGCTTTTCATCAGATTATTTAGCTTTTGTATGGTCGTTACGATTATTTTACCGTCCTCTTTTTCCGTATTTCGTTTTAGTTCGGCGCAGCTATTTGAGCCGTTTACGCTATCTTTTTGAAATTTTTGATACTCTTTCATCGTCTGATAGTCTAGATCTTTACGATCTACTACGAAAAAGACCTTATCTATAAAATCAAGCTGAGTAGCGAGCCTTGCCGCCTTAAAGCTAGTTAGCGTTTTGCCCGATCCTGTCGTATGCCAGATTTTGCCTGCGAACTACGGCTTTGCATAGCATTTACTAAGATGCGAGCTATTTATCTTCCACAATATACGTTCGGTTGCTGCGATCTGATACGG
>NZ_CALIBF010000179.1 GCF_938045465.1 uncultured Campylobacter sp.
AGGAAAAAGACTGCGCACTATGGTTTGTCTAACCCGCATAATGGTGTCCATAATAGAGACAATGAAATGCTTCAGTGCCAATCATGTCACGCAGTGCATCATCCGCAAAAGCTAAATACTTGTATGTCTTGCCACCCGATAGACTGGAAAGTAGATAGCAGCTGGAAGATGTATCCGCCTAGCGAAAAATAATCTCCTACTTGACAAATCCGCCTCACTCGGGGCGGATTTATCTCCTCTGTAAATATAAATAGCTCAAGATAAGTTAAGCGGATTTTCTCTTATCAATTTTAGCAAAAAGCAATGGATCTCTCTTTTATATCTGTAGTTTAGTAGCTCAAATTTAAAACAATTTAGATATTTAATGCCGTCTATATATCGTTCGACTATTTCTTCAAAAATAGTAGGTATTTCTTCTTCTCGTATAACGTCTTTTAATATGAATATGTTGTTTATTCCTGAGGTGTCAATACTAAAACCTAATTCTTGAATGTTGTTGTCGTCCGCGTCCTTTAATTTATGCTGTTCGAGAAATAATTTTGAACCGGGAAGTGAATAAAAAAGAATTTCGGCGACATACTGTATGTAAAAAAAGTATTTTTTGAGCAATTCTTGACAATGAATCTAAATTTACTATTGGCGTAATTATCAAAACATAGTTTTAGTTCAAACTGAAACATATTTTAAAATATCGTCCAGATTTTTCACTATAAATTTTAAAATTACTTTATTAAGCCTTTTATACTTTAGCATTCTATTCTCGCTTTATCCCAAGCTTATCGCCAAAATTTTGTTTGATGTAGATATGTAAAATATCGATTGCGACGGGCGTTACGCCGCTGATCTCGCTCGCGGCAAACAGCGTCGGCGGCGCAAAGCGATTTAGCTTCTGCACGATCTCGTTGCTAAGCCCTCCGATCTTGCTAAAATCGATCTGCGGCGGGATCGCGACGCCAAGCAGCCCCTTCATCCTCTCAACTTCGGCGCGCTGCATCGCGATGTAGAAATGATACTTGCACTGCGTTAAAATTTCATCCAAAACCTCATCGCTAAAGCCCTCAAAATGCGGCGCTAGAGCAAGCAGACCCGCCTTTGAAAAGCCGCTTTGAGAAGCGATTTTTTGCAAGCTACAGCTTTGCGAAATGGGCTCTACGCTGATACTTTGCAGCAGGCTAAGCGTCTGTTTCGAAGGGGTAATCTGCGTTTTTAGCAAAAATTCCATTCCGCTTTCCACATCGAGCTTAAGCTTACGCGCCCTCTCGTAGCTCGCCTCGTCTAAAAGCCCGATCTCGCGGCCGTATTCGCTTAGGCGCAGCACGGCGTTGCCCTCGCGCAGCAGCAGGCGAAATTCCGCGCGCGAAGTAAACATTCGGTAAGGCTCGTTCGTGCCCTTGGTAACCAGATCGTCGATCAAAACCCCTATATACGCCTCATCCCTACGCAAAATCAGAGGCTGCCGCCCGCGCAAATCAAGCACGGCGTTGATGCCCGCCATCAGCCCCTGCGCCGCGGCCTCCTCGTAGCCGGTGGTGCCGTTGATCTGCCCTGCCAAAAACAGCCCGCGGATCTTTTTGGTCTCGAGGCTGTGTTTAAGCTCGGTAGGATCGATGAAATCGTACTCGATCGCATAGCCCGGGCGGACGATTTTAGCATTTTCAAAACCTTTGATCGTGCGCAAAAATGCAATCTGCACGTCGTAAGGAAGGCTCGTAGAAAGCCCGTTTACGTAATACTCCGTAGCCTCGCGCGTCTGCGGCTCGACGAAGACGTGGTGGCGGTCTCGATTTGGGAATTCATAAATTTTAGTCTCGATGCTCGGGCAGTAGCGCGGGCCCGTGCTTGAAATTTGCCCCGTAAACATCGGCGCGCGGGCGAAATTTTCGCGGATGATCTCGTGCGTGCGCTCGTTCGTATAAGCGATGAAGCAAGCAAGCTGCTTCGGCGCAAAATTCTTACTGCGAAAGCTGAAGGGGCGCGGATCCGCGTCGCCGTCTTGGCGCTCAAGCACGCTAAAATCGATCGTCTTAGCATCGATCCTTGGGCAGGTGCCGGTCTTTAGCCGCCCCATTTGCAGCCCCAGACTTCGCAGCGATTCGGCAAGCTCCACGCTCGCTAGCTCGCCCACGCGCCCCGCTTGCAGCTTGTTTTCGCCTACGTGAATTAGCCCGTTTAAAAAGGTGCCGGCGGTGATTATCAGATGCTCGGTCTCATAAACGTTGCCAAGATGGCTCTTAACGCCGCAAACGCTCGGAACGCCATCCTGCTCGCAGGTTAAAATTTCGCTCGCGATCTCTTGGCTTACATCCAGCCCCTGCGTGTTTAGCAGCAAATTTCGCATATAGATGCGGTATTCGTCCATATCGATCTGAGCGCGCGAGCCTCGCACGGCGGGGCCTTTGCTCTCGTTTAAAATTCTAAACTGCAGCCCGCACGTATCCGCTGCAAGCCCCATCTGACCGCCCAGCGCGTCGATCTCCTTTACCAGATGCCCCTTTGCAAGGCCGCCTATTGCGGGGTTACAGCTCGCAGCGCCGATCTGCTCGGCCAAGATCGTAATTAGCAGCGTCTTTGCGCCCATTTTTGCGGCGGCTAAGCTTGCCTCGATACCCGCGTGTCCGCCGCCCACAACGATAACGTCGTATTTCATTTTTTGCCTTTAAATTTAAAGCCGCAAT
>NZ_CALIBF010000180.1 GCF_938045465.1 uncultured Campylobacter sp.
CAGCGACTCTGCGGCGACGATAAGCGAGCTTTTATTTTTGCGCACCATATCGCTAGTAAAGGGTAAAAATAGAAATTTACTGTATTCCATAAGACCCAATCCCGCGGGAACGATCCGACTAAAACGGTTAAGGATTAAACCCGACAAATAAGTTAAAATAGCCAAGATCCAACCGCCTAGAAAAAACCAAATAATGTTGCCTAAAATACGCATATTTTACCTCTTTATAAATTATGTAAATCAAGCAAGCCGCCTGCTACAGACGTTGCACAGCCTACCATTGCTTTTGCGGCGTATTTGATGCGACCTGCACGCTATGTCGCACAAAACGAGTCTTGTGCGCGCAAAATCTCCCATGCGCAAAACAACTGCGAAATGATAAGGGATGGGGTTTAACGATTGGCAACAAACGCTTTTCATCGATAAAATTTTAGTATGCAAATAACTGCGGCAAGAGTGTTTAAAAAATTTAAATTTATTTTAAAAAATATTAGAAATTCTAAAATTTCGACGCAGAAATTTAAAAAATTTCATAAATTTTTATGAAATTTACAGATCAAAATTTTAAAATTTTTACGGTACGGCGAAGCGAATTCTTAAAATTTTGCTATAGCTTTTAGTGTAAAATCTTCCTAATTGGGATACAAGATAGAAATTCCAAATTAAATTTTCGCGACGTGAAGCGCTTCCTTAATTATGAATTTAAATTTTACACGTGAAATTCCCGCGCCACACAGTGCGGCATATTTCTGCCGAGATAAAATTCGCAAGCAAAATTCCAACCTCGCAAACCCAAAAGCATACGGCAATTACTTCTTGAAATTCTAGCACCGCTTGTCCGCGGACAAATATCGCGTTACTTTACAAAATTTCAGCCTCACGACGCAAGCTCGCCTCGCTGCGAGCACGCCTCGCTCTCTCGCCATAGCCGCGATCTGTCTATACGCCGCTATGGCGTCTCGTCGCCGTCTTGGTCTTGGAGCGCGCTCGCTTCGCCCTCCGCCGCAATCGCCTCGAGGCTTAAAATTTCATCGACGTCCTCCAGCTGCGCTACGCCGTTTCCTGCGATGCTTCTGATGCTTGCGTGCATCGCGATCGCGCCGTCTCGCGCACGCGCGATCTGTTTTTCACGCTGTTTCCAGATGCGCTCCATCGCGTTGCGCTCCTTATTTAGGCTCTCTTGCATGCCGACGAATGCCGAAACGATCGTCTTTATCTGGTTTGCAAACTCGGGCGAGGTCAGATAGTCATAGAGCATCGCCGTTTTGCTATCTTGATTTTGCCCCGATCTTTTGGCAAACGCAAGCGCCACGACATGTTCGCGCAAGACGGCGCAAAGCCCCTTAAATTCCTCAAACGAACAGATCCAGATGCTAGCATCGCTTGGCGCTTGGTGCAGCCTAGAGCTGTGAGGCGGCATCTGCTCGGTTACGATAACGCCGATCTGCGCGCCCTCACCTATCATATCGTCTTTGAGTTTGTCGATCCATTTGGGCTCGAAGCTTTTCGTGCGCTTGCTCTCGTATAAAATTTTACCGCAGCCCGCAAACTCCCTCGTATGCACCATCTGCACGCAGTCTGCGCCGCGCGCGCCCTTTTTGACCTCATCTATCTCGTCCAAAGGAAAATTGAGCCGCAGATACTCCTGCAGCGCGAGCTCCTGCACCTCGCCCTGAAGCTGCTGCGAGCCCACCTCAGAGCGGCGCTTAAGCTCGTTTATTTGACCGATCAGGCTTTGGATCTGCTCATCTTTTTGGCGGAATTTCAGCTCGTTTTCCTGCGAAATTTGCTTCGAAAGCCGCTCGCGTTCCATGTTCATGCGGTTGGTTAGCTCGATCTCGGATTTAGCTTTATTCTCGGCTTCAAGCTCGCTAAATTTACGCTTTTGTGCCTCCATTTCCGCCTTTATTAAATTTAGCTCGGAAATTCTTTGCGATTTTTCTTGCAGCTCCTTTTGTAAAATTTCAAATTTCGCCGCGTTTTCGCTCTCGATCTGAGATTTTGCAAGCGCTAAAATTTTCTCCCGCTCGCTGTTTAGCGCAGAATCGGTCGCCGCTTTTACGCGCTGCTCGAAGGCGTTTTCCTTCGCTTGCAGCTGCGCCAGATGCTTCGCGTACTCCTCGCGCTTAGCGGCGATCTCGGCTTCAAATTTAAGCGTGGCTTCGTTTTGCTGCTGCTGCCACTTTCGCTTCTGCTGCAAAATTTCATCTTCAAATTTAGCCTTGATATCGCGCTGTAGCGCCTCGTCAATATCGATCGCGAAGCCGCAGTGCGGGCACTTTACGTTAGCCATTTTTACTTCCCAGACTCTGCTCTTTCATCTTTTCAAATTCCTGCGAAATTTGCGCGGCATTGGGCTCATCCGCCATCTTATCGAGCACGGAGTTGTAGCGATTTACGAGCAGTATCGCAAGCGCCGAAAAGCAAAAGCCCGGCAGCAGCTCATAAACGACCGCCGAAAGCCCCGATAAGATCCAGCAAATGACCGTGATACCGCCTACGAGCATACCCACCAAAGCCGAGAGCGCACTCATCTTTTTAGAATACAGGCTGAAAAGCAGTACCGCGCCAAAGCTAGCGCCAAATCCTGCCCAAGCGTTTCCGACGACGTTTAGCACCGTATCATTTGAGCCAAACGCCAAGATCGCGGCAACCGCGGCGATGATCACGACGGCGATGCGGCTGCTTAGCGTCTGCGTGCGCTCGCTTACCTCTTTTTTATAAAACGCAAAGATAAAATCCTTCGTAACTGCGCTCGCGCTTACCAAGAGCTGGCTTGAGATAGTGCTCATAATCGCTGCTAGCACAGCAGAGATTATGACGCCTAAGATAAATGGGTGAAAGAAAATTTTACCGAGCTCTAGAAAAATTTTTTCTGGATCGTCTATGCTAAGGCCTTTTTGCGAAAAATACACAAAGCCGATCAGACCGCTAAGCATCGCGCCCGCAAGACCTAACACCATCCACGAAATTCCGATGCGGCGCGCGCTATCAAGCTCGCGCGAGCTTCTAATCGCCATAAAGCGTACGATAATATGCGGCTGTCCGAAGTACCCGAGCCCCCAAGCAAGCAAGCCTAAAACGCCCAAGAAGCTTTGATTGTAAAATAGATCGAGGTGGCTCGCGCCGTATAGCCGCACCTGCGCGAAAAAGGAGCTATCCGCAGGGATCTGCAACGCGCGGTAAGAAAACAGAGGGATCAAAATAAGCACCGCAAACATCAGCGCGCCCTGAAATGCGTCCGTGATCGCGACGGCCTTAAATCCGCCGAAAAAGGTATAAAACACGACGATTAGGATCGTAGCGACCGCGCCGTATGTGAAGCTTAGCCCGAAAAAGCTCTCAAAGGTCTTGCCGCCCGCGATTATGCCGCTGCTAACATAGAGCGTAAAAAATATGATGATCAAAAGTCCTGAGATGATGCGAAGCGTCTTGGTGCGGTCTTTAAAGCGGTTTTCTAAAAAATCCGGGATCGTGACGCTGTCGCTTGCTACCTCGGTGTAAATTCTAAGCCTTTTGGCAAGAAATTTATAGTTGCACCACGCGCCCACGCAAAGCCCTAGAGCTATCCAGATATTGCAAATCCCCGTCGCAAACATCGCGCCCGGCACTCCCAAAAGCATCCAGCCGCTCATATCGCTAGCGCCCGCGCTAAGCGCCGTTACGAATGGCCCTAGGCGGCGATTGTCGAGCAGATACTCGCTCAAGCTCGCATTCTTGTCATAATAATACCTACCTATAAAAATAAGCGCGCCGAAATATATCGCGATTGCGCAATAGGTCCAAAAGCTCATCGTTGCCTCCTTTTAAAAAAGCTAATTTTACTCTATTTCAAATAAAATTTTACTTTCGGAATTTAGCCAGATTTTAACGAAATTTTAGTATTCTTGCCGTTTAAATTTTAAGAAAAAGGCGCCTTGGTTGAACGAGAAAATTTTAAAGGTCGTATTTGTTTTGACTGTAATCGCCGTGGGGCTTTATTTCACCTATCCCGAACTGAGCGAAGCGCAAAAAATTTCATACGCCAAAAGCTACGGCATCACTCTTATTTTGACCTCCGGCGGCATTGTGATCGGTATCGCATTAGGATTTATGCTGGCATTTTTAAAATTTCTAAACAATAAATTTTTAAGCTTCATTATCGACGAATACGTGGATATCATCCGCGGAACTCCAATCGTTATCCAGCTGATGGTGTTTGTGTTTATAATTTTTGCTACGTGGAGCAATAATATCGCAGCTGCGATCTTTGCGCTGGGGCTTAATAGCTCAGCTTACGTCGCGGAGATCGTGCGCGGCGGCATAAATAGCGTCGATCGCGGCCAGATGGAAGCTGCGCGCGCGATGGGGCTAGGCTACGGCACGGCGATGAAAGAGATCGTCTTTCCGCAGGCGATAAAAAATATCCTGCCTGCGCTTGCGAATGAGTTTATTAGCCTATTTAAAGAGACCTCGGTCGTAGGCCTCGTAGCAATTACTGATCTTACGTTTTTTTCAAAAAGCATGCAGGCTGCGCTTTATACCGTCCAGCCGATACTTTTTGCCGCAGTGCTTTACTATGCAAGCGTGAAATTTTTCTCGCTTCTGGTAAAAATGCTAGAAAGTAGGTTAAACCGCAATGATTGAAATATCAAATTTAACCAAATCCTACGGCAATTTATCGGTGCTAAAAGGAATTTCAAAGACCATAAATAAAGGCGATATCGTAGCGATAATCGGCCCTAGCGGCGGTGGAAAATCGACGTTTTTGCGCTGCTTAAATTTGCTCGAAACCCCAACTAGCGGCACTATTAAAATAGACGGCGAGGGTATTACCGATAAGCATACTGATATTAATAAAATTCGCCGCAAAGTTAGTATGGTGTTTCAGCATTTCAACCTCTTTGCAAATAAAAACGTGCTGGAAAATTTAACTCTAGCGCCCATAAAAGCGGGCATTTATACCAAAGAACAAGCCTACGCAAAAGCAGAGGAGCTGCTGCAAAAGGTCGGTCTTAGTGATAAGACCTATACTTATCCGCACAAGCTTAGCGGCGGACAAAAGCAACGCATCGCAATCGCTAGAAGTTTGGCGGTAAATCCGGACGTGATTTTATTCGACGAGCCCACTTCGGCACTAGATCCCGAGATGATCGGCGAGGTGTTAGGTATAATGAAAGAGGTCGCCAAAGAGGGCATTACGATGCTTGTGGTAACGCACGAGATGGGCTTTGCACGCAATGTCGCAAATAGGATTTTTTTTATGGAGGGCGGCAAGATCGCTGTGGACGATACGCCTAAAAACGTATTTGAAAATCCGCAAAATCCGAGATTGAAAGAATTTTTAAATAAAATTTTAAACCACTAAAGGAGAGGGAAATGAAAAAATTTATGAGATTTCTAGTTGCGAGCGCGTTGTTTTGCGGTTCGCTAGTCGCTAAAGACATCACCAAAGATACGCTTATCGTAGGTACAAACGCCGAGTATCCGCCGTTTGAGTTCGTGGATGAAAACTCCAAGGTTACCGGCTTTGATATGGATCTAGTAGCCGAGCTTGCCAAGCGCGCGGGCGTGAAATACGAAATTTTAAATATGAGCTTTGACGGGCTAATCCCTGCGATTAAAAGCGGCAAAATCGACATGATCGCCTCGGGAATGAGCGCGACACCGGCTCGCAAAAAGGCGATCGATTTCACAAATCCTTACTACAAGGTCGAAAATTTATACGTCAAGCGCAAGGACGATAACTCGTTAAATTCTAAGGCGGATCTACAGGGTAAGCGTCTTGCCGCGCAGCTAGGCACTATTCAGGAGCTTGCGATCAGAGACATCAAAGGCGCCGAGGTTAGCGCTACGGAGAACGTCTTTGTAGCCGTTATGTCGCTGAAGAACAAAAAGATTGACGCACTTTGCGTGGATTCATCCGTGGGCTACGAGTATCTTAAGAAGAATGACGATCTAACCGCATTTTTTAAAGAATCCGACGGCAGCGAGGGCTTTTCGATCGCATTTGATAAGGGCAAGTATCCCGAGCTGCTCGCTAAATTTAACGCAGCGCTTGAGGAGATGAAAAAGGACGGAAGCTACGAAAAGCTTTTGGAAAAGTATAATTTAAAATAATCCGCAAAATTTAGGCGCAAATTCCTCTCATAGAATTTGCGCCGCCTAAGAGGAATCCTATGAAAAAGATATTTTTAGCACTTGCGATTTTGCTCTGCACGCAGAGCTTTGCGGAGCAAAAAGACAGATACGGCATCGCTGCGTTTGCAGGTCTTGGCAATGACGGCAGAACCTTTGTTTTTACCTTTAGAAAGGCTCAAAAAGATCGCTTCTTTCCCTGCGACTTAAAAAATTTAAACATAATCGCCGCGGGCGCTTCTAAATGCATAACGGACGCTAAGGAGATGAAAAAATTCGACAAAGAATATAAAAAAGCTCTCGAGTCCGTTATAAGACCAGGCAAGCGCTACTACGTAAATTTAATCGATCGCGGCAACGACGCCTATGTTTGCGACGCAAGCGATCCTAAAAGCAATCTGCGATTAGACCTAGTGGCGGCGGGATTTGCCGTGCCGACAACCGACGATAGCGAACTTCTTTTAAAAGCTGCCGAGGAAGCCAAAGAGGCTAAGCGCGGAATGTATAGCGCAAAATTTTGGGATGTTACCAACTGCATTTTAAACGGCGTACCTATACCTAAAAAAGACGAGGATAGATGAGCGAAATTTACGCGCTTAGCGACGATGCCTTAACGCCGCCGCAAACTATCTTTTTGCAGATAGATGAAATTTTACGCTGCGGCGTAAAGCTCGTGCAGTACCGCAGCAAGCTCGCCGCGCGGGATGAAGCCTTAATCCGCTCTCTCATCGGTCTTTGCGAGGATTACGGCGCCAAACTCATCATCAACGACGATGCGGCGCTCGCCAAAAAGCTCGGCGCGCACGGCGTGCATATCGGAGCTGACGACGGCGAGACGGCGCAGGTGCGCGAGTTTTTAGGCGCGGATAAGATCATCGGCGTTAGCTGCTACGCTGGTCTTGCTCGCGCGCAAAAGGCCGAGGCGCAGGGCGCTAGCTACGTAGCCTTCGGCTCGCTAAGGCGCGGCAAGACAAAGCCTGATGCGCCGCTTTGCCCCGATGCGCTCGTGCAAGAGGCGCGAAAATCTTTAAACCTCCCAATCGCCGTAATCGGCGGGATCAGCTTAGAAAATTTAAATGAAATTTTAGCTCTCAAACCCGATTATATCGCAATGGTAGAGGCGATCTACAGACCCGCTTCGATCACTCAGAATTTAGCAAATTTAAAGGAAAAAATGGATGAATATATTTGACGTCGTGATTTTAGGCATCGTCGAGGGGCTGACGGAGTTTCTGCCCGTAAGCTCGACCGGGCATATGATCCTAGCTGCGAAACTGATGGACCTGCAGCAAACCGACACGCTTAAATGCTTTGAGGTCGTTATCCAGCTAGGCTCGATCCTAGCGGTCGTCGCGATGTTTTACAAGCGGCTTTTGGTCGATTTTAAGCTCTGGTGCAAACTTATCGTGGGTTTCATCCCCACTGCAGCGATCGGCTTTTTGCTCTATAAAAGCATCAAATCGCTCTTCGCGCCGCAAACGGTCGCCTACGCGCTGATCGGCTGGGGCGTTATTTTTATCGCAGTCGAGCTCTTTCGCAAGGCGCGCCCTACAGAAAGCGAGCTAGAGCATCTGGATCAAATTTCATACGTTCAGGCCTTCATCATCGGGCTTTCGCAATGTTTTGCGATGGTGCCGGGCACTTCGCGCAGCGGCGCTACCATCATCGCAGGGCTTCTGTGCGGGCTAAGCAGAAACCTGGCCGCGCGTTTTAGCTTCCTACTCGCGATCCCTACGATGTTTGCGGCGACTTTTTACGACACCTATAAAAATTTAGACGCCTTCGCGCAAAACTCCGACAATATCACGACCTTTCTCGTAGGCGGCGCAGTGGCGTTCGTCGTGGCGCTTGCGGCGATCAAGCTATTTCTAAGCTTCGTCTCGAAGTTTGACTTCATCCCGTTTGGAATTTATAGAATTCTAATCGGCGCCATCTTTTTCATCTTCGTTTTTTAAACGCAATCATCAAAGGAATTTCATGAGCTTTGTAAAAAATATCGGCGCATTTTTGAGAGACAGATTTAGCCTCCTATCGGCATTCGGCGGCGCGGTGCTAAACGCATACGCGCTAGTTTTAGCATTAAATTTATCGCTCGGGCTGCTTCTTATCGCACGCGGCGGCGAGATACCCCCCGCGCAGGCGCTGTTTTTTGCGACGTCTGCGATCTGCGGCGTGACGATACTTTTTTTCGCGCTTTACGCGCTTAGCTTTTACAGCGCCAGGCTATATAAAATTCTCGCCTTTGCGCTTTTGGCGCTAAACGTAGCCTTCGCGATCGCTCAGATTTTTTTGATCTTTAGCTTGGAGCTTACCTACTCGCACGGCACGCTGGATGCGCTGGTGCAAACAACGCCCAAGGAGGCCTTTGAGTTCGCGCATGCGTTTTTAAATTTCAAGCTGATCGCGGCTTTTTTAGCGCTTTTAATATTCGTCATCGCTGTGCTTAGGCTTAGAGTGAGCGAGCGAGTGCGGATGAAGCTATGTCGCGCGATAAAGCTAGTTTTTTTACTTAGCTTGCTCGTTTTTGCCGCGCATACGGCATTTAAAACCTACGTAGCCAAAAGCTCAAAAATGCGTGCCAGCGTCATAATCGCGCTAAATAAAATTCCGATTTACAACTTCGCTTTCGTCACGAAGGACTATTTCGGCGCCGATTTTAAAAGCGTGCGCGAGCTGCAAGCCGGATATCAAAGCATCTACTCCTCGCATTCGCACAAAACGGCGCCGAACCGCGTCTCAAACGTCATTTTCATCATCGGAGAGAGCTTACAGCGAAATTTTATGAGCCTATATGGCTACTATCTGCCCACTACGCCGAACTTTCAGGCGCTTGAGCAAAGCGGAAATTTAATCGCCTTTAGCGACGTCGTCTCGCCGGGCGCTAAGACCAACGACGTGTTAAAATACGTGCTAAATTTCGGAAATTACGAGAGCGAAAAGCAGCGCCCGTGGAGCGCCAACCTCGACATCGTAAATCTCGCGCGGCTGGCAAACTACGAGACCTTTTGGATCAGCAACCAGGAGCGCTACGGGCAGTGGGCGGTAGCAAGCGGCGCGAGCGCGAAGATGACGGATCATTCGGACTTTACGAATCAAATCCCGGTTTACAAATACGCCTACTCGCTCGACGAAGTTATGCTTCCTAGCATAAAAAATTTCAAATCGGGCGCGAAAAGATCGCCCCTTGCGCGCAAGGACGAAAGCTCCGCCGCAGAGGTAAATGGTACGCAGAAAAAGGATAAATTTTTCATCCTTCATCTGATGGGCTCGCACCCGAGCTACGAGTTTCGCTATCCGAAAAGCTTTGCTAAATTTAGCGCCGCGGATATCTCGCGCGAGCCGCTTGATGAGGGGCAGAAAAAAGAGCTCGCGCACTACCTAAACACCGTGGCTTACAATGATTTTATCGTAAGCGAAATTTATAAAATTTTCGCAAACGACAACACGCTGATAGTCTATTTCAGCGATCACGCCCAGAGCCTTTATCAATACCGCGGCAAGCTAATCCACGGCGGCATCAACCGCTTCACGCTCGAAATCCCGCTGATTTTCATGGCGTCGGATAAGTTCAAAAAGCAAAACACAGATCTTTGGGCGCGCATCGCAGCAGCCAAAGACAGGCCGTTTTTAAACGACGATCTCATCCACGCGATCGCAGAAATTTTAGAGATGACCGACCTACCCGAGTACGATCCCGCTCGCTCGGTGATCAATGCCGATTTCAATGCCTCTCGCCCGCGCATCATCGAGGGGGTCGATTACGATAAGGTTTACAAGCTGCAGAAGGAATTCGGCGAGTAAATTCGGTGAAATTTTGCGCCTTTTAGCAGCGCAGAATTTCGCCTCTTAAAATTTGCACTCTTATCGCAACTGCTCGCGCCTTAATTTAGCTTTCGGGCGGGCGCATATTTTCGCCGCCACGAGCTCTGCGGTAAAATTTCTCGCCGCGGAAGTCTGCCGAGCAAAATTCAGCTTTGTAAAATTTCAAAATTTTGCGGCTAAAATTCCACGGCGCAGAATTTTCCATGCGTTCACGAAATATAAAATTTGCAAAGCTAGTTCGAATAGCGAAATTTTGAAATTTAGGAATTTTAAAATTTGGCGGTATAAAAATTTATCCACGCGGCACGGAATTTTACCGATCAAATTTCACGGCGCAAAATTCCTCAGCACAAAATTTACCGATAGAATTCAGCTCGTAATTTAAAATTTCAAAATTCTGCGTCGCAAAATTTTATGTCGAAAAATTTCGCGTCCCAATCGGCACGAAGTATCTGCTGCCCGAGCCGCGCATAAAATTCTACGCTTCAAAATTCCAAGTCATAAAATTTTACGCTACGAAATTCCACCGACAAAATTTTATGTCGCAAAACTCCGCGCCGTGAAATTTAAAAGCAGCTATTGCTACAAAATTCCGCGAGCTTAATTTATGCTGCCGCAGCGATATTTGCCCGCTACGAAGGTGATTTTATCGCGAATTTTAGCGATCTGTCTTAGCGCCTCCGCTAAGAAATCCACGTCGCTTTCGTCATGGATGAACGAGAAGCTAGCCCGCACCCAAGCGGGTTTGCGCGACATTTCGGTATCGGGTTGCAAGCCGAGCAGATCAAAGCCGTAAGGCGCGGCACAGTCGCATCCTGCGCGAGTCTGGATCTCAAATTTCTGCCCGAGCACCCCAGTTAGCGCGTCTGCGCCGAGACCTTTCATATTAAAAGCAAAGATCGGCACGCGCGGCGCGGCGAGATTGCCGTAAATTTCAATCTCGGGGATTTTTGAAATTTCGTTTATGAAGCGCCTGCAAATCGCCTCTTCGCGCGACTTGATAGCCTCTAGCCCCGCGCTTTTGCGAAGCTTTAGAGCAAGATAAGCTCGCACCAGCGCGATGATGCCGGGCGTGCCCGCCTCCTCCAAGCGCTCCTTATCGATTATAAAGCGCTGCGTTAGGGCATCTGCGTATTTGATCGTGCCGCCTCCCGCGAATGTCGGCTCCTCGCCGCGCAAAAGCTCCTTTCGCACCGCCAAAATCCCGCTAGCGCCCACTCCGCCCAAAAGCTTGTGCGCGCCGAAAAACACTCCGTCGCAAAAGCCGAGATCTACGTTTTCGTGCGCGATGAGCGCGCTAGCGTCCACAAACAGCCGCCCGCCGTGCGCTTTTAGCATCAAGTAAGCGCGCTTGTAATCGAGCTTAAGCCCCGTCACATTCGATGCCGCAGTAAGGACGCCGTAAATTTCGCGCCCTTTGTTTGCGGATAAAATTTCGCCCAGCCGCGCAAAGTCCATCAGTCCGCTTGGATCCAGCGGCACGCGCACGACCTCGCAAAGCCCCTGCCTTAGGCTGATCTCCACGGAGTGGTGCTCAAAAGGCGAGATGATGAAAAGCGGCAGCTCTTTTATGCTCTCGCGCCGCAAGCCGAGCCTATCTCGCGTCGCTGGCGGCAGGTAGATGCCTAAAATTTCCCAAAGCTTCTTTATCGCCGCAGTCGCGCCGAATCCGCACGAGATCAGATAGTAGCGCTCCTCGCAGCCTAAAAGCTCTTTGATTTTGGCTCTTGCATTTTCGTAGTAATCGCTCGTAATCTCGGCGTTGGCTCCGCCTGCGGAATGGACGTTGGCGTATGTTGCAAGCACGCGCTCGATCTCCGCTTCTATAGGGCGATACGCAAGCCCCGAGGCGGCGAAATCGAAGTATTTGACCCCCTCTTTTAAGATGATATTTTCTTTGATCGTTTCAAAATCCAAAGCGCGGCTCCAAAATTTTTGCAAATTATATCCAAACTCGCTAAAATTACGCCCGCAAGGAGGGCGAAATTTACGAGTTAAAAGACACTGCGCGAAATTTAGGCGATGTTGGTATCAACGCGATTTTGCAGTTTCATTTCGTATTTGACGAGATAGGCTGTATAAGCGGCTACGCGGACGTTTTTGAAGCGATCGAAAATGAAATTTTGCTCTGCTTTGAACATCTCGGCGAGCGCTTTAAATTTGGCGGCGAGCACGAAGAGCAGATCAAAAAGGCGCTGATGAAATTCGCTAGAAGCGACCGCAAAAAAATAGGAATTTCAAAAATCTTGCCGCGGTTTACGGCACAAAAAATCACTGCAGATCTCATAAACGCGAAGTTTTTAATCACCGAAAAATCAAGCGAGCAAAGGGCGCAAAAAGAGCGCAAAAACGACCGCCTCCCGCGCGCGCTGCGCCGCTACCATATCACCGACAAGGTCCATTTTAGCAGCAACTTTGCGAGGTTTTGGTTTAGATTTATCGAGCCGAACCTGCCCGCGCTGCGGCGCGGCGAGATAGAGCGCGTACTAAGCCTAATCAAAGCGGATTTCAACGCCTACGCGGGGCTCGGGTTTGAAATTTTAAGCAAAGAGCTACTCGCGAAGTATCTAAATTTAGAGATTTCGCAAATTTCAAGCTTTTGGAACAAAGAGGTCGAGATCGACATCTACGCGAAATTTGAGAGCTTTTGCGTCGCGGGCGAGTGCAAATACAAGGAGCGAAAAATTTCAAAAAACGTGCTAAACGAGCTCATACTCAAATGCGAAAAAGCGCACCTCGCGCCCGATCTGCTCGCGCTGTTTTCCAAAAGCGGCTTTAGCGGCGAGCTAGCAAGCCTAAAAAGCGATAAAATTTTACTCTTCTCACTCGAGGATTTTAAAATTTTACTTTGAATACGGACGTAAAATAAATGATTATAAGGGAATTATCATGAAAAATATAGTTTTGGCGATATCGCTAGGCGTGCTTTTGAGCTTAAGCTTAGCAGGATGCGATAGGAGAGAAATAGAGGATATTCAAACGGAGGATTTTTATGCCGCCAATCCGGATAAAGCAAAAAGCGTCTCCGAGGCGTGCGCCCTAGCCGATCTATCCAAAGAATCGGCAGAGATTTACGACAACTGCGAACGAGCCGCGATGGCGTATTTTAAAATCTTCTATAAAAATATGATGCAAGCGGCATCAAGGCAAGAAGTAAAGGCGCAAGATGAAAAACAAAAAGCTATGTGCGAACGCAAAGAGGTGCGAAATACGGAATTCGACGTGGAATGCTTTTTGTTTCTAGCCGCCACGGGTTTGCCGATAAACTCTACAGCGCCTAAAAATAGGCTGACTTATCTACTGGAGGAATGCAGAAATGATACAATCAGCCCGAAATGTAGGCTTTTAAGAAAAGAGGCGAAATTTTTCACTGAAGGCTCTAGAATGAGCAAAGAAGAGGTCTACGAGGCATTATCGAAAAAATTGCAAATCGTGATAAAAGACTATATTAATTTTTACGTATCGCAAGGTAGATTCGATGAAAATCCAAACAAGATAACAAGCATGAGGGTCGAGCAGATAGCTCCAAACTCGATTAGCATAGGCACGACGAGCTATGTCAGCTGCTTTACTATAACCGCAATCGATACGGGCAAAAACGCTAGTTTGGAGATACGAAAAGGCGCAAGCCAAAATGACGAATTCTGCATGCAAACATATAAACTACCCGAAGTTGCAAAAATTCTAAATGAAAACGGCGGCGTTATTAGGCTTAGATAGTAAAATTTTATATTTTCAAATTTGACGGCAAAGCTTCAAGAGCTTAATTTTAAAGTTAAATTCCGCCGCTTGAAATTTTAAAGCGACGGAATTTTGTAAAATTTCAGCTCGCACGGGCGGCTATGCTGCGCGCGACTTGCACTACCGCGAGCAAACTTGCGCTGTTTGTGCACAAACCTCGCGCCCTAAATTCCGTAAATTTAGACTATTTTTTCACCTTGATCACGTATGGCACCGATTTGATCACGCCTTTGGAAAAGAGCGTCTTGGTGTCCGCATACACGGCGTCAAGCTCGGCTTTTGAGACGTCCGCATCGCTTACCTGCGCGTCCTTGTTATAGTATTTCTCGATCACGTCGATCGCGCCCTTTTGATCGCTCGGCGAGAGAGCCTTCAGCTGCTTTAAAACCAGCGCCGATTTGATAAACGCGCTCTTGCCGTGCACCGGCGCAAAGATCAATTTTACGTTGCTGTTGCGAAGATACTTCGTGATCCTCTTCATCTCCTCGGCGCAATACGGACACTCCGGATCGCCCACGATGTAGGTCACGTAGGGATTATTTTTATCAAACGACTCGATATAGGCAAATCTCGCCGGATTTATGCTTTTTAGTAGCTCAAGTGCGGCGGCATCTCTGGCGTCCTTTAAAATTTGAGTTCTCATCTTAAACAGCGCCGCATCCGCCGCGTCTGCAAGCTTAGGCTCCTCTGTTACCGCCACTAGACTTTTGCCGTCGTCGCTAGCCAAAAATGCCTCTTTTTTATCGCCCGAGCGGACGATCAGCAAATTTAGCCCGTTTAGCGAGTTTAGCTTGTCGATCGAGATGAGCTGAGCGTTTTTATCATTTAGACTTTGCTTTAGGTTTTTTACGAACTCCGCTTCGTTCGCATTCGCGCCAAGCACAAAAGCCACACACGCAGCCAAAACGTAGATGATTTTTTTCATAGCTTCCCTCCCCTTAAAATTTCGCCAATTATATCAATTTAAAATAAAATTTGTTATAATCGCGCCCTATCAATTTAAGGAGAAATTTATGGCTTATTCAATGGGCGATCTAAAAAAAGGTCTAAAAATCGAGGTGGACGGAATTCCGTTTAAAATCATAGAATACCAACACGTAAAACCGGGAAAAGGGCCTGCTTTCGTACGCGTTAAAATAAAATCTTTCATCGATGGCAAGGTGCTTGAAAAGACCTTCCACGCGGGCGATAAATGCGAGGCGCCGAATCTTGAGGAAAAAGAGATGCAGTATCTCTACGACGATGGCGAGGCGTGTCAGTTCATGGATACCGATAGCTACGAACAGATCGCGATTAGCGACGAGGACGTGGGCGAGGCGAAAAAATGGATGCTTGACGGCATGATGGTGGACATTATGTTTTACAACGGCAAGGCGATCGGCGTCGAGGTTCCGCAGGTGGTGGAGCTTAAGATCGTAGAAACTGCGCCGAATTTCCGCGGCGATACGCAGGGCAGTAACAAAAAGCCCGCCACGCTTGAAACAGGCGCCGTGGTGCAGATCCCATTTCACGTGCTCGAAGGCGAGGTCATCCGCGTAGATACCGTCCGCGGCGAGTATATCGAAAAAGCAAACAAATAATCCTCATATTTTTGCGAAATTTTAATTTCGCAAAAATTCCTCTTTCTTTTAAAATTTATAAACTCCGGATGATAAATTTAAACCGCATCGGTTGCGTAAATTTTGATTAAAATGGCTTTTCGAATTTGCCGAAATGTGGGATAATTTAGTCTAAATTTTACGCAGCGCTGATTTGGCAAATTCAGGATGGTTTTATGATTAAATTTACGGATATGAAATTTGAGTATAAAAACGCCCGAAAGCAAATCTTACGACCCGCTTTCGGGCTTTGAGCTAGGCTGCACCTTTAATTAGATTTAAAATTTCACCTTCACTTGGGAAACGAGGCCTAGCAAAATCTTTATTGAAGAAAAGCTTTCTGCCGTCAACTTCTACTAGAAAGTCTCCGCTGCCACCAGGGACCAACTCGACAACTGCATCCTTATAGACGCCTGTTATTTCATCTCTCACACGGAGAGCTTGCGGTCTATAAGATCAAGAATTACAATAAGTAATTACAACCTTCATCTTTATTCCTTTCTAAAAAAGTGCCACATTCTAGCAGAACTAGCTTAAATTTTAATATAAAAGTTGGGTTCCGCGCGCCTCAGCTTTTAAAATTTACGAGCGAAATTTCGCCGTTCGCAAAGCTCTAAATTTCACTACTGCAAGCTTGAAGCTAGTCCTCAAATTTTAAAATTTCATCATAACAGAGATAAAAATCGCAGCCCTGCGCATGGAATTTCTTATCGCCGTGGAAGTGTCCGAAATACC
>NZ_CALIBF010000181.1 GCF_938045465.1 uncultured Campylobacter sp.
TCGCACTGCGCCCATACGCTATCGATCTAAACAGTCGCGTGGAGGATGCGCGAGGCATTAAAGATCCACAAAAGATAAGCGAAATTTTGCAAATTTTAAAAAATGCGCAAGGCTGATCTCCGTGTGCAAACTCGCGCGATAGTTATATCTAAATCAAGCGTGTATAAGGAGGAGCCAAATGCATAACGACGAAATTGCTAGGTTTGGCATAAACAAAACGCGGTATGATAAAAATATAAAGGATTTCTTACAAAATAAAAATTGCGATAAGCGAAATTTGGCGGGCGGCGGGCTAAAATTTACGAGCGATGGCAGGCAAAATTCTATAAATGCCAGCGAGCAAAATTTTACGAATGTCGTTGAACAAAAATCGCAAATCGATCTCTCTTGTGCCACTGATACACCCTCGCAAAATTTTAAAACTCAAACAAGAGATTACGACAAAGAACCGATAATCATAAAAGATAATTCAATAGAGATGATTAAATTTTATTCGCCATTTCTGTATTTTCTTAATTTCATAGATTTTGGAACAAGGCAAGACTCGCCGAGATCCGTTAAACGCTGGCTAGGGCTCCCAAGTAAATTCGGTACCTGTTATATAAAATTTAAAAATTCAGTTATCGAATATTATTCCGAGAAAAAGAGAACGACCCTATACTCTATAAATTTATCCAAAATAATTGCGATAAAACGCACCTTTGGGCCATCCACTTTTAAAATGACGAAAAAAGGTAAAATTTCAACATTTTTTGTCGCGTTCGCGTGGATAATCCTTTTATCTTTGGTAGTAACTTTTAAAAATAAAATTTCTTATGGAATTTTAATTGTGCCGATTTCCTTATTTTTGGCGTTTGCGCCCTTAATCATATTTAGATTTAAGAAAAATTTGGGATTTGACATAGGAAACGACAGCCTTATTTTTATGAGCAATGGTAATTATATCGAAGCAAGCATATTAACAAGCAAAGAATACAAAGAGCTAAAAGCCTATTTTCTACTCAAAATAGGGAAAAATTTAGATAAAATCCGGTCGCAAATTTTTGTGTAGGCTATAAAGAATAAAAGATGAATAGAAAACAGAGGCTCGAAAAGCTAAAGAAAATTCTCAATGAACGGCGTCAAAATTTAGAACGGGGTTCAGGGCGGAATTTTGATGCCGAAAATTCTGACAGTAAAAATTTTAAATTTGAAAAACTCACGGATGACTCTACGATAAATACAAACGAAAAATCTAATAAATTTGAACAAAATCCGAGTTGCGCTAGTGATTATAATAAAGAGCCTTTAGCGCTCAAAGATAGGACGAATTTTTATATAGTTCTTGCTACGGTATGCACGCTTGCGATTATGATTTTTATGTATTCATACGAACCCAATCAAACTAGATATAATCAGCTTTTTATAGTATTTCCATTTTTCGGATTGCCTATCATAATGGAATATTTTACAAATTTTTAAATAAGAAATTTGTAAAATTTTATAATGATCGAGTTACCTATTATACAAATAAAATGCCCGAAAAAACTATATTCTTATTTATTTTTATTCATCTCAAAATTTATATATTTTTTGGTTTTTTAAATTTCAACTTAGATTTATATTCTACGATAATATAATAATCCGAGGTAAGGATAAAGATATCGCCTTTACGATAGAAACTATAGACGACTACGTTAGGATAAAAGAATTTTTTTATGAAGACAAAAGACATTGATTTGGACAAGACCCAGCGCCACGTATGGCTGGATTTAATTAATAATTAAAGAGCTTTAGATGAAAGAAGCCTTAATCGACGAAGCCTTTAAATTTTAAAATTTAAAGGCAATTCTTAAAAATTGATCGTAATCTTTCTTGTGCGGAATCTATTTTATTGTTGCGCTTTATCACGTTACTAAATATGACTACAAATTCTTAAATTCCATCTCCAGTTGCTTGCGCCAATCTTGCAGCGAGCGCTCCGCTCTGGCAGCGTATTTCTTTATAAGTACGCCGCCAGAGCTTGACTAGATACGCCGCCTCTGTATAGATTAATCTCTGAGATTAAATATCAGCCTTAAGCGGCGCGTCTTTGAAAAATCCCCACGTAAAGCGCGAAAACAAAACCGATCGCGACCGCGTAAGGAGCGAACTCTGTGATGCCTTTAGCCGAGCTTGCGAGCAAGAAATTGTGCGCGACCGCAGCGCCCGCTGCCATGCCGATGACGAATACGCCCGAGCTCAAATTTCCCGTGCCAGCCTGCACCAGATGCTTGCCCGGGCAGCCCTCGCTTAGGCTGAAGCAAAGACCCGCGAGCACCATACCCAAGAAGTTCCAAACGAAATCGTTATGCGCGATAGGCTGGCCCTCGAAGCCGAGTTTGTATTGTCCAAACGCGATATTTGCGATGCTCGCAAACACGATGACGCTTAGCACTCCCCAAAACATCGAGAAATCGCCGCGAAAAATTCTACCGAACGCGCCGACGCTGCAAAATTTGCTTCTGTGCATCACCGCGCCCACGATAATACCGGCAGCTAGCGAGATGCCTACCGCGGCGTGTTGCGCGCCGGGACCTTTAGCGGAGATAAAAAGCGCGCCGCCCTCGCCCGTTTTGAGACCGAAAATCAAGGCCGCAAGCAACGCAGCGCCCAGTAGTACAGGCAAAATTCCGATCGCGCCGCTAAGCCTTGCCTCTTTGCTCGCCTCATAGCCGCGCTTTTTAAGCAAAAACCCAATGAGTACGCCGCAGATCAGACCCGCTAACCCGGCTAACGCGGTCAAATCGCCGCCGCCTAGGCGCAAAAACGCGCGCCACGGGCATCCCAAAAATACAAGGCAGCCGATCATCGCGAAAATCCCTAGGAAAAATTTCGCAAACGGCGAACTGCCGGTAACCGGCGCGAACTCGCGCGTCCAAAGCACACTTGCCAAAAAGCCGCCGAACACGAGCCCTATGATCTCCGGGCGGATGTATTGCACCACGGCGGCTCGATGAAAGCCCAGCGCGCCCGTGGTGTCGCGCAAAAAGCAAGCGACGCAAACGCCCATATTGCCTGGGTTTCCGAAATGCACCAGCGTCGCACCCAGCACGCCTAGCACGGCGCCTGCGATGATGTACCATTTAACGTTATTCATGAAAAGATCCTGAAATAATCTAGATCGACCGATCTCTTAGGCGCGATTTTATCCTTTGTAAAATAAAAAGCAAATAAATTCCGATCTGAATTTGCAAAAAGCTAAATTTTAAAATCGTGCGGGCGACCGCTAAATTTAAACGCAAGCAAATCGCGAGCGTTTAAATTTAGACTCTTTGTTGAGATAAAAACGCCAAATTTATCTGCCAGATTTCGGCACAGACGGATCGAAACAAAAAGCTAAAGCGTAGAGGTAGCGCGGACGCTATGTAGGCGGATACAAGCGGAGCGGAGGGGGCAGAAACGGCGCGGGCAAGGTGCGGACAAGACGCAGTCAAAGCGCGTAAGCGGCCCAGACGGAGCACAATACTTGCCGCCAATAAAAACAAATTTCAAATATTTTTGAAATTAAATTTCAACCTTATTTAAGTATGTAGATATATAATAATGTATCTTAATTTTATTTTAAAGGTCGGGGCATGAAAAAGCGAATTTTATTGGTGCCGCTTGCAATAGGCGCGATAGGCGGAGCGAATGCGGCCGAAAACAACGCCACGAAGTCGCAGGATCTGGGTCAAATCGTCGTGCAAGTGACGGTAAGCGCGGTCGATAACCTAAAATACGCGGGCTCGGCCGGAATTTTAACCCCCCAAGGATATGAAAGCCAAAATCAACGTGATCGATTCGATCATGCAGATACCGGGCGTTGACGGCAGCATGGATATGGGGCGTCAGATCGGCAGGCAGTTTCAGATCCGCGGATTTGGATATCAAAGCGACGAGCGCGTCATCATCAAGCAAGACGGCGTGCGCAGAAGCGCGGGGATGTACTCGAATATGATCTCATCCTTCCGCACCGATAGCGACATTTTAAAGCGCGTCGAGGTCATAAAGGGCGCCTCGTCCGTGCTGCACGGCTCGGGCGCGATCGGCGGTATCGTAAATATGCAGACAAAAAGCGCGAGCGATTATCTAAGCGAGGGTAAAAGCGTAGGTTTGATGCTAGGACAGAGGCTTGAATCAAACAATATGCATAGCACGCGCGGCGCGATTTACGGCAAGGGCGAGGAAATTCCGATCGACGTTTTACTCTACGGCAAGCGCGCAAGCTACGGCAACGTTAAGTTCGCAGACGGCGGCACGCGCTACGCCCCGGACTACGACAAGAGCTTCAATAACGAGCATATCGATACCGGATTTTTTAAGATCGGCGCGAATTTGGACGATCACCGCATAAGCTTCAGCGCCTTTGATTACGACGAAAATTTACACACGATGTGGCAGACACTATGGCAAAATGATGCAGATCTCTTCGTAAGCGGAAATTTAAGCCAGAGAGATTACGTTTTTGATTGGACCTTTACGCCGCAAAGCCCGCTAGTGGATATGTCTTTTAAGGCCTACAAAAGCAAAGCCGAGTATAAACGCGGCTATATCGACGGCGCAGATACCGGCAGCTACACGAACAAAGACGATCGTAAGGGACTAGAGATCAAAAATATCTCGGAATTTGATACGGGCTTTTTAAATCATAGCTTCGCTTTCGGCGGCGATTACGAAAATAGGCAGGAGGATGCGATCTTTATCCAAAATGGAGCGCTAAGAGATTTCGCCTCCTTTCCGAATGAATACAATAGCTACGGGCTTTTTGCACAGGATCTGATCCGCTTGCACGATGATTTAGAGCTTACCTTGGGCGGTAGATACGATAGATTCGATCGCGACATCAAAGGCAGATCGGCTAAATTTAAAGATTCCAGATTTTCTCCGCGCGCGGCGATTGCCTATACGCTCTTTGATAAATTTACGCTTTTGGCGGGATACAGTGAGAGTTTCCGCGCGCCTACTCCGCACGAGACATCGCAAAAAGGACCGATAAACCGAATGTATTATTACATCCCAAATCCCGATCTAAAGCCTGAAACCGTCAAAGAGTACGAGGTCGGATTTAGCTTTAAACAGGATGAAATTTTTACGGACGATCACTTCGATATGAAATTTATCTACTTTAACGGCAAGATCGAAGATATGATCGGCATAAAAGCACTTCCGCATCTGGGCGTGCCGCCGGGCGGCTTCTCGCAGCAATACGGACAGCATCAAAATATCGATCAAGCCAAAAGGCATGGTTTTGAGCTAAGCTCGAATTACCAAACGCAGGACTTTGATTTCGGCGCGAGCTTCGAGCGACTTAGAATTTACAACAAGCAAACGCACGAAAATATAAACAACCACGCCAAAAAACTAAGCGCACACGCCTTCTACTCGCCTCTGCACGATCTAAATTTAGGCTTTGAGGTAAGCCACTACTTCAAGCCTCATTCTAAACCCGCTTCATATTTTGCACGCAGAACGGAATATTTTTATGTTGATAAGTCCTTTACGATCGCAAATTTCAGAGGAAGCTACAAGATCAAAAACGGCGTTATTCCGGCCCTTGACGGCGCCGATCTGAGCTTTGGCGTAAATAATATTTTCGATCGGCATTATATCAACGCAAACCGCACGCGAGATACTTTAGCGGTCGGCGCAGGACGAAATTTCTACGTCGATCTGGAAGTAAGATTTTAGAGTAAGCTTATACGGGCGAGGTGCGGGTTAAATTTTAAAACTTACCCAGCCTTCGCCCCTCTTTCTTTTTAAATTTAGACCTCATCGAGACCTTTTGGTGATAAGGCTTAAATGTGGCATAAATTTCTAGCGCTATAAAATTCCGCAATTTTTAAAATTTAACAAACTGCAAAATTTTATGGGTTGCAAAGCCCGCAAGCTGCGAAATTCCACGCCTCATCAATCGATAGCGTTGGAGCTTTTTAACACTACTAGATGTTTTTTGCCCGCGAAGCTTAGCACTACGGCAGCGTTATTTTCGTCGATCTCGCGCACAAGCTCTACTCGCACGTCGCTAGGTCTTGCAGTATCCGAGCTAAGCAGCTCATTTTCTAAAATGCTTCTAAATGCCGAAACCTTGGGCTCTTTTGCATCCGATCTTTCCTTTGCTCCCTCGCGAAATTCCATCGCACCACTCTCGGCAGGTCTTACTTTAGGCGGCGAAATTTTATCCTCTGCTCTTATATTCTCGGCGCTCTCAGAGCTTTCGTCCGCCTCCGTAGCTTCCGAACGCTCGGCACGCGCAACTTCATCGTAAAATTTATCGTGTGCACTCTCTTCGCTCACGTTCTCGCCTCTTAAAAAATCTGCACCATCTACGCTTTTTGAGTCGTTAGAATTTTTTAAATTTAAAGCAGAGGCTTCATCTTTCTTCGCAAACTCCTGCGAGTCAGAATAATTGGTAAAATTTGCGTTCTTTGATCCGCTCTGATTTTTAAAAGAGGAGTCGTTTAAAATTTCATCGATGCCCGTCACGTCGACATCGGCGCCCTCCATGCTAGCGTCGTCTTCAAAAACCCGCCATGTCTCGTCGATACTTTTTTGCGGCTTGTGTGATAAAAATTTTCGTACGCCGACAAAAACCGCAGCCGCAAGCAGTAACGCTACTATTATCGGCATCACGGAAATCCCGTTGCTGCTGCTTTGCGCCGTCTCATTCGCCTCGCTCTTCACGCTCATCTTGCTCTGATCGAAAGCGGGGTTTTTTACGCGCAAAATGAGCTTTAAATCATCGTCTTGGGAGTGGGCATCTACTAAAAGATCGGCACCGGTAGGGAAATTTATCTCAATATCCTTGCCCTTAGGCGCGATCGTAAAGCTTTTTAAGACCTTTTGATTGGTACGCATCTCGTTAAATTTCTCATCGCCGCCGAGCCCCTTTAAAATAAGGCTCATCGACTGCCCATCGACGCGGCGCACGATGTCTGGCTTGTATGCGGAGTCAAACGCCAAGGCGATGTCGACGCTGTCGTCGTGGTTGAAAAGATCGTATTGCATCAGATTGGCGCCGAGGCAAAAATTTGCGATTAAAATCAAAAATATCTTTTTCATATTTATTCCGTTAATTAAAAAGTTCGGCGATCTTGTCTTGCAGCTCGCGCCCGCCGTAGTTCGCGCATAAATTTACGATCGCAGTGCCGATGATAGCGCCGTCTGCGTATTCTTTCGTGGCGCGAACGTCGCTAGGGCTGCGAATACCAAAGCCGATCGCTACGGGCAGATCGCTCATTTTTTTAAGATCTGCGACCATATTTTTTAGGCGTGAGATCGGAGTTTGCTTGCTTCCGGTCACGCCGATAGCTCCCACGCCGTAGATGAAGCCCCGCGCGCGGCTCAAAACTCGCGCGGCGCGGTGCTCGCTCGTAACACTAATAAGCGGGATGAGCGCGATACCGAACTCCTCGCAAAGCGCGAAAATTTCTTCGTTTTCTTCATACGGCAGATCTGGGATTATTAGTCCGCTGATGCCGTAGCGCGCCGCCTGCGCTACAAACTCGCGCGCGCCGTAGGCAAAGATCACGTTGTAATAGACCAAAAATACGAGCGGCTTACGCGTTTGGACCTCTTTTAAAATTTCAAATACCGTGTCTGCGTTTACGCCGTTTTGCACCGCAGAAAAGCTCGCTTTAAAAATTTCCGGACCGTCCGCGAGTGGGTCGGAATACGGGATACCGATCTCAAGCAGATCGATCACGCTTTCGTCTAAATTTGACAAAAACTCCTTCGTGTGCGCTGGGCTCGGATAGCCAGCCACGATGTAGCCGATGTTCGCCTTTTTGCCCGCAAAGGCCGCCTTGATCTTATCCATAAATCGTTCCTTTTTTATAATTCATCACGGTATCCATATCCTTATCGCCCCTGCCGCTTACATTTACTACGATCGTTTTTCTGCCTTTTAGCTGCGGACAGAGCTTTTCTAAATACGCTAACGCGTGCGCGCTTTCGATCGCGGGGATGATGCCCTCAAGCCTACAGAGTAGTTTAAGCGCCGTGATGCACTCATCGTCGGTTACCGCTTCGTATTTTGCGCGACTTATCTCGTGCAGATGCGCGTGCTCCGGCCCTACGCCCGGATAATCAAGCCCCGCCGAGATGCTGTGAACAGGCTCGATCATGCCGAATTTATCCTGCAGTACGATGGTTTTCATGCCGTGGATGATGCCCGCGCGCCCGTTAGTGATGGTCGCTGCGTGATAAGGGGTTTGTGCGCCCAAGCCGCCCGCTTCGACGCCGATGAGTTGCACGTTAGGATCATCCACGAACGCGCTAAAAATTCCTATCGCATTGCTTCCGCCTCCTACGCAGGCTAGGACGTAGTCGGCTTTGATCCCCTTGCTTGCGAGCTGAGATTTGGTCTCAGTGCCGATAACGCTCTGAAATTCCCTAACCATCTTAGGATACGGATGCGGTCCGACCGCCGAGCCGATGACGTAAAATACGCTCTCAATCTCGTTCACCCACGCCTGAATCGCCGCAGTGGTGGCCTCTTTGAGCGTTTTAAGACCGGTGCCGATTTTGATCAAATTTGCGCCCAACAGCTGCATCCTAAAGGCGTTTAGCTGCTGACGCGCAGCGTCGGTCTCGCCCATATACACGTCGCACTCAAGCCCAAATAGCGCCGCTGCCGTCGCTGTCGCCACGCCGTGCTGCCCCGCGCCGGTTTCTGCGATGATCTTTTTTTTACCCATTTTTTTAGCGAGCAGTGCCTGCGCAAGGGCATTGTTGATTTTATGAGCGCCCGTGTGGTTAAGATCCTCGCGCTTTAGATAAATTTCATGCCCGTAGTGCTCACTAAGGCGCGCGGCGTGATATAGCGGCGTCGGGCGCCCCGCGTATTCGCGCAGCAAGTAACTTAGCTCATCTTTAAATTCCTTAGTCTGCGCTATGGTGTTGTACGCATCCTCCAACTCCTCGAGCGCAAACATCGCCGTCTCCGGCACGAATTGCCCGCCGAAACTCCCGAAATACGCCTTTTTATTCATCCTATCTCCTCGCATTAAATCGTGGAATTATATAAAATTTCGCGTTAAATTTCGCTTTTTTGACGGCGCTTTTGCGGCGCTCTTCTAAATTTATCGGATATACAGCTGCAAAAACGCGCGGCGCAAGATAGTAAATTTTAAAATTTACACTTTAAATTATGGCTAATATTTTACTTGATGAGTAACCCCAACTTCGTAAATTTGAATAATTTGTGAATTTATTTGCTTTCATTGCCAATATCGCTCTTTTTATAATTACCGATAGGACAAATTATATTATCTGTATCTGTAAGTCTTAATTTTTTCCACTCTTCAAAGCTATTAACTCTAATAAAATTATGCGGGATCTTTGACGGTTCATCAATAATCTCAAGACACTCGCTCGTTTCTCTTTTAAAATACTGCATAATAAGGTGATTATCGTTATTTTCCAAAGCTTTTTTTATGCATTTTGCTTTTAACTCAACATAACCGCTATTGCTTAGAGAATTTTTTGAAAAAAGCCTCATTGGAGCGCACTCGCTAATTATTTCCGTATAAATCATACGAAAAACAAAAAACGAAATAATTAGCAAAAATGGAAATAAGATAATATTTTTATATCGTTTTAAAAATTTCATCTTATTTCCTTATTTAGAATTTTCATATTTTGTGGATAAAAAACTTTAATCTTTGTGTTTTACTACCGCTTATGCCTATACCTGCTGCTATGGAGCTAGATTTGCTATCGTAATTATAGCTATCTCGCAGGCTATGAAGGCTTAGATCATGTCCTACCTTTAAAGCTAAAGCGTTATCCGCTCTAAGGTTTGCTCCTTTTATTAAAGCGTCGTTACTAGCTAAGGCATATATATTATGTCCTGCATAAACTTTAGCGTTATTGTGGCTAAGGCTTTCTTCTTTCATATTGCTTCTAGAGTAATCAAGCCCTGCGCTTCCTCCTCCGCCTCCATACATAGTAGCAGATACTCTTCCGCTTACGGTTTTAGAGCTTTGTTTAGCCTCATAGCTATCTTGCGAAGCATCGATAAAGAGATTATGAGTGTTTAGATATATATCATTGCTAGCATATAAATTTGAGCCTTTGATATTTATAGAGGTATCTTTATTGCTATCAGTTAAAATTTTAATATTCTTGCCGCTAAGATTAGAGGCTACGGAGCTACTTGATTTAGAACTATCTTTGGAAGTGGTTCCGCTAAGCTCTGCGGAGGCGCCTACGCTAAAGCCCCAGGTAACCCAGCTAGAGGATGCGGCAGATCCTTGAGAGATGAGGGCGGCAGCCGATAAGAGAGCAAGGGTAAAGTAAGAAAGCTGCTTTATAAAATTCATCTCTTTTTAAATTTACGCTTTTTACGCTTTGAAGTTTTAACGCTTTGATCGGAAGCATTTCTTTGCTGATTACACGCCGTCATTTTTATACTCCGTTAGCTTTTTGCCGCAGTCCGAGCAAATTTGATCCGTGTTTTTGACGTCCTCGTATCGGTAAAATTTACCGCAGTCTGCACACCACATATACTTCGGGTATCTTTTTATGTTCTTTTCAGAGCGGAAGGCGAGGTAAAAGAAGCAAATACCCGCTATTAAAAATACGATTGCGGGCAATATCCACAAAATACCCGCATCATCAAATTTAATATATTTCTCGCCTATCTTTATATTTTTATTTACTGCAAAAATTATAAGGTATAAAAAGAATACTACACCAAGAAAAAAGGAGCCGATTCTATCTGACATTTTGCCGCTTCTTTTCGTTATGATCTGCTTTATTTATAACGTTTTGTGCCATACCGTCCGATCCTTAACTTAAATTTGGGCTTTATGGAGATAAATTTTTATTCTTGATCGTTTTAAATTTCTCATATGACAAACCTGGAGTATTGTAAAATCAATGTATAATCTTCGCTATAAAATTTTACCCTATTTTTTCTATTGTAGATACTCATACTTAGCAGATATTTGGCGAAATTTATGTAATCCTTCGTATTAGGAAAATAAAATGTAACGCTTTGGTAGAATGTTTTAAAATCCAGCTCAAATTTATACTTATCCATATCGTCCGCTATGCAGCACTCCGCTTCGTCCATTTTAATAAATTCCTCTATATCTATGCATAGTTGAGCGCTATTTTTTGCAAATCGCGCTCCTCCCACCCAATATTCATAAGGGAAAAGCTCTAGGTATGAGATTCTTTCATCATACGATGATGTTAAAATGTTTTTTGCGAAATAATACATAGCCAAATTCGTAGTAAAACCCAAGACCACAAGCTTTTTGTCTTCTAGAATTTTAATATCTAATTTATGATACTCATGCCCCATAAGTTCCTCATCGATAGTTAGAGGATCGTCTTTAATATAAATTTTATTCGGTAGCACTGATTTATTCTCCTTTTATGACCCCATCTTTACCATACCACTTATATCCTTTTTCCGTAGGGAAAATGTGTAAATTTTCTATTGGTACATTTTTATTTCCTTTTGGTACTTGTATTTCTATATTATAATGGTCTGGAAAGCCATGTGAGTATTTGCCAAAATCCTTGCGTATAATTACAATGCTACCGTCATCTAGCTTACTAACCATTACCTTGTGATCCCCCGGTTTAATTTCTCCCCTCTGTATAATTTTTTCGATAATATTTGAACTATTTTGTCCTTTATTAATAGCCTCTTCGCTTATACGCACTATACTTTTAGCTTCATTTGTTCCCGCACCCTTTACGGTGTTACCAATAATTGCTGTTGAACCCCTTGTTGCTCCTACACCACCAACGGCCTTACCTAAATTTATTTCTGGAAGTACTCTTGCGCTAGGAATGAACATTGCTGACATATCAACGAGCCCACCCTGCATAACTTGATGGAAATTCCAACCCAAATAAAATTGACTACCCGTAGCGCTAAAAAACTTTTGTTCATAACCAAACTCTTCGTAATCATTATAATTTAGAAAGGTTAAGCCGTCGGATTTTTGCCTTAAATACATAAGTCCGTTTAATATATCGCTTTTACTAAAATTCGTTAAGCCTAAATTTATAATACCGTTCATATATGCATCTGTTCCATACGCAGCAGAAAGCAAGAGTAGTCCAGTGGCATCTTTTTTGGTGTAATTTATGCCGCGTTTGGACATTTGTTCTCGAAAATCTTCTACATTATTATGGATGAAATCTTTCTCCGCCTGATGCAACTGCCTATTCGCTCCCTTCTGTTTATCCAGTCTAGAGAATTCTTTATTGTTGCTTGCGTAGTAGTTTTGATTGATACTGCTTGGATTATTTATCTTAGCAGAGCCGTAGCCACTGCCGTATGAGCTAAGAGCATATCCGTAATATCTAGCGACTGCGTTTCCGAAATTCTGTGAATAGGTCGAATGATCATCTTCGTTTTGGAGGAAGTTTATGCCTCTTTGATGATCCATAGCTCTTTGGCTTTCTGTAGCCGAAGTAGCGACTAGATCCTTTGTGCTTTTGTTGTTTTTTATATTGATATAGCTGCGCCCGGTCTGCAAGGAGTAAAAGCCCATTATCTGCTTACCATCTCTACCGGTCTCATCGGTGTAGATGGTCTTTGTTTGATTAGGAATGTAGCCTAAATTTAGCATTACCTGTCTTGTGATGTTTTGCGTTATGGCTTGTTTTTCTTGATCAGAAAGCTCATCGCTTTGTAGCATCCCTCTTAGCTCTGGATTATTTGCTAACTCCTGCCTTACTCCGTTTACTACCATAAAGCCTTTACCGTTTTCGCTAAAAAAGTCCGTAAAGCTAACTCTATCGGTAGTTGCTATTTGGTATATGGCATCGTATATGGTAGAGGCGTCTTCATAATCCCTTTTTATCTCATTCCTTCCCTCCTTACTAAACAACCTCATATCCACGCTTGCATCGACGTTAGAGTTTAGCTTGGTATAATATAGCTCTTTGTTTAGCTTGGAGCTATCTCTGTTTAATCTCGTAAGATCGTCTGAGTTATATAGAGCTTTATTGTTAGGATCGGATTGTAAAGAAGCAAGCTCATCTTTGCTTAAAGAGCTTATATCTTTATCTCCTACTATAAGCTCTCCTTTTCCTATAGTAGCTAAGCTTTTACTCATATAGTAGGAAAGGTTTCTATTATTAGAGTAGTTAATCGATGAAATTTTAGACTTAGGGTCGGTAGCGCTATCTTTAGATTGAGCGTTCTTGCTCTCTTTAGATTGAGCACTCTCGCCCTCCTTGTTTCCTCCTTCTTGTTGCGGATCTTTAAGAGCATAATTGGTTCCTATGCTTAAAGAATTTGATTTGTCGTATCTGGTGTTACTTAAATTTGAAAAAGTTAGGGTATCTGTTTTTAATCTAAGCTTGCCGTTATCTATGAAATTTCCATTCTCGTCATAGTAGCCTGCGGCTATTAGTGATCCTTTTAGATCGGTATTAGATCCTACTGAATTTAACGCTAAAACCAGGAGAATAAACCTAATAAATTTCATTCCGTAATGAACTGCTTATAAGGATCTGGCACCGTCGGATGTTTGGAAAATAGCAATG
>NZ_CALIBF010000182.1 GCF_938045465.1 uncultured Campylobacter sp.
TAAATTTGACCGCGTGAGCTTTGCGAGCGAAATTTCCAAAATCACCTCTTTTAATAAGCTCTAAAATTCAGTAAATTTTAACGGCGCGATCGAAACTGCGCCGAAACAAACCTACCTTTGCCTCGGCAAAATTTAGCTTTAAAGCGGAATGGCTGCCTCGCAAGCTCATAAGATTAAAATTTTCGCCTCGCCGCTGCGCAAAACATCTAGCAAAATATCATAAAATTTGCCCAGCCTTAGCTTTAAAATTCCGCCCCTTTTGATGACGACTAAGATCCGTCCGCCTCGCTCGCCAAGCGCGTCGTAGAGCGCATCTAAATTTGCGACGTATTCGGGCTCGAAATCCAGCGCTGCGGCAAACAACGCGAAAATTTGATCTTTGTGTCTGATCTTTGCGCCGTCGATGATGATCTTTGCGCCGCGGCACGTTTTAAAATTTAAACTCATTGCACGCGCTCGAAGCTTTCGTAATGATCGGCAGTGTAGAAAATCAGCCCGTCGTTTGAAAATATCAGCCGCTTCGCGCCGCGCGAGCCGCCGCGATACTCGATATCGCACTCGCGCCAAATCCGCCCCTTTTTATCAGGCAACTTACGCTCGAAATTGCCGAAGCGATCGCCGCCGATGCTCTTGCCGCGCGCGTATTTCCACAGATCGCCGCCCTGCCAGCCAAGCTCACCGGCCTGCTTTTTCGTGATGAAATTTTGCGGCAAAGACCCCGTACGGCGGATATGAGCGCTCACGCACTCCCTGCTTATGCAGGGCTCGTCCGCGAGCTGATTTTTAGAATTTGCAGCGGGATTTTGAGATTGCGAAGCTTCATAATCTGCGCTACGCCGCCTGTGGACGTCCGCCTCGTCTTTAGGATTTGCGGCGGCGGGCTCGTTTGCTTGCGGATGAGATTTTAAATCTCCTAGGTCTGCTCCGCCATCTGCGCTTCTTACGCCGCTCTCATCTTTTGCGCCGGCGCCACTTGCAGGATTTTGTGAGCTTGAAATTTTACGATCGGTGCCGCTTTTGATATCTTGCGCGCCGCTTTTACGCGACGCAGCATCCAAGGTTTTGGAGGTAAAAACCCGCTCATCTTTAGCCGCGGGGCTGCGCGAATTAGAGATCAAATTTAGCGCCAAAAGAAGTGCTGCAAAAATTGCGAGCGGGATCAGCTTTTTTGCCACCGCTAGCCTTTTTTACGGGTCGCGAAGCGAAAATAGAGCACGATCGCCGCTACTATCGCGCCTAGAGCCAGCGGAGCGATCCACGGCGCGTCCTTAATGTGTACATAGAGCTCGCGCACGAAATCGCCCGCGTAGTAGCTCAGTAGCCCCACCACAAGCGCCCAAATAAGCGAGCTTACGGCATTGATGACGCTAAATTTTAAAAACGAATATTTTGTGATGCCGATCGCGATCGGTACGAGGGTTTTGAGGCCGTAGATAAATTTTTTAATCAAAATTATGCGGTCGCCGTATTTACGAAACAAAATCTGCGCCAGAGCGAGGTTGCGGCGCTGTTTGCGCAGATATGGCATGATCTCTTTTTTATTGTAGCGGCTTACTAAAAACAGCCCAGAATCGCCTATAAAGTTCGATATGCAGGCGATTACGATGCATAAGACGATATTGAGCTCGCCGGCCGAGCTTAGCACACCCGCTGCCGCAAGCGCCAAAAATCCTCCGCCCAGCGAATACAAAAACAGTATCAAATACCCCCACGTATGGAGGTTTTCAAACATCGACTCCATCAAATCCTTTCATTAGATCGTATAAAATTCTATAAATTTTGACTAAAGCAGCTTTAAAATTCGGTGCGAAAATTTCACTCCAACATCCCACGACGCTACTTGATTTCACTACGACATTAAATTTAAAATTCCGCGCAGCTGTCGCAAAATATAAAATTTCGCCGCAAAATATCAAGCGAAATTCTAAAATAAATTTTTTGCATCAAGCAAAATCTCCGCAAAATTTAGCGATAAAATTTTGCAATTCTAAATTTAATGGCAAAATTTCGATTTCTTTAGAATTCAAAGTAACTTGCGAATTACGAAGGATTTACGCGATATCCTCAAATGCCTCCCACTCCGCGGATTACAATAAAATTACGCACCTAAGTCTATTATTCTGCAGAAATTACGCGAGCAAAATTCCAAGCTGCTAATAAAACGCCCATAAAGCAAAATTTTTCGCTAAGCTATGCGCCTTAGCATCTTTAGCTAAATTTTACTCATCTGCGCCGATTACTCGCATCAAAAGTGCATAGCCCTCAGTATTTGGATCAAAAGCGCGGTCATTTTTGGTCTCCAGCACCGAGCCGCCTAGGCTCACGCCCGCAAACAGCCCGCCTTTATTCGTAAAGACGTACATATCTTGATTTAGCACGTCTAAAGAGCCAGAATCGGCGCTGTAGTTACCCGCAACCGCCGTAGCGTCGCCCGAAAGCGTGATTTGGGAATTTCGCATTTTTTGGATTACATCGTCATGCATTACGAAAATGACTAGATAATTATCCTCATAGCCGATCTGAAGTCCTACGCTGGCGCTACTGATCTCTGCGCCGCTTACGCTGCGCGCGCCGTCGTTATTGTAGATGATGATCCCCTCGCCGTACATCCCGCCTATGATGAAGCCCAGCTTTTTGACGCTCGGAAAGATCACTATCGCGCGGGCTTGCTGCGCTAGATATTTGTACTGCGAGTTTGTGCGCATTACCGACGAATAGGCGCTTGCGCTGTTGATGATGAGCTCATCATCGGCAAATGCCGCGCTAAAAAGCAAAAATAAAGCGATTATAAATTTTTTCATTTCACACTCCTTATTTGGCTATCTCGACCGCGCGAAGCTCGCGTATGACGTTAACTTTGATCTCGCCTGGGAATTGAACCTTATCTTGGATCTCCGAAGCGATCTCTTTGGCGACCAAAACCGCCTCGTCGTCGTTCATAAGCTTGGCGTTTGCGATGACGCGGATCTCGCGACCTGCGTTGATCGCATAGGCTTGTTTGACGCCCGTTTTACTCATCGCGATCGCCTCTATATCGCTAACGCGCTTTAGATAACTTTCTAGCACCTCTCGTCTGGCGCCCGGGCGCGCGGCACTTAGCGCGTCTGCGGCACAGACTGCGGCGCTTTCTACGCTGGTGGCTTCCTCGTGGCCGTGGTGGGCGTAGATAGCGTTTATCACCACCGGATGCTCTTTGTAGCGGCGGCAAACCTCGGCGCCAAGATCTACGTGCGAACCCTCGTACTCGTGAGTTAGCGCCTTGCCGATATCGTGAAGTAGACCCGCCCGCTTGGCCAGCTTTTGATCTCCGCCGGTTTCTGCGGCGATGATGCCCGCAAGATGTGCCACCTCAAGGCTGTGCGCAAGGGCGTTCTGCCCGTAGCTGGCGCGAAATTTAAGCTTACCGATGAGTTTTAAAATTTCTGGATGAATTTTGCTAAGTCCTAGATCCATTACGATATTTTCGCCCTCTTCGGCGATGCTAGCTTCAAATTCGTCGCTTACTTTTTTGTAGATGTCCTCGATGCGCGCAGGCTGGATTCTGCCATCCTCAATAAGAGTTTCGATGACGCGAACGGCGATGGCGCGACGGTAGAGATTGTGAGAGCTTACGATGATCGCATTCGGGGTATCGTCGATGATGACGTCCACGCCAAGAGTCATCTCAAGCGCCTTTATATTGCGCCCCTCTTTGCCGATGATACGGCCTTTAAGCTCGTCGTTTTTGATATTTACGACGTTGATAAGTCGCTCTGCCGCAAACTCGCCCGCAAAGCGCGACGTAGCCTGCGCCAAAATATAATTCGCCTTTTTTCGCGCCTCTTTTTTGGCTTCCTCTTCATATTTTCGCACGATGTGAGCGATGTCGGTGCGGCTTTGCTCCTCGACTTTCTTAAGCACTTGCGCGCGCGCCTCATCCTGCGTAAAACCCGCCACGCGCTCAAGCACCTTAAGAGCTTCGGAGAGCTTCTCTTCATAGCTTTTCTTTAAATTCGAACCCTCTTCGTAGAGGAATTTCGCCTCTTTTTTGGCGCTTTCGAGCTCTTTTTTGCTGTCTTTTAAAATCTCTTGCTCGGTTAGAAGCGCGTGCTCCTTTTTGCCGAGCTCGTCAAATTTAACGTTAAATTCTTTCTGCAGTTTGCTTGCTTTATCTTCGTATCTTTTCTTCGCTTCAAACTCCGCCTCCTGCACCGAAATTTTAGAATTTCGCAAGATGCCCTCGGCTTCAAATTCTATCGCTTTGGCTTTAGCTTTGGCTTGTTCGACGAAGAAATCGTAATTGGCGTTATTGATCTTTCTAGCTACTAAGTATCCTATGCCAGCGCCCACCGCAAGAGCGCACAAGGCGATTAAAATCTCTATCATACTTTCCTCTTTTTAGGTAATTTTGGCTCGGAGTTATGTAAAAATCACCCTTTACGTCGTGATCAAGCGATAAAATTTCGCTACAAAAGCAGTCTTTTATACTCACGAACGCGATTGCGGGCTTAAGCTTCAGACCTGAAAAAAACATATCGTAAAATCCTTTCCCATGTCCTATTCTAGCCATTGCGCCATCCACTCCGATAGCTGGAACCACGGCTAGATCGACCTTTTTAAAATACCCGTTTTGCGGAAGCGTCTGCCGCAGCCCAAAGCGCGAAATTTTAAAAGGCTGGCGCAATCTTACCATTTTTAAGCTAATATCCACCATAAACGGAACGTAAAATTCGCAGCTTTTTGATAGCTTTTTTCTTAAAATCAAAACGTTCGGCTCGTAACTCATCGGCAAAAATATCAAAATTTTACGCGCTTTTAAAAATTTTATCAGCCGCTCAAGCCGCCATAAAAGTGCGTAATGCTCGCATCTAGCCGCTCGCGCGGTGTGAGATTTTAGACGCGATTTGCAAATTGCTCTAAATTCATTCTTTTGCATAGCTTAAGCCTTTTATAAAATTTTAACGCTTATTTTAGCTAGTTTTTGTATAATCTTGCGATTAAATTTTAAGGTTTATTATGAAATTTCGTTTTTTTCTAGCGCTTTTTACGGCTTTTTTCTTTCTTGCGGGTTGCGGCGATGATGAGGATAAAAAATCAAGCGATACCCCGACCGAAGCCAATACCACGCAGCCGCAGTCCGAAACCGAAGCCGTAATCCAGGTCGATTATACCGCTCCTTTTACACTTCAGCTAAGTAACGGAAAAATTTTAAATATGCAAAAGACAAAGCAAGGCTTTCATATCGATAACAACTCCACCGTGACGCTATTTGCGTTTTTTACGCCGTGGTGCGACGCCTGCGCCGTGCAAGTAAGCGCGCTAAACGCAGCAAAGCAAGCCTACTCCGGCAAGCTTGACATAATCGGCGTGATGATCGGTGATGCAAATTTAGACGATGCAAAAAATTACGCAAGCGCTCACGAAGTAAATTACGCGATCGCTTACGGCGAGGCGAACGACTTTTTCATCAAGGCGCTAGGCGGTATAAACGAAGTGCCATATATGGCGATATACGACGAAAAGGGCGAGTTTAGCGCGCAATATTTCGGGCTGATGCCGGAAGAAATTTTAATGACCGAATTGGAGAAAATTTTTTGATGTTCGAATTTTTTAAAAAAGGGCTTAGCAAGACCATAGACGCGATGCGAGGAGCGAAAAGCGAAGATAAAATTTCAAAAGAAATCCTAGAAGAGATGCTGCTTGAAGCCGACGTAGGCTACGAGCTCGTGGAGGAAATTTTAGAAAAACTGCCCGCAAAAAAGCTAGTCGCAAAAGATGATCTCAAGGGCGTTTTAAAGAGCTATTTCGATTACGAAATCACTAAACCCGCGGATGAGAAGCCTTTCGTAGAGCTCATCATCGGCGTAAACGGCGCGGGCAAAACTACGACAACCGCAAAGCTTGCAAATTTATATAAAAATAGTGGCCAGAGCGTAATTTTAGGCGCATGCGATACCTTTCGCGCAGGAGCGGTCGAGCAATTAAAAAAATGGGCGCAGATCCTAAATCTACCGATCGTAGCGACCGCGCAGGGGCACGATCCCGCTGCTGTGGCATTTGACACCGTAAGCTCGGCAAGTGCCAAAAACATCGATCGCGTCCTGATCGACACCGCCGGGCGTCTGCAAAACCAGAAAAATTTAGCCGCGGAGTTAGAGAAGATCGTGCGCATCTGCGACCGCGCAAAAAGCGGCGCACCGCACCGCAAAATCATCGTGCTCGACGCCACTCAGGGCAATCATAGCGTCGCGCAAGCTAGGGCGTTCAACGAGATCGTAAAGCTCGACGGCATCATCATCACGAAGCTCGACGGCACGCCCAAAGGCGGCGCACTTTTCGCCATAGCGCGCGAACTGCGACTGCCGATACTTTTCGTCGGCGTGGGCGAGCGGATGGAAGATTTGGCGGAATTTAACTCGGATGAGTTCGTAGAGACGCTTGTAGAGGGAATTTACGCTTAGGCTCTGCGTAAATTTACATATTCTCGCCGAACAAGCTTAAATTTTACGCGCCGAAATGCTCGGCAAATTTTGCCGCTCGATTATCTTAGAATTTTACGATTTTCGTTTTATAATTTTACAAAATTTTTACTCACGTACACTGCATAAAAAACGCGCTCACCCGCGTCCGCTCGCACCAAAATATGTAAAATCCCTCCGCCTGCAACGCGGCGTGCTTATAAGAATTCTTCAATGATCTCAAGCCGCTTAAATTTTACGGTTATCCTCTGCCTGCTCGCAAAGATAAAATCATACTCGCAAACGCCTCTAGGCTTTAGCGAAAATTGATGAACTATTAGATCGTTATTTTTAAAGCTCTTGTTGTCCGTTTTGAAGCGGACGGCTAGGACGTTTTTGAAAACAAATTTAAAATTTCTATCTCGGTAGGGCGATAAAAATTTCATCGTTAGTCTATCTTCGTTTTTTAAAATGGCGAATTTAAATTCAGTCAAAACGGCGTCGTGAAGGGTCTCTTTTGTATTAAACAGATACCTTTTCGGATCCGAGACAAACTGCCTGATAGGCTTTGCTATTTCGTTTTCATTCTTGCGAAGCGACTTAAAATAATCGTCAAAATACCAAATATCGCCCCTTCTTTTTATTTTCGCCGTGATCATCCGTCCGTCCATTTGCGCGTTTTTCTTAAATTTTACTCACGTGCACTGCATAAAAAACCCGCTCACCCGCGTCCGCTCGCACCAAAACACGTACAAAACCCCGCCGCTGCCGAACATCACCTCGCCGCCTTGCTCGCAGCTTGGAAGCTCGCTGTCAAGCTGCATCAAAAACTCCATCTTTTCGCCGCATATCGGACACGTCGGCACCAAGGCACCCTATATCCACGAAGGCTCGCCGCCGATGCGCGCGAGGTTTTGCCTGCTGTTTGACATCCCCCAGTCCTGAGCCGCCCAGCGCGCGGGCGTAGGCGCAAGCGCGACCTCGCACTTCTTTATCGGCTCGTCCTGCACGTATTCGACCTGCGTCCGCTCGCCGATACGTCGCGGCATACCCTGCGCGTCGTGCTCGTAAAAGACTATCTCGCCTTCATTTATCTCTCTGATGTGCGCGGCGAGGACTAGGCGCGGCAGCGAGCGCACGGGCAAGTCACGGGGCAGCGGATCAAGCGTGATGAGATGAAATAGCGGATTTTGCGCATCGCCGTCCACCTCGTCCAAAACCCCGCCTAGCTTATATCCAGCCTCGCCGTTCTCAAGCCGCCAGGTCGGATGGTGCTTCGCCAGATGCGGCGCATAGGGCGCGCCGAAATAGCCGCGCGGAAAGATTATGTGATATACGCGCTGGCCGCAGTATCTTTTGAGCCTGAATTTCTCGCCGCCAAAGCAAATTTCATCGTTCGGCGCTTTTTGTGATTTATCGGAGTTGGCTTCGTTTGAGTTAAATTTAGAGTCATATTCGACTGCGCCCGCTTTAAGATTTTGCTCGCTTGAGCTTGCCTGGCGCCGCCGCATTCGTCCGCATCCATTTTTAAAATTTCATCTCCTGTCGCTTGCGTCGCGCCGTCTGCGTAAAATTTTGCCCGCTCAAAAGTAAATCCCACGGCCTCCAGCCAGTAGCCTATTATATATTCGAGCAAATCGCACGGGCGATCGAAAAAATCCTCCGCAAGCGCGAACTCGCAGGCAAATTTTACGTTTCGCGGATCGCGGGTTTGCAGCAGGCAGCTAAAAATTTTTTGCCGCTCATCTTCGCTCGTCTGCGGATCCGCAAGCTTCTCACGCCAGATTTGCGAGCTCTCGTAACTAAGCCCGCGCCACGGATACTCCGCGTAATACGTGCTCTCGCTCGGCTGCAGTTTAAAAAGCTCGCCCAGATACGGGTGTAAAAACGGTGCGAACTCGAGACTTGCCATGGCAATGACCTCTTCGGCGTTTTTCTAGCGTGCGCTCTTTTCATCTCTGCCGCGTTGCCGTGCGCTTTCGCCCGTGCATTCGTCCGCCCGCGCATTCTCTCCCGTCTGTGCCGCGCTTTTGCTCTGCTGCGTTTCGCACCCCTGCGCCGCCTCTTCGCGTAAAATTTCAACCGCCGTAGCGATCAAAGCTTTAAAATCCTCCTCGCCCACGTAGCCCATAGCGTCCTTTAGCAGCGTGCCGCCCTCTTGCCACCCGCACAGCAGGCTGTCCGCTAGCGTAAAATACGCCGCCGCATCACCTTGCAGCTGCCAAAACCGCTCGTATAAACCGGGCACCCTAAAGCCGTCACGTTCGAAATCTCGCGCCAGATTTAGCGCCTCATCCCGCTTATCCATCTTATTTCCTTTTGCAATTTTATTTTGATAATTTTATCGTAAATTTAAGTTAAATTTTGAAGGCGGCTTATTTTATATGTCGAAATTCTATGGAAAAATATGGGAGATTAAATTCGGCGGCGAATTAAATTTTAAAAGTACGCCGAGCCTCGTAGAGCCCGGCTAAATTTTAAAATAGCTCTTAAATTTAAAAACTATCGTCTCTTTTTTCAAAGATCAGATGCAGCACGTAGCTCACGGCGAAGGTCAAGGTGCTAGGCACGATCCAGCCGAGCATCGAATCGTAAAACGGCATCATCTTCACAAACGACGTCACAAGCGGCACCGAAATCCCCAAAATATCAAGTCCGTTTATGACGCCCTCGACTACGCAGACATAGACGCAAGCGCGGTAAATCAGCTTGCTTGAATCGATCCACGGGTTGATCAGCGAGAGGATTATCAGCATGATCGAGATCGGATAGATGGCGACGAGCACGGGGATGGAGCCCTTGATGATGGTCGTAAGGCCGAAGTTTGCGACTCCAAAGCCGATCACGCACCAAGCGATCGCCCAGGTTTTGTATTTGATCTTGCCTTTCGTAAGCTCCTCGAAGTATTCGCTAGCCGAGCTTATAAGGCCCAGCGTCGTGGTGATGCAGGCTAGGAAAAACGCGCTGCCTAGGATCACGACGCCAATTCTTCCAAAATAATGATCGCTTACTCGCGACAGAAGCTCCGCTCCGTTGATATTCGGCGTATCCTTGAAAAGCTCCGCGGAGGTCGCGCCCAGATAGCCCAGCATAAAATATATCGTCATCAGTATGACGCCCGACATCATTCCCGCTTTTATGGTAGAGGTGACGAGGTGCTTCTCGTCACTAACGCCGGTTGCTTTGATGGCGTTAATTACGATGATGCCGAATGCCAGCGACGCAAGCGCGTCCATCGTTTGGTAGCCCTCTACGAAGCCCTTTGCTGCGGCGTGATCGACATACTCGCCGCTAGGAGCGACGAAGCTTCCGATAGGAAATAAAAATCCCGCGCCGAAAAGCAGCAAAATAAGCGCCAAAAGTATCGGCGTAAGGTATTTTCCGAGCAGATCAACGAGCTTTGAAGGGTTCATACAGATGTAATAGTTCAGCGCAAAATATGCGGCAGAATAAACGAATAGCCAAATTTGAAGGCGCTCTTCCGCAATAAAAGGCTTAATCGCGATATCAAAAGGCATATTTGCCGCGCGCGGTATCGCAAAAAGCGGCCCGATCGTAAGATATAAAAGCGCGGTAAAAACGATCGCAAACACCGGATCTATGCGGCGCACCAGGCTCTGAAGCCCCTTGGCGCGCGCGATGGCTGCGACGCCGAGTACCGGCAGAAGCACTGCTGTAGCGCAAAAAAACATTATCGCGATATAAAAATTCTGTCCGGATTCCCTACCGAGACCCGGCGGAAAAATAAAATTTCCCGCACCGAAAAACATCGCAAACAGCGTAAGCGATATCGTTAAAAACTGGCTTCTACTAAGCTTGCCCTTCATCTTAAACCTTCTTTAAATAAAGTGAAATTTGTATTATAGTTATAAATGTTTAAAACATATTTAAATTTAGCTCAAATTTAGCCGCAAATCCTCCCTCTCGTGATTTTTGATCCCGCAAACAGCGCGCAAGGCGGCTAAAATTTTAAAAATTTTAAGTATAATTTCGCGAAATTCAAGGCTAAATTTAGACAAAATGAGCGAGGATAAAAATGGCGAAGATTAAAACCACGATTTTTGAATGCCAACACTGCGGCAATCAGCAAAGCAGATGGCTCGGCAGATGCCCCGACTGCGGCGCATTTGATAGCTTCGTCGAGGTCAAGCCCGCTCAGATTAAGGCGCTAAAAGAGATCGAGGGCGAGCTTGCCCGCGCCTCGTCCGCAAGCGCCAAAGCGATCAGCGAGATACAGATCGAGCAAATTTCGCGCATCGACACCAAGGATAGCGAGCTAAATTTAGTCCTCGGAGGCGGCGTCGTGGAGGGCTCACTCGTGCTAATCGGCGGCAGCCCCGGCATCGGGAAATCCACGCTGCTGCTTAAGATCGCGGCAAATTTAGCAAGCGGCGGCCGCGCAGTGCTTTACGTAAGCGGCGAAGAGAGCGCCAGCCAGATCAAAATGCGTGCGCAGCGGCTGGGTGCGATAAGCGAGCAGCTGTTTTTGCTCACCGAGATAAATCTAAGCGCCGTGCTTGAAGAGGTCGAGCGCAGGGATTATAAGTTTATCGTCATCGACAGCATCCAGACGCTTTTTAGCGACAAGGCCCCCTCTGCGCCGGGCTCGATCACGCAGGTGCGCGAGATCACCTTCGAGCTGATGCGACTTGCCAAAGCGCGCGGGATTTCGATCTTCATCATCGGCCACATCACCAAAGAGGGCTCGATCGCAGGCCCGCGCATATTAGAGCATATGGTGGACGTGGTGCTGTATTTCGAGGGCGATGCGAGCAAGCAGCTTAGAATTTTACGCGGTTTTAAAAACCGCTTCGGGGCTACGAGCGAGGTGGGGATTTTCGAGATGGGGCCGCACGGGCTCGTAAGCGCCAAGGACGTCGCGAGTAAATTTTTCACGCGCGGCAAGGCGGTAAGCGGCTCGGCGATTACGATCACGATGGAGGGTACGCGCGCGCTTGTCGTGGAGATCCAAGCGCTCGTGTGCGAGAGCGGCTATCCGAAGCGCAGCGCTACGGGCTTTGATAAAAACCGCCTCGATATGCTTCTGGCGCTGCTTGATCGCAAGCTTGAGATCGGGCTTGGCGGATACGACGTCTTCGTAAACGTAAGCGGCGGCGTAAAAATCACCGAAACGGCGTGCGATCTAGCCGTCGTCGCGGCGATCGTAAGCAGCTTCAAAAACCGCCCGATCAGCAAGGAAAGCGTCTTCATCGGTGAGGTGAGCCTAAACGGCGAGATCAGAGAGATCTTCAACCTCGATGCGCGCCTAAAGGAAGCCGCGATGCAGAAATTTAAAAACGCGATCGTCCCGATGAAGCCGCAAAACGCGCAGGGGCTTAAAATTTTTCACGCCACCGAGATCACGCAAATTTTAGACTGGATGTGAGACGGCGCGTTTCTTGGCTTCGGCTTGGCGGTCGGCGCGAGCAGGCGAAAATGGACTTTGAGCGGCAAGGGATGCGTTGCTTTTGCATGGGCGCGGCGAAGGGCGCAAGTGCGCCGCTTTTTGCATGGCTCACAAGCAAGCGCAAATGAGCTTGATCGCTAAGGCGCGATTTTTGGAATTTCACGTATCGTAGCGGCTCAAAAATTCGTTTGAGCTTTAAAACGGCTCGGCGACGGTGCGGTTAAAATTTAATCATTCGCGCCGCATCCCAGGCCAATACAAGGCGAGTGCTTTGCGGCGCAAAGCCAAGCCCGATAGGTTCTTGCGTCGCACAAAATTCTATCGCGGCGCACAGGACGTATCGCATGGGGCTAAGAGCCGGTAAAATTTTAGCGGCGCCAAGCTCTCATGCGCGGGTGCGGATACCACAAGCAAAGTATCGCGCGCCGAGCCGAATGAGCGCTGCTGCAACACGCTGCAACCTAGGGGGCTTGCTAACGAGACGCTACGCAAGCCAAAGCGCGCAGGTCCGCCTCACGTAGCCAAAAGACAAAGCCTACAAGGCGGCAAGATAGCAACGCAGCGAGAGCGCGATGAAATTTTAACGCAGGCCGCATAAGCCGTCGGCAAAGCCTAATTCTACGGACAGATTCCGCGGATAAAATTTACTAAATTTAGCGCGGATAAAATTTCATAAATTTAAACGGAAAGGTGTGTATGAGCCCAAACGTAATCGTCAAATTCGTCATTTTGTTTTTCATCAAAGCCCGCAGCCTAAACGTCAAATTTAGCAGGCTGGACGCCGTCGTGTCGCGCGCCTACGCCAAATACGGGACGGTGTTTAAGCTAAGCGTACCGCTACTTGCCACAGCATCGGCGTTTGCGCTGTTTAACCTATACGATTTTGCCAAAGCCAACTACGCGCTGACGATCTTTTTGCTCGCTTTGGGCTCGCCACTGCTTACGTATAGCTTTTTTAAGGCGATAAAATCGGCGATGACCTTCGCGCTATTTGTGATCCCCTTTGCGGCGGTGTTTGCGATCATCGCGGTGACGGGCGCACAAAAGCTTGATAACTCGCTAAATTTCAACATCGTCTTTCCGCTGTTTTTCACCCTCGTGTGGTTTGCGATGTCGGTGATCGCCGACGAGGACGTGGCGCAGATCATGAATAAAATCGTATCGAAGCTCTCCACACTTTTCGTGACGATTTTCATCCTTTATAACTATGAGGCGCTGCACGGGATTTTAACCGCGGGCTCGGGAGGGTATCGCGCTAGCGGCGATGATCTGACCGCGCTTGATCTTGTATTTATGACGATTAGATTTTTTACGCTGCCTTCGATTTTTACGCTTATGATTTTTGAGATTAAGGATTATCTTTTTACGAGATACAGCGCGTTCGTGCAGGCTCAGCAGGAGCGCGTAGAGGATTTAAAAAATTCCAAGGGCTCGAAGTAAAATTTTAAAGTTTAATTCAATCTAATTTTGCGCGCCTTAAATACTCGCAAATACTAAAGATTGCGACCGCCGTGTGAATACTGGGCTTCGGCGCGGCGGCGGGACTAATAAAATTTGAAATGAGATTTTTAGGACAAAATTTTGAGATAGAATTTTAATGACGCACCGGTTATGCGCG
>NZ_CALIBF010000183.1 GCF_938045465.1 uncultured Campylobacter sp.
TTTGAGCGCTAAATCTCGATGCGCCGACGCGGATGCCAAACATCTCTCTTGCAGCGATACCCTGCGCGCGGCAAAGTGCAACGAAAACGCTATTTATGTCGGTGCATTTGCCGCTTAGCTTGCCGCTGCTTAAAATTTGCTTCACGTCCCCTAGCCCGCAGCCTAGCACACTGTTATCGCGCTGCATAGTGTTCGCCACCCACGTATAAATCGCGCGCGCCTTTTCCAAATCGCCCTTTATGCCGCCTGCGATCTCGTCTGATTTTTGCTTGACGACGCCGTCGATTTGAATCTGCGCACTAGGCTCTAAAAACTTCGCTACCTCGGGGCTAAGCTTTTCGTTCGGATTAAATTTTACCTTGCTAAAGTCGGTATTTCGCTCAAAGGTCTCGACGCTAAATTTAATGTTTAGCGTGGGCTTTGCCACACCAACGTAGCCGGCATAGAGCGTCGGAATTTCGCCATAGTCCACGGACGGATCGTTGAAATTGCCGTCAAATTTTATGTCGCTTACCTTTTGATACTCCGTGATAAGAGGAAGCGGTATCCAAAGCCGCGTCTGCTTGCCCTCCTCCAAAATTTCGTGATTTAGCGATAGCCCGAAAGCTCTCTTTTTGCCAATGACTTTTTCTCCGCCCAAAATGGTACTCGGAGTTGCCATAACGGCGCCTAAAATCGCAGTGTTTCTTAAAAAATCGCGTCTTTGCATGAAATGCCTTCAAAATAAAATGGCTAAGCCTTAGCCCTAATTACGCGTGGATTTTAACCTTTTGCGGCTTTGAAATCGCTAAATTTAAAATTTCACCAGCTTTAAAATTTTAAAATTTCGCTTCAAGACATAGCGCGAAATTTCGCCAAAGCGGGCATGATAGCCCGCAACCTAGGCGCGCAGGCAGTATGTATCGGCGGCGTAGGCTAAACCACGCAAAAAGCGCCGCTGTCGCAAAAGCCAAGCGTACGCTTCGATGAAACGGTTGAGCCTCGACGAAGCGCGGCGGCTTAGCTTAAGCAAATCGCGGCGGTAAAATGCAAGCCGTCAGAAGGCTAAATTTCGCGCGAAAAATACTCGTAGATAAAATTTTTAGGAGAGTACGGATCTTTCGGCGTGCCGCCCACTTCGCAATATGGATGCGAAAAAATTTCGATCGGAACGTGCGCCGGACGCGGATTTAGCACGATTTCGCGAGCGTAGTTAAAGCCCAGCCAGCACGGCTCCCAGTTACCGAAAAGATATTCGCGCACCCGCGCCAGCTTGGAATCATCCTCGCTTAAGCCTTCGCCGAGTCGCACCTTCGTAACGTCCGCAGGATCGACAGGGATCCAGCCATAGCCTTTTAGATAAAATTCCGCTCTGCAGTGCTGCGCGCCCGAAATTTCAAGCGCACCGCCGTTTAGAACGCCCATGACGCCCATTTCAGGCGAAAATTTCTGCGCCGCGCCCGTGCGGATGCCGTAAATAGCGCGCGCAGGAATGCCAGCTGCCCTGCAGAGCGCGACGAACACGCTATTAATATCGGCGCATTTGCCGCTTAGCTTACCGCTGCTTAAAATCGCTGCTGCATCGCCGCTGCCGCATGCGATCACGCTATTATCGCGGCTCATATTTTTAGCGACCCACTCATAAATCGCGCGCGCCTTTTCTAGATCGCCTTTAAGCGAGCCGGTGATCTCGTCTGATTTTTGTTTCGCAGCGCCGCTTGCCGGAATTAGCTTTGATGGCTTTAAAAACTCCTCGATTTCGGGGCTCAAGCGCTCATTTTCATTAAAGCTTACCTTGCTAAAATCGGTGTTTCGCTCCGAAATTTCAATATCGAAGCTAAGCTCAAAATAATCATCCTCTTCGCCTACGACACCTTGCTCGCCGTATTTGCCGACGCCCGCTCTTGCCTCTTTATCGGGTGCGAAGCGCGCGTAGTACGTGCTTATATGATCTCCGCAGATAGCCGACTCTTGCGCATTTGAGCGGGCATGATATTCGCCAAGCAACCTCTGATAGGGCTCTTGCAGCACTAACGGCAGCCAAAGCCGCACCTCTGCGCCACTACTTGAAATTTCGTGATTAAACCTGAGACTAAATTTTCTCGTTTTTGCTTCTTGCATTTTTTGCTCCTTTGCTTGAATTGCAAGTCGATTTTATCTCTTTGCGCCTTAAAATGGATAAAATTTTATGTTAAAATGGCGCTAAATTTTGAAATTTTAGGACTAAAATGGATATGCAAAAAATCAGAGACGAGAACTTTAAAAAGCTACAAAGCGGGCAAAACCGCGAAATTTTAAGCGCGATCGAGGCGCTGCAAATAGGCGAGTGCGGCTGCGAGTGCGGCGACGTCGTGCGTGCAAGCTTTAGCGCTAGCGCGGAGCAAGAGAATGAAATTTTGCGTATCGCGCGAGCGCTAAAGCCGTGGCGCAAGGGGCCTTTCGCGCTGAATGATCTTTTTATCGACGCCGAGTGGCGAAGCTTCGTGAAATTTAACCTGCTGCGGCCGTTTTTAGATCTGCGCGGCAAAACCGTCGCCGACGTGGGCTGCAACAACGGCTACTATATGTTTCGCGCAAGCGAGCTAGCACCTGCGCAGCTAGTGGGGTTTGATCCGAGCGCGCTATTTTATCTGCAGTTTCGCTTCATCGAAAAATTCCTCCGCAGCAGCGCGAAATTCGAGCTTTTAGGCGTGGAACATCTGCCTTTTTACGAGCACAAATTCGATACGATCTTCTGCCTCGGCGTCATCTACCATCGCAGCGATCCCGTAAAGATGCTAAAAGATCTGCGCGCCTCGCTAAATGCGGGCGGCGAGGTGTTTTTAGACACGATGTATATCGAAGGAGAAGGCGATTTCGCGCTGTGTCCGAAAAACAGCTACTCAAAAATTTCAAATATCTACTTCGTCCCGACCGTCGGCGCGCTGCAGAATTGGTGTGAGAGGGCGAAATTTAAAGATTTTGAAATTTTGGCTCAAAAGCCCACGGATCCGAACGAACAGCGCAAAACGGAGTGGATCGACGGGCAGAGCTTGGAGAATTTCCTAGATCCGCACGACAGCTAGCGCACGATCGAGGGCTACCCCGCCCCGCGGCGTATCTACGTGCGGCTTCGAGCGTGATCTGCGCCTTTAAAACATCTTTCGTGCACCACCCGTGCATCGATATGGAATGATATCTGTGCCTTTAAGAACGTGTAAAATTTTATCGAATTTATCGGCTCGCGGGGGAAAATTTTACATTCGGCGGGATGTGAAATTTAGATAAATTTAGCGAGCCCCAAATTGGATTAGATCGCATTGTAGCGGCCAGGATCAGCGCAGCGGCGCAAATTTTAAATTTCGCCTTTTGCGTTACGCTTTGCGTCTTGCATGCGCACACGGCACGGAATTTTTCTAAATTTAATCAAGCGGCGGTAGATTTTAAAATTTTATCTACGCAGAGCACGCCAATGCGCGCATCGTGCGAACGTAGCGCAGAATTCAACGCTCGCGGCGACAAATAAAGTTGCAAATTTTAATGCCTGCAATGCAAGTAAAGCAGCATCAATTCCGGTGCCTGCAAGCAAAGCGGTATAAATTTTCCGGCGCCGAGCAGCTTCACACCGCTTCACACCGCTTCACACCGCTTTACACCGCTTTACACCGCTTTACACCGCTTTACCGCTTATTGTGCGGCGAAACGCAGTTAAATTTAAACGATCAGCGCTCAAAAAATTGCAAAAAATATTTTAAATTTTGCCTCTCGGCCGCTAGGCTAGTATTTGCTCCGTGTCCCGGATAGAGCGTAAAATCGCCCTTTATCTGCAAAATTTTATGCAAAGACTCTCTCATCTGCTCGCCGCTTGAAAAGGGAAAATCCCACCTGCCGATAGAGCCTTTGAATATGACGTCGCCGCTAAAGATCACGCCGTCCACTTCAATCATACAGCTGCCCGGCGTATGTCCTGCAAAAAGGCTAAATTTAACGTTAAAGCCCGCTATTTCAAGGCTTTGCTCCTGCCCTTTTACTAGTACGTCAGCTTCTATGGGCTCGGGCATCGTCTCAAAAGGATCCGCCCGCAGCATAAAAGCATCTTCCTCGTGGATATAAATTTTAGCGCCCGCCCTTTGCAGCTTGGCGTCGTCGTAAACATGATCGAAATGCCCGTGCGTATTCAAAACCGCGGCGATCTTTCCCGTATTTTGCATCACCCAATCAAAGCTGCCCTCGCCCGGATCGATCACCAAATCGCCCTGCTCGCCCTTTAGAATGTAGCAGTTCGTCACGTATTCGCCGAAAGCTTTTTTTAAAATTTGCATTTAAATCCTCCTTTTAAGCTTAAATTAAAGCCGTAATTTAGCCAAAAATAGTTAAAATTCGCACAATTTAACGTAAAATTTTAAGGCTAAATATTATGTTTTTGGACGATTTGCTGCCGCAACTGACCGATTTTTTATCGGAGAGACTCGATGAAACGGGCGCGGACGCCTTTGTAGTGGGTATCAGCGGTGGGCTTGACAGCGCCGTGGTTTCTGCGCTTTGTGCGCTTACCGAGATCCCCACTTACGGGCTTATCCTACCTAGCGCTGGTTCAAATTTAGAAAATATGGCAGACGGCATCTTTCACTGCGAATCCTTTAATATCCCCTACGAAATCCAAGAGATCGCGCCATTTGTAGAAAATTTTACCGCTTTAAATCCCGGTGCAAGCGCTCTTCGCATCGGAAATTTCGCCGCGCGCGTAAGAATGAGCTTGCTTTATGATTATAGCGCGGCTAAACGCGGCGTAGTCGTAGGCACGAGCAATCTTAGTGAGAGGATGCTAGGCTACGGCACGATCTACGGCGATCTGGCCTGCGCGTTTAATCCGATCGGAGAAATTTTTAAAACCGATCTGTTTAAATTTGCAAAAATTTTATGCATAGACGATGCGATCATCAAAAAAACCCCAAGCGCCGATCTATGGGAAAATCAAAGCGACGAACGTGAGCTTGGATACAGCTACGAGATTTTAGATAGCGTGCTAAGAGATATTTTTTCGCACGAAACGCTGCGGACGAAATTTCGCTCAGGCGAGCAAATAACCGCAAACGATCTAAAATATCTGCAAAACTCGCACCACAATCAAGAGCTGGTGAAATTTATCGTCCGTAGAATTCTTAAAAATAATTTTAAGCTTCGCGCGCCCGCGGTCGCCCGCATAGAGCCCGCACACTAAGGAGAGATTTATGAAAGAGATACCGTTTTATAAGGCTCAAATCGATAAAAAAGAGGAAGACTTAATTAAAAGCGCCCTCTACAACAGCGATATAAGATATAGCGAAATTTTTGAAGAGGATATTTGTAAATATTTCGGCGTAAAGCACGCCGTATCTACCACGAGCGGCACGACGGCGCTGCATCTGGCGCTTTGCGCGATGGATATTAAGCGCGGAGATAAAATTTTATGCTCCGTAAATTCCTTCCCCAATGTCGCCGAAGTGATCCGCCACTTCGACGCCGAACCCGTTTTCGTAGATATCGATCCGATAAGCTTTAACATCACGAGCGAAAGCCTTGCTCGCACGATAGATCAGAACCGCCACAAGAAGCTAAAATGCGCTTTCATCTCGCACATCGCGGGGCTTGCTGCGGATATAGACGCCATCAGCGAGGTCGCCAAAAGCGAAAATATCATCCTTATAGACGATGCGTGCCGCGCTATGGGCGCTACCTATAAAGGCGCAAAAATCGGAGCGCTTAAAAGCTCGCTCATATCGTGCTTTCAGATCAATCCTCAAGCGCAAGACGCGATCTCTACGGCGGGCTTTTTCGTCACGAACGACGATGAGATCGCAAGCGCCGCGCAAATTTTAAGAAACGGCGGCATCGTAGGGGACGCCTTTTACAAAGACGGCAATATGTCCTTTACTTACGATGTCGATCGCATCGGTCAAAAATACGATCTTAACGCTATAAATTCCGCCTACGCCATCGCTCAGTTTGAAAAAACCGACGCTTTTATAAAGCGCCGCAAGCAGATCGCCGCAGCCTACCGCGAGCAGCTTGCAAACTGCCCGCACGTAACGCTTCCAAGCGACAGCGAGGAGCATATCTATACTCAATTCATCGTAAAGATCGACAAAAACCGCGACGATTTTGCCAAAGCGCTGATCTCGCGCGGAGTGAGCGTTTCGCTGCACTATGTGCCGGTGCACCTGCTAAGCTACTACAAAAGCAAATACAACTATAAAGTCAATGATTTCCCGAATGCGCTTAAAAACTATCAGCAAATTTTATCCCTGCCGATCTACACGGCGCTTAGCGACGACGATGTGAGCTACATTTGCGAGCAGATCAAAGAGATAGCGCAAAATCGTGTTTAAACTCCTAATTGAGCGAAACCTATACGACCCGAGCCCCGCGTGGCTTGCGCTCGGAGTGATTTTAGCACCGTTATCGCTACTTTATACGCTGATCGTCTGCCTAAAAAGGCTCTTTGCTAAGCCGCAAAAATTTAAAATTCCAATAATCAGCGTCGGAAATTTAACCCTCGGCGGAAGCGGCAAAACCCCGCTAGTGCGGGCGCTTTTTAAAGAATTTAGCGAGGAGCTCAAAACATGTATCATCCTTCGCGGATACGGGCGCAAAAGCAGAGGCTTGCTCGAAGTGGCGCTCAGCGGACGGATACTTTGCGACGTAGAGCAAAGCGGAGATGAGGCGATGGAGTACGCGCTGTTTCTGCGCGGCGCAAACGTGATCGTCAGCGAAGATCGCGCCGCAGGGATCTTGCGCGCGCAAACTCTCGGCTTTGAGCTAGTGATCTTGGACGACGGATTTTCTAAATTTAATATCTCTAAATTTGATATCTTGCTGCGCCCACAAAGCGCGCCGAAGCTGCCCTTTTGCCTGCCCTTCGCCGCGTATCGCTACCCGCCGTTTTTTTATAAATTTGCAGACTTCATACCCTTTCCGAGCGACATTTCGCAGGAGCTTAGGATCGTTTCGGCGACGGATCTGCAAGGCAAGCTAAACGGCACGGATGAAATTTCAAATTCCGACGCAGATGAAATTTCAAATTCCACCGCGGATAAAATTTCGGATTTAAATTTAAAAACCGCCGCAGATAAAATTTCAAATTTAAACCCTACCGAGGATAAAATTTCAAACTCCAAAGAGGCGGGCTTTGAGAGATCCCGCACGATCTTAATCAGCGCTATCGCCAAGCCTTGGCGCTTAGAGCGCTTTTTGCCGCTCGTAAAAGCACACGCCTTCTTTCCCGATCATTACGATTTCAAAAAAGAGCAGATTTTAGAGCTGCTAAGGCGCGAGGACGCGGAGCATATCCTATGCACGGCGAAAGATTACGTGAAATTAAGGGATTTGAGCGCGGAAATTTCGGTGATTTTGCTAAATTTAAAGCTAAGCGAAAACTTTATCCGCAAAATTCAAAACTACATAAACCAAGCTATGATAAAATAAGGTTTTAAAAGGAATTTTATGATAAAAAAGAGCAAAACCGCCGAAGTCATCATCTCTGCGCTGCCCTATATCCGTAAATTTAGAGATAAAATTTTCGTCGTTAAATACGGCGGCGCGGCGCAAACCGACGATGCGCTCAAGCTTGATTTTGCCCGCGATATCGTGCTTTTGCATATGGTCGGCATCAAAATCATCGTCGTGCACGGCGGCGGCAAAAAGATCAATCAGACCCTGGACAAGATCGGCGTGCAGAGCGAATTTTGCGATGGACTTCGCGTAACGAATAAAGACGCGATCGAAATTACTGAGATGGTGCTAAGCGGCGCGGTAAATAAAGAGATCACGGCGCTTTTGAACCAAAACGGCGCGCCAGCGATCGGCATTAGCGGCAAGGACGGCGGGCTTTTAAGGGCAAAATTCCTCGATGAGAAAAAATACGGCTTCGTAGGCGAGATCACCGAGGTAAACACCAAGCTGATAAATGACCTGTTACAAAAGGACTATCTGCCGGTGATCGCCCCGCTTGCAGGCGGCGAGACGGACGAAAACGTGAGCTTTAATATCAACGCCGATCTCTGCGCCAGCAGGATCGCAGCCGCGCTAAAAGCGAGCAAGGCGATATTTTTAAGCGACATTGACGGAGTGCTCGATAAAGAGGGAAATTTAATCAGCAAGCTCGATGCCGTGCTCATTTCGAAACTCAAAAAGGACGGAACGATCGCAGGCGGTATGATCCCAAAGGTCGATGCGTGCCTGCAATGCGTGCGAAACGGCGCAAATGCCGCGCATATCATCAACGGCAAAATTCCGCACTCGATCCTGCTTGAGCTTTTCACGGACGGCGGCATAGGAAGTTTGATAAAGGAAGAAATTTAGACGCGAGCGCGGAGGCGGCAGGCTTAAAGCAGCAATGCCGCAAGTCCGTGCAAAAAGTCCAAACGATCAAATTTAAAGCGCCTGGGCGGGCGTAAATTTTAAAATTTTAAAAAGGAAAAAGATGAAACTGGTTTCAACGAGAGATTTTTCGCAAAAAGCGGATCTTAGCTACGCGCTGCTAAATCCGAGCGCGAGCGGCGGCGGGCTTTTCAGCCCCGAGCGGCTGCCGCTTTTGAGCGAGGATTTTTTTAAGCAGTGCGAGGATCTGAGCTACAAACAGATCGCGCTTAAAGTCATCGAGAGTTTCGATTTTGACGTAAGCAGCGAGGTTTTTGAGAGCGCGCTTGGGCGCTACGATAAATTTGAAAATCCCGCCTGCCCCGTCCAGATCAAAAAACTAAGCGAGAACGCCTATATTTTGGAGCTTTATCACGGCCCGACGCTCGCGTTTAAGGATATGGCGCTGCAGCCCTTCGGCGCGCTTTTAAAAAGCATCGCAAAAGCTAGAAATGAAAAATTTTTAATAATGTGCGCCACGAGCGGCGACACGGGGCCTGCGACGCTGGAGGCTTTTGCGGACGACGAGAATATCAAAGCGGTCTGCCTCTACCCACAGGGCGGCACGAGCGAGATACAGCGCCAGCAGATGGTAAAGCAAAGCGCGGCAAATCTTAAAATTTTAGGCGTGCGCGGCAACTTCGACGATACGCAACGCGCGCTAAAATCGCTACTGGCTGACGATGATTTCAAAAACGAGCTCGCGCGAGCAAATTTAAATCTAAGCGCCGCAAACTCGGTAAATTTCGGCAGGATTTTATTTCAGATCATCTACTACCTCTATGCTAGCATCTATTTCTCAAAGCACGGCGTATTGAGCTCCGAACGAAATTTAAACGAAAGCGATCGGCGTGCGGCGTGCGGTAAAAATTTTGACGCCGCAGCGGGCGCAAACAGCGCGCAGAGCGCAAAACAGGGTTCTAAATTTAACACCTTCGACGTCATAGTTCCTAGCGGAAATTTCGGCAACGCGCTGGGAGCGTATTTCGCCAAAAAAATGGGCGCAAAGATCAGTAAAATCAAGATCGCTTCAAACGCGAACAATATCCTAACCGAGCTTTTTACGCGCGGGATCTACGATTTGCGCGGGCGCGAGCTCATCCGCACGATTAGCCCTGCGATGGATATTTTAGTTAGCTCCAACGTCGAGCGGCTGCTTAGCGATATGTTCGGCGATGCGCGCACGAGCGAGCTGATGCAAAGCCTGGCGCGAGATAAATTTTATAAACTTAGCGCGAGCGAGCTTGCGAAGCTGCAGGAGGTCTTTGAGGCGGATTTTTGCGACGATGCGCAGTGTGCTAAGTTTATCAAGCAAAAGAGCAGCCGCGGCGTGCTGATCGACCCGCACACGGCGACCTGCTTTAAGCTACTTGACGAAAGCCGCCTAAATCTCGTCATCTCGACCGCGAAGTGGATCAAATTTACGCCGTCGATGATCGGCGCGATCAAAGGCAGGGCTTGCAAAGACGAGCGAGCCGATATGATCGCGCTTTCGAAGGAATTTCGCAGCGACATTCCGCCGCAGATCTCACGCCTTTTTAGCGCGCCGCAGGTGCACTCCAGCATCGTGGAACAAAGCGAGATCAAAAACGCCATAATGGAGTGGATCAAAAAATGATAGTAATCCCCGCGCGCCTTGCTTCGACGCGCTTTAAAAATAAAATTTTATGTGAGTTTGGCGGCGTGCCGATGTTTATCAAAACGGCTCAAAATGCCGCCAAGGCGGATCACGTGCTAATCGCCGTGGATGAGCCGCAAATTTTAAAGATCGCGCAAGATTACGGCTTTGACGCCGTTCTTACCGCGCGCGAGCATCAAAGCGGCACCGACCGCATCGCTGAAGCGGTCGCGAACGCAGCGCTTGCGGAGGATGAGATCATCATCAATATCCAAGCCGACGAGCCCTTTTTCGAGAGCGAAAATTTGATTAAATTTAAAGATTTCGCCAGCGCCATGATCGCGCAAAAGGGCGCATTCATGGCGAGCTGCTACAAATACATAAGCCAGCAGGCGGCCGAAGATCCAAATTTAGTCAAGCTCGTGCTCGATAATGCGGGCTTTGCGATCTATTTTTCACGCTCGCTCATCCCTTACCCGCGCGCGGCATGCGAGTGCTACCTCGGACACATCGGCATCTACGCATACAGCGTGCGAAATTTAAAGCGCTTTTGCGCCCTGCCCGCCTCGGTGCTGGAAGATACCGAAAAACTCGAGCAGCTTCGCGCCATAAGCGCGGGCGAAAAGATCGCGATGCTAGGTATCGAAACTGCAAGCATCGGCATCGACACGCCGGCTGATTACGAGCGCGCGCTAAAGGAGTTCGGCAATGGAATTTAAAATTTACTCGTTATATGGCGCAATGTTTGGAGTGGAGAGACTAGCCGCGGAGCGTAAAATTCTAATGCGACGTAAAATTTTAGTGGAGCGCGGAATTTTAAAATTTAAAGATGCGAGCGCAAGATGAACTACGATGAATACAGATCCGCAGTAGATACGCTAAATGCGTGGGCGCGGGCATATTACACCGACGATAAGCCGATCGCGAGCGACGAGGAGTACGACGAACTTTATTCGCAAGCGGAGAAATTCGAGCAGCAAAACCCCGAGCTCGCGCTGCCCTACTCGCCTACGCGGCGCATCGGAGGCGCGATCAGCGAGGGCTTTTCCAAGCTCGCTCACGGCGCGCAGATGTGGTCGATGGAGGATATTTTTGGCGACGCAGACCTTTTAGCGTGGCTAGCTCGCGGCGAAAAGAGCGGCGCGCAGTTTTACGTCGAGCCGAAATTTGACGGCGCGAGCTTAAATTTGACCTACGAAGGCGGCGTGCTGATAAGCGCGGCGACGCGCGGCGACGGACTTATAGGCGAGGACGTGACGCGAAACGCAAGAGCGATCAAATCGGTGCCGCTTCAGATCCCCTACGCGCAAAGGATCGAGATCCGCGGCGAGACGCTGATCGCAAAGAGCGATTTTGACGCGCTAAACGATGAGCGCGCCGCAAACGGCGAGAGCCTATTTTCAAACCCGCGCAACGCCGCCGCAGGCAGCCTGCGCCAGCTGGATAGCGCGATCGTAGCGAAGCGGAAGCTGAAATTTATCCCGTGGGGAGTGGGCGAGCATTCGTTAAGCTTTGCGCTGCACTCGCAGATAATGGAGTTTGTGCGTAGCCTAGGTTTTTTGCGCGACGAGTTTTGCCGCATCTGCAAGAGCGCGAGCGAGATCAGGAGCGCATACGAGGCGCTGCATAGCATGCGCGCGAGCAAAGACCTGATGCTTGACGGCATGGTAATCCGCGTAAACGAGCTTTCAAAGTGCGCCCAGATGGGCTATACGGTGAAATTCCCGCGCTTTATGGTCGCGTATAAATTCCCCGCGGTCGAAAAGGTAACGCGGCTGCGCGAGATCAATCTGCAGGTCGGCCGCACCGGCGCGGTCACCCCCGTAGCCGTCGTAGATAGCGTAAATATCGACGGCGCGAACGTTTCAAACGCGACGCTTCATAATTTCGACGAGATCGCGCGACTTGGGCTGATGAAAAACGACTTCGTAGGCATCATCCGCAGCGGCGACGTGATCCCGAAGATCACGAGCGTTTACAAACAGCGCAGAGACGGCACACAGAGCGAAATTTCGCGCCCAGATCGCTGCCCTGTCTGCGGCGAGAGGCTGCTTGACGAAGGCGCGCTCATAAAGTGTCAAAACCTCGATTGCAAGGCGCGCGTGATAGGCTCGCTGATCTATTTCTGCTCCAAAAAATGCATGAATATCGAAGGACTAAGCGACGCGACGATCACGCAGCTTTTTGAAAGCGGCAAAATTTCAAAGATCGGCGACATTTACGCCCTCGGCGCGCAGGATTTGGCGGATCTTGAGGGCTTTGCGGATAAAAAAATTTCAAACCTTTTGGGCGCGATAAACGCGAGCAAAAACGCGCCGCTTGAGCGCTTCATCGCTTCTTTGGGGATCGAACACATCGGCGAGGTGGCCGCGCGCAAGATCGCTGCGGCATTCGGGCAGGATTGGCTGGATGCGAGCGAGGATGAAATTCTGCGGCTGGAGGGCTTTGGAGAGGCGATGGCAAGGAGCCTAGCGGAGTTTTGCAAGATAAATCGCGAAAAAATTCTAAATCTAAGCGAAATCATCAACCCGCGCCCCCCAGAGACGCAGACCGCCAAAAGCGCCTTCACGGACCGTAGCGTCGTCATCACGGGCACTCTAAGTCGCCCGCGCGACGAGTTTAAGGCCAGGCTTTTGGCAATGGGCGCGAAGGTGCAGGGCTCGGTATCTGCCAAGACCGACTTCGTACTCGCAGGCGCAGAAGCGGGCTCCAAGCTGCAAAAAGCCCGCTCGCTTGGCGTGCGGGTGATCGACGAGAGCGAGTTTGAAGCGCTTGCGAACTCGTTGCAAACGCCCGGCGCAAATCCACCTGGTAAGAGCGAGCCTGAAGCACTCGCAGGGAGCGGCGAGTGAAGGTTTTTTGTTTGGCGCCAAACCCGCACTCAAACGGCGCGGGATTAAATTTTAAAAGCAATCTCCGCCCTGCGGGGCTTATATCTTTTACAAGGCGCGAGAATTTTAAAAATTTTGTAGCGTACGAGCAAGCGGCAAGAGCAAAAGCGACAAATCGAGCGGCCGCTGTAAGATCGCTGGGCTCTAAGGCGTACGTAAAAGGGGAGGACCGAGAGGCGGTTTCTGCGAGGCGGGCGAGCTCTGCCTGCCGCGGCGCTAAAACGGCGCGCACGATGCCGATAGATACGGCTGCAAGCAAGAATATCTCAAATTTTGCGCCGCTCAAACACTGCGCCGATAGGAAAAATTTTAAAATTTTCGCTAGCGATGAGATCAAATTTACAACGCACGGCGAGCTAAAATTTACAATGCGCGGTATGGTTAAATTTACGGCGCGCAACTTAAAATTTGAGCCTTGCGGTACTGCTGCCCGCAACTTTGCTATGCGCGATAAAATTTTAAACTCAAGCTCGCGCAAAAACTGCGCAAGCTTTAAAATTTCATCGCGGCGCGGAGAAAAAACAAAATGAGATTTGATCTGCTCGTAGCAAACACGCTTAAAATCAGCAGAAATCAGGCCGCCGCGCTGATAAAACAGGATAAAATTTTACTGCGAGGCGCCGTGCAAAACAGACCCTCCGCGCAGATCGCGCCCGAGCAGAGCGGCGAAATCAGCGCGATTGATCAAATTTACGTAAGCAGGGGCGCGCTCAAGCTTGCGGGCTTTTTGGACGAGCTCGCCGAAAACGGGCTTTTAGCAAGCTGCGACGCAAATTTGCCTAGCGCGGCGGCAGAAATTTCAAAGCCGTGCAGCGCCGCAAAGGACGCGGATAGCAAAGCGACAGCGACGCAAAGAGCAGGCGGAGTAATGACGCAAATTTCAAGTGCAGATTTCGCGGCTACGGATAAAATTTTTGGCGCGAACGAGACGACCGAAATTCCAAGCGCAACGGCGACAAAGATCGCAGAAACAAATACTAAGGCGATCCGTACCGCAAAAACTAGCGCTGAAACGGCGAAACTTTTGCAAACCGATGCAGACAAGCAAACAGTGGAATTTTTACAGACGAGCGCAGGAGTCGAGACGACAGGGCATTTGCAAACGGACGCAGGCGCCGAAACGGCAGAGATTTTAAATGCGGCGAAAGCCTCCAAATCGGGCGGCAAGGTGGGCGCGCGCTGCAGTGAAGGCAGCGCGAAGCTAGCACAAACAAAGCCCTCGCAAAAAGATATTTTAAATTTAGCGGGAGCCGATGTTTTGGACGTGGGCAGTAGCACGGGCGGATTTGTGCAGATTTTGCTTCAGCGCGGCGCAAAGAGCGTGACCGCGCTTGACGTCGGCAGCTCGCAGCTAAGCGAAATTTTGCGGCGCGATCCTCGCGTGATCGTGCGCGAAAACACCGACATTAGGGAGTTTGCGAGCGAGAAAAAATTTGATCTCATCACCTGCGACGTGAGCTTCATCTCACTAAATTTGATCTTAAAAAGTCTAGCGAGCCTCGCAAAAAGCGCTCTCATCGTGCTATTTAAGCCGCAATTTGAGGTGGGTGCGGAGATCAAGCGAAATAAAAAAGGCGTGCTCAAGGACGAAAAAGCGGTGTGTGCCGCACGGGTGAAATTTGAGCGGCTATGCGCCGAGCTGGGGCTTGCCACGCTGCACGCTAGCGCCTGCAAAATCATGGGCAAAGAGGGGAATAGGGAATTTTTTTATCTTCTAAAAAGGATGAACGATGAAATTTAAAAACTTAATTATATTGGCGTTTTGCGCGCTATTTTTGGCCTCATGCGCTAAAAGCCTGAGCCCAAAAGCGCCGCTGGTAAAAAATTTCGACATCGCTAAATTTAGCGGCGGCTGGTATGAGATCGCCCGTATGAAGGGCGGCGGCGACGATCTGCAAAACACCGCGTACGAGTGCTTCGTCGATAAAAATTCCACCATCAACCTCCTAAAATCAGCCCAGACGAGCTCGGGCAAAATCAAAAACGAGCAGCACGTACTGGAGTTCGCGGGCGATAAAAACATAGGCCTGCTCTATCAAAAAGGGTTCATCTCTGACACCGTTTACCGCGTGGCGCAGGTGGACGGCGACTATCGCTACGCCCTAATCTTCGGCGCCGATACGAGCGAGC
>NZ_CALIBF010000184.1 GCF_938045465.1 uncultured Campylobacter sp.
TTTGCGTACGCTTCATTAGCACTGTTTGTATTCAGCGGGGCGCTTGTTTTTTTTAGAATTTGCGTAGCGTTCTCGCAAGCTAAAATTTTATCGCCCGCTGTCGTAGCTAAAATTTTGCCGCCGCCTAACGAAATTTCATCCATGCTCGCGCGCTCGGTTAAATTTCCGCCGCGCATTGCGTCTAAATTTGTAGCCTCATCGTTTATAACTTCTCCCGCGCTGCTTAAATTTGCGCCGTCCGCCGCGCAAGTTCCGCCTGCCTCCAAGCTTTTTTGCGCGTCAAAGTAAAAAATTTCCTCAAAATGCACGAAAAAATCCTCGCCTTTGAAGGTAGAATTTTTAAAATTTCGCGCGATTGCCGCCGCGTCAAATTTTAAAAATTCCATCTCAAATTGCTGCGGCTCGCCCAGGCTCGCGGTTTTGTTCTCATAGATCAGATCGTAGATATTTTTATCCATTTTGCGCCATCTATCCTCGTATTTGCTCGCTACGGCGGCGTCGCGATTTTTGAAGTGCGAAATTTCGCCCGCTTTGCGCTGCACGTAGGGCGAGAGCTTTTGCATCGCGTAGAGGAAGTACTCCTCGCTGTCGGTGCGAAGCTCGAAGCGACCGCCGAGCTCGAGCGTGCGTGCGATCTGCGAGGCGAACTCGTCGCTTATGACGCGGCGGTGCGGAGCGTCGTCCCACGGCACTGGGAAGTGCAAAAACACGCGCTGCAAGTAGCCCGCGGGAAGCAGGCTCAGCAAAACCCGCGCGTCGGTGGCTATGAGAGCGATATTTTGCAGCCCCTCGCGGATCGCTAGCTTTGCGACCTGCTCGATCGCGGGCTTGTAAATTTCGATGCCGATTAGCAGCGCGTCTTGATTTGAGCGCGCTTGATGAAGCAGGTGTCTGCCCGAGCCGAAGCCGATCTCAATGAAAATTTTATTAAATTTAGAGATTTTTACGAGGGATAAAATTTCATTCTCGTCCAAAATCAGCGGCGTTTTTTCGGTGAGCGAGCTGCTTTTGTAAGCAAACGCCTGCGAGATGATCGGCCCGCAGAAGCGCTCTTTAAAAATTTCGAGCGCTCGTTGCAGATGGCCGATCTTGGCGGGCTTGGTGATCTTCTCGCCCTTTACTATCACTTTGCCGCCGCTAGGCTTTAGGGTAATAAAAAACTCGCTATCAAAGCTTTTGGTTCGCACGAGCGTTAAATTTCTGCCGCGCGCCGTTTCTAAAAATTCGGTCTCGCCGAGCTTAATCGGCAGCCGCGGCAGGCTCACGCTTTGGGTTATGAAATTTGGCAAACTTTATTCTGCCTGCGCTGCGGCAATGACTGCACTAGGCTTGGACAGCTCTCCGTTTTCGGTTTTGACGGTGATGCGGTATTCATATCCTTCGCCATAATCGATATTGTCGATATACTCAGCGCTAAGTCTGCCGCGAACCTCTTTAATTGTGCTCCACGACTCGCCTCCCTTAGGACGGCGCTCGATTAGATAGGAGCTTACGCGAAGATCCGGATGCGGACGCCAGATGATCTTAACGCGGCCCGGAAGCCCGTAGATCGCCTGCGCAAACGGCACGGACTCTAGCATCTTCGCTGTGCTTGCGATAGCGACTGGAGAAGGAGCCGAAACGCCCTTGGCGCCGTATGTGCGCACCGTGTATTTATACGAAGTGCCCGGCTGCAGCCTCGTATCTACGTAGTGAGTGGAGTATGGATCTGTGATGGTGGCGATCTTTTTGGCTTCGCCGCCGCTTGCAGGCGCGCGATAAACGATAAAGCCCAACACGGCGGTATTTGAGTCGTATCTAGGCCACTCAAGCCCGATCTCATCGTCGCTCGTGATCGTCCTAACCCCCTCTACGCGCGGAAGGCTCTCGTCGCTTGCACTAGGCGCGCTAGACATAGCGCAGCCACCCGCTAATATCGCTAAAGTAGCGCTCAACGTTAGTCGGTAAAATTTTTTCATAAATTTCATCCTTTACCTTTTGATTTGTCGTAAAATTTAGAAATTCGCTCGGCAAATTTGCGCATATTTTCACCTCTTTGCCGCTTCGCGGATGGATGAAATAGAGCAAATAGGCATGGAGCAAAATCCTGCTAATTTTAGCGTTTTCGCTCTTAAATCCGTATAAATGATCGCCCAAAATGTGCCGATTTATCGAGCTTAAATGCACGCGGATCTGATGCGTACGACCCGTGAAGAGCTTCGCCGCGACGAGATTGAAGCTCTTTAGGCTTATCGGTGGCAGAATTTGGTTTTGAGCGGGATTTTTAAAATTTAAAGTTTTATTCTCGGCGAGACGGGCAGCCCGGGTTTGATCCGCGTTCATTTTGGCGGTTAAAATTTTATCTTCGCTATCTAAGAGATTGTTTGGAATTTTATCTACGTTGTCCGCGCAGCTGCTTGGAATTTTATCTGCGCTTTGGATTGAAATTTTATCCACGCTACGCACGCAGTTATTTGAAATTTCGTCCGCGTTATCCGCGCCTGCGTAGTCGTTTAAAATTTCATTCCCGCGCGCGCTTACGTCGGTCGCTAAAATTTTACTCGTATCTGCGCCTTCGCTAGCGCTTAAAATTTTATCCTCGCCTGTGGACACAGCCAGAATTTTGCCCGCGCCTGTAGTCGCGTCTGAAATTTTATCGGTAGCGCCCGTTGAAATTTTATCCGTAGCCAGAATTCTACTTGCGCCTGCGTTCGTAGCCAAAATTTTATCGGCGGCTGAAATTTTATCCGCACCCGCGCTCTTGTCCGCCCCCGTGCTCTTGCCCACAGCTGTACTATCGTCCGCGCCTAAAATTTCATTGCGCTTCTGGGCAGATTTTTGAAGCTCCGTTAGTTCCGCTCCGCTTAAAATTTCATAAAACGCGCTCTTTGCGCTGCGTCCGCCGGGCACGATCCCCATTTTTAGGCGGTTTGCTGGGTTGCGAGCGATCGGGCGCTCGATCACGCAGGGCTCTTTCAGCGGCAGGTCGATGAGCGCGAGGTATATCCGCCCCATGCTCTTATCGCTTAGCTGTGCCGATAGCGCGGTGTGCGCAGCGTTGTTTTTGGCTACGAGCAGGGCGCCGCTGGTGAGCTTATCCAGGCGGTGCACAATGCCCGCGCGAAGCTCGCCGCCGAGCGTGGAAAGCAGATAGCCGCGAGACTTGAGCCAGTCCACGAGCGTGGGCTCTTTGACGCTCGCGGCGGGGTGAACGGTAAGGCCCGCGGGCTTATTTACCACGAGCAGATCATCGTCCTCGTATAAAATTTCAACGTCGAAGTTTAGCCTCTCTGCGCTTGTTTGCTGCGGCGCGGGCGCAGGGTAGTCGATGTGCACGAGTTCGCCCGCGGATAGCTTGTAGCCGGGCCTGCTTTGCACTGCGCCATCCACTCTGACCGCTTCGGATTTGATTAAATTTGATATTTGGTTGCGCGAAATTCCAAGCTGCGAGCTTAAAAAAACGTCGAGCCTTTCGCTGCATTGTGCTATTAGATTATCCAAATTTATACCTTTTTTGGCTATTCTTACGTCAAAATTTTAATAGGATTAAGCGTTGTTTAAAATTGACAAAAAGATTTTAGCATATTTTGATTTCATTCAACCTTTTTTGATCGTGCCGATAGTGGTTTTTTCATACGTTTTAATAAGCGAGGCAAACGACGTACTATCCTCGAAGCAGGTGGTATATTTCGGCATCGGATTTGCCGTTTTTACGCTGTTTTTTCTCTTTCCGATACGCAAATTTTTATATCTGATCCCGATATTTTATTGGACCAATATCATATTGCTGCTCAGCGTCGATTTTTTCGGCGTTAGCAAGCTAGGAGCGAGACGCTGGCTAGAGATCCCTTTCGTGCATTTTACGCTGCAGCCCAGCGAGGTGATGAAGCCCGCGTTTATCCTGATGCTGATGTATCTGATACATAAAAATCCGCCGCCGAAAAACGGCTACGGGCTGAAGGATTTTTTGCGCCTTAGCTTTTACATACTTCTGCCTTTTGTTCTGATCGCGAAAGAGCCCGATCTAGGCACCGCCGCGATACTTTTTTTGACGGGATTTGCTATTCTTTTTATCATCGGCGTCGATAAAAAAATTTGGCTTACGCTGATCATCGTTTTTGTGGCCAGCTCGCCGATTTTGTACGAAAACATGCACGATTATCAAAAAAAGCGCATCGCCGATTTCATCAGCGAGGAGCCCAATTACCAGGTTAAGCAGGCGATCATCGCTATCGGAAACGGCGGCATCTACGGCAAGGATAAGGATGAAGCGACGCAGACGCACTTTAAATTCTTGCCGATTGCGACGAGCGATTTTATCTTCGCTTATACGATCGAGCGCTTCGGCTTCGTGGGGGCTGCCGCGCTGATCGCGCTGTATGCGCTGCTGATACTGCATCTGCTGAGCCTGAACTACGATTTTAAAAGCGATTATCTGATACGGGTCTTTACGAGCGCGCTTGCCTCGCTCATCTTCATTTATACGGGCGTCAATATCTCGATGGTGGTGGGCTTCGCGCCCGTCGTAGGCGTGCCGCTGCCGTTTTTCAGCTATGGCGGCAGCAGCTTCATCACCTTTATGATCCTCTTTGGAATTTTACAAAATTTGCTGACGTTTAGAATGAAGGATAACTACAAAACCTACAAGATCAGGATGTAAATTTGGCGCCGCGTGAACAGGGCAAATTGCTTAAAAATCGCGTGAAGCTCGGCTCTTCGCTTCAGCGGCGAAATTTTAAGCAGGGCGCTAAATTTTAAAACTCGCTATAAAATCACGCCGATACCGAGCGTAAAGGCCACCGCGAAAAAGGCGTATGTAAAGGCAAATTCCAAAGTTTGCGAATTAAAAAATCCGTAGTACAAAACGCTCGTGAAAAATCCGCCTACGAAAGCCACGGCAAAGATCCCGATCCGCGCCGCGACTGGCTTTGCGCCGCAAAATTTGTATAGGTAAAAAACCCCGCAGAAGCTGATCGCAAACCAGATCATCGCAGGCACCGGCCCGCTTATGCCTATCATGCCGAAAAGATCGGCTAAATTTAAAAGCAGCAAAAATATTACCGCAAGCGCAATCAGCGCGGATTTGATCATCTATCGCGCCTTGCATCGGGCGCGGAATTTTCGTTCGAGCCTAGCTTGGAATTTTCGCTGTCCTGATTGAAATTTTGCTCGGAATTTTCATCGGCGCCGCTTGCGAAATTTTCACCGAGATCGTCATTGGAATTTAAAATTTCATCCTCGCTTTGAGAATTTGAAATTTCGCCACTGCTTTTAAAGTTTAAAATTTCATCCGCCGCAGCGTCTTTGCTTTGCGGCTCCTGCGCCTCTTTTGCACTGCCGAAATCCGCGAAATTTGCGTCCTCATCATTTTCAGAGCCTTCGTCCGCAGAATTTTTATAAGCTTTATTTGAAAATCTTTTGTGCCTGATCTGCAGATAAAAGACGAAGGCGACGAATGCCACCGCCGTGATCGCGATGTAGTAGCGGTTTTCAAAGATCAGCACGCCCTCCAGTAGCCCTGAAAACAGCGCCAGTAGCGAGGCGGTAAGAAACGGAAAGCGCACTACATCTTTTTCGCCGATCGCTAAGGCGATAAGCGCGACGCCGAATATCGTGGCGTTTAGCAGCGCGCCTAGGATTTTGATTTCGGCGAAAAGATTTGGATTGACGCGCGAAGTGACGTAGAGTGCGAGCGCGACGGCTGCGAAAAGCAGGATCAAAAATACGATTTTTTTCATTTCAGACCTTTTAAAATTTATCTTTAAATTTACGATTCAGCCGCGCCTTTAATGCATATACAGCGCAGGCATCGGCACGCTGTAACTGCCGCGTTCGCAGCATTACGCAAATATCGCGCGTCCTGCGGACATAGCGCGAAATTTTAGGGTGCTACTGCGCCGTTAAGCGTGGCTTGAGCGATACACATACTCATGACTTAAAGTGCAATCCTAATTGCGCGGACGCGGTTTGAAACACGACTTGCGTTAGCGCGACAAAATCGCTATTTTCGCGCGACTTAAATGCGATTTTGTCGGTAAATTTTACCGCCAGTCGCACTCTGCTGCGTAGAGCAGCGCCAAGTACGTGCTTTAAAATTTTACGCCGAGCCGCGTTAAAATTCCGCATCTAAGCCGTATGCGTCCCTAGCTCGTGGCGCCGCAAGACGCTCCGTAAAATTTACCCGCTCGCAGTAAATATTTGGCACGCGGGCGGAATTTTGCGCGTAAGCGCCGCAGGCTTTAAAATTTTAAATTTATCGCCTGTTTATCCGCAAGAGCTATCGCGCCAGCTAAACTATATCTGCGGAGCAAATTTTGGCGCCAAAATAAAATTTTATCTTGCTCGCAAAATGCGCAGCGCGTAAAATTTCATCACTTGTTTTTCTGAAAGTACGCGTCCACGCCGTTTGCGATACCTTGGGCGATGCGGTCTTGATAGGCGCTTTTGCCTAAATTTTTACCCTCCTGCGGGTGCGTGATGTAGCCCATCTCCACGAGCACCGCGGGCATCGTAGCGCCCACCAACACCCAAAATGGTGCCTCGCGCACGCCGCCGTCTCTGCTTGAGAAGCTTTTTTTGACCGAGCTTAGCATATAGCTTTGAATGTCGATGGCAAGCTTGTTTGAGGATATTATCTTCTCGCGATTTAAAAAATTTAGGAAGGTCTGCTTCGAGAAGGTGTTCATATCCTCCAAATCGCCCCTGTTTTCGAGCGCGGCAGCGTTTTTACTGCGTTCGCTTCTAGCCGGGCTTAAGAAAAAGGTCTCCACACCGCTCATTTTAAGTGCTGAGCTAGCGTTAGGAGCGGCATTTGCGTGGATCGAAATAAACATATCAGCATTTCTTTTAGCGGCGAAAGCGGTACGCGATCGTAGATTTATAAAAACGTCGGTGCTGCGCGTATAAAGCACCTTGTAGCCGCGCTTGGTAAGCAGCGCACCGAGCTTTTTGGATGTGGCTAGCACGACATTTTTTTCCTTTAGCCCGTTTCCGACCGCGCCAGAATCGCTGCCGCCGTGACCCGGATCGATTACGATGAGTTTGCCCTTAGTGGATTTGTAAATTTTACCGGCGGCCACGGAGACCGATTTGGCGCCTTGCGCATCATCTATCGTGCTGATTTGCGGCTCGCTATCTTGCTCGCGTTCGCGCTTGCGCCCTGATTTTTGATCCTTGTTTTTTTCTGCGCGCGCGGATTTTGCGGCTTTTAAGCCTTCAGCCGTACTTAAAATCATCATATTGCCGTTAATTTCTACGTTTGCGTTGAATTCTTTCGGATCACTAAGTACGATGCGCACGGTCTTGTCGTTATACTGCGAGACGCGTACATCGCTAACAAAGCTATCTTTAAGCCGTGTTTTTTGCGATTTTTGCCGCGCGCTAAAATCAATCACGAAGCGAAAATTATCGCTACTTGCGATCGTAAAATCTTTATAATCGCCGCGCTTTAGATCGCGGTTGAACTCAAGCACGATCTCATCCCCATCGCCGCGCAGAGAATTTAGCGCAAGCTGGGCGTTTTTGTCCGCTTTTTTGACGCTGCTTTTTCTAAGCTCGCTGCTTTGATCCGCGCCGCCATCGTCTTCGTCTTGTGCGGTTGCATCCCCGCCGCCATCGTCCTCTTGGGCGTCTACGACCTCGTCAGCGCCGACCGGTCTAGTCGAGCGTAAAAACTCCAAATCCTCACTAGATAGCGAGCTTAGATCGGCTTCTTCTGGCGCGCGCGTCTTTTTGAGATTTTTGGAAGTGGAATTTTTTGAATTCTTAGAATTTTTAGAGGCGGAGGCTTTGGGGCTATGCGCTAAATTTGAAGCGTTTTTCTCGTCCGAGCTTTTGGAATTTTTTGCGTTTTCATCTTTGAGCTTTTTAGAATTCGTGCTGCTATCGCTTGCTTTGCCTTGTAATTTGGCTAGCGCAGATTCATAAGGCGAGGAGTCAAGCCCTAAATTTTTCGAGCTATAAACTAGCCTCTTTAGCGCTTTGATGCGGACCTCTTTATCGGACGCGCCTTGGTAGAGCGATTTTAGCTCTTTGTGCAGCGAGCGCTTGTAATTCGGCGTCGCTACGATAAAATCCTTGTCGAATTTCGCAAAAAACGCCTCACTGGAAGCTCCAAACGCCAATACGCAGCTAAAAGCTGCGATTAGAAAAATTTTAACTATCTTCGCCATTTATAAGTTTTTCTATCAATTCCTTCACGGATATTATCTCGTTTAATCGCCATCCGTTGGCACCCGTGAAAAACAGGCCGCTTTGCGTTTTGCCCAGATACGCGTCGCTTAGGCGGTCGGCGATGCAGTATCCTACGGCGTTAGCGCCTTTGCCGCGCTCGCATGGGCTTACGCAGTTGCTGATACAGCGGATCTTAGGCGCCGTGCCTGCGGCGATCATATCTTGCAGATTGGTATGAATGCCGCGCGCGGGATAGCCTACGGGTGATTTTAGAAGCTGGATGTCCTCTTTTTTGGCGTTAAGAAGCACCTGCTTAAATTCCTCCGCGGCGTCGCATTCAAAGGTGCCGATGAAGCGCGTGCCCATCTGCACGCCGTCTGCACCCAGGGCTTTTACGCGATCGATGTCGGTTTTATCCCAAATCCCGCCTGCGACAAATAGCGGGAAGCTGCCCCATTGCGAGATTTCCGCTTTTACTTGCGGGATTAGATTATCCAGCGCAAACGCCGGATCGCCGCACTGCTCGTAGGTAAAGCCCTGATGTCCGCCGCTAAGAGGACCCTCCAGCACTACGGCGTCGGGAATTCTGTCGTAGCGCTGCTTCCAGCGTTTGGCGATGATCTTAAGAGCCTTAGCTGAGGAGACTATAGGCACGAGCGAGACGTCCGGGAAATCTGCCGTAAATTCCGGCAGATTGGTAGGAAGCCCGGCGCCGCTTATGATGATGTCGATACCTGCCTCGCATGTGTCGCGCACGATGCGTTCATAGTCGTTCGCCGCGCACATTACGTTCATTCCCAAAGGCGCATCGCCGCAAATTTTACGAGCGTTTTGCACGATGGTAAAAAGCGCCTCTTTGCTATAAAAATTCTCGCTTTGATAGGGTCTGCCCTCGAGCGATTTTTTGGCAAATTTAAGATTTTCGTAGTAGCCGGTGCCGACCGAGCTAATGACGCCTAGACAGCCGTTTAGGCTGACATTGCCAGCTAGCTTATCCCAGCTGATACCAAGTCCCATGCCGCCTTGAATTATCGGGTGTGCAATCTTGTGTTTGCCTATCTTTATACTCATTAATCTACCTTTAATTTAGCGAATTTTTTCTTCCCTACTTGAAGAGTGTATTCGCCCGAGCTAAGCTGAAGCTGCTCATCTAAAATTTTATTTTGATCGATACTGACGGCGTTTGATTTTATCAACCTGCGCGCATCCGAGCTGGATACGGCGAGCTTGCAGCTAATTAGCGCCTTTACGATCCATGCAGGAGAGCTTACGTGATATTCCTTGATTTCGCTAGGAAGCTCGCCGGCGCCGTGGACGCGGTCAAATTCCTGCTTGGCCTCAAAGGCGGTATTCTCGTCATAAAATTGCGTGACAATCTCGGAGGCAAGCTCCTCCTTAACCGCCTTAGGATGGATCGAACCATCCGCTACGAAGCCTTTTATTAGCTCAATATCTTCGCTACTTTTTTGGCTTAGCAGATTATACCAATCCCACATTAACGCATCGCTGATACTCATCACCTTTCCGTACATATCATGAGGCGTATCGGTTACGCCGATGTAGTTACCCAGGCTTTTGCTCATCTTATTCGTGCCATCGGTGCCTACCAAAAGCGGCATCATCACGACGCTTTGTTCTTTGCCGACATCATAAATTCTTTGCAGCTGGCGACCCATTAAAAGATTAAATTTCTGATCGGTACCGCCGAATTCTATATCGCATTTCATGCAAACGCTGTCGTATCCCTGCAACAGCGGATACATAAACTCGCTGATGCTGATCGGCTGCTCTGCCTTGTAGCGCTTCTCGAAGTCGTCGCGCTCGAGCATCCGGGCAACATTAAAAGTGCTTGATAGCTCGATCATTCCGCTAGCACCCAGGCGGTTGGTCCATTCGGAGTTAAACATCACTTTGGTTTTAGCGGGATTTAAAATTTTAAAGACCTGCTGCTCGTAGGTTTTGGCGTTTTGAAGCACAACTTCGCGCGCTAGCTTTTTGCGAGTCTCGCTCTTGCCCGTAGGATCTCCGATTTGAGCAGTAAAATCACCGATTAGAAATTGCACGATCGCGCCGTGGTTTTGCAAAAATGCAAGTTTATTTAGCACGACGGCGTGTCCTAGGTGCAGATCCGCAGCAGTGGGATCCATGCCGATTTTGACGTAAAAGACCTCGCCGCTGTCGTAATAGCGCCTAATCAGTGCCTCAATCTGCTCTTCGCCGATGATCTCCGCGACGCCGCGCTTAAAATTTTCCATAATGCCTTGAATGTCAGCCATTTGCTCTCCCTTATTTAGTTTTTATATACGTCCGTAAGTGATACGAAATCCACGATTTTAAAGCGGTTTTTGAGTTTGTCTTTAATCTCCGTGGAGTCTAAATTTTCGTTTAGCTCGATGATAATCTCAAAATAATCCGACGTCGTTTCGCTATTTTCGTTAAGGCTTATCGATACTAGATCGACCTCGAGCTTGACTAAATAGTTCAAAAACGTCGCCAGCGAGCCGCGCTTGTTTTCTAAATTTAATATGATCTTGTAGCGGTGCGGCGCATTGCGCGTCCATTTTACGAAGATCATCTCATCGGTTTTGATTAGCTCGCTTGCACGTTCGCACAGCTTATGATGCACCGTTACGCCGTGTCCGTTGCGAAAGCCGATGATGTCGTCACCGCGCTTTGGGTTGCAGCAGTAATCAAACTCAACCTCGTCGATTTTAAAATTTGAATACACCACGATGTTGTCAAATTTTTGCTTCTCGATCTCATACTTGCTGCGAAATTTCATATTGAAAAATTTCTCTTTGAGCGGGTATTTTTTCAGCGCATTTACGACGTCTTTTAAAAATACCGAGTCGTAGGCAGCTTTGCCGATCTTTTTGCTTAAATTTTCTTTTTCAAGCCAGCTTAGAATGCTCTCCTTGCTCGTCGTAAAGATCGCGCATAAAATTTTAATCGCTACTTCAAAATTTATATCTCTGATCTTTTGCTTGCAAAACGCCTTTATCGTCGCGCGCGCCTTGCCGGTTTTTACAGAGCTTAGCCAACTGCAGCGGTAGTGTGGCTCGCTTCCGGTGATGATATGAACGATATCTCCGTTTTTAAGCTCCGTTAGCAGCGGCACCTTGACGCGGTTTATAAAAGCTTCGGTCGCTTTTAAGCCCACTTGAGAGTGTATCTCGTAGGCGTAATCAAGCGCCGTAGCGCCGCGCGGCAATGTAAAAATTCCGCCCTTTGGCGAATACACGGCGATATCTTCGACGTAGAGGCTGTCTTTGGCGTATTCGTAAAGATCCTCGGCGTTGGCGTCGTCCTCTTCCTGCATGCCGATGTCGTTTAGCCAATCGAGCTTCGGATTGATTGAGCCGCTATATTTATATTTCCAGTGAGCGGCGACGCCGAATTCTGCGGTGTTATGCATATCAAAGGTGCGGATCTGCACCTCTACGATCATGCTTTCGTTAAAGACTGTTGTGTGGATCGTCTGATATCCGTTTTGCTTCGGAAGCGCGATATAATCCTTAAAGCGTGAGATCAGCGGATTAAATTTAGTATGGATGATGCCCAAAGCCAAATAGCAATCCATCGGCTTTTGCACGATGATGCGGATAGCCAAAAGATCAAGCACCTCCTCGATCGAAATTCCTTTGCGCTGCATCTTTAAAAAGATCGAGTAGTAGTGCTTCATCCGCTTTTGGATCTCAAAGCTGCCCTCGCTAAAGCCGTTTGAAAGCATATACTCTTTGATCTTTTCGCTAAATTTGCTCAAGCTCATCTGAAGCTGCTGCTTATGCTCCTCGACGTAATCGGCGATCGCAGAATACTCTTTAGGCATGACGTATTTGAAGCTAAGATCTTCAAGCACGTTTTTGATCGATGAAATTCCAAGCCTGTGCGCGATCGGCGCATAAACCAAAAGTGTCTCCTCGCCGATGCGTTTTTGTTTATCGGGGCGGAGTGCGTCTAGGGTTAGCATATTGTGTAGCCTATCGCAGAGCTTGACTACCAAAACGCGCTGATCGTTAATGGAGATCATCAGCATCCTGCGGAAGGTAAGCGCCGTGGTGCGAAGCTTGGCGTTGCTATCGCCGGATGGAGCCAGCTTATCCTCTCTGATGTTTACGATTTTAGTAAGCCCTTCTACGATTTTGGCTACTTCGTCGCCGAATCTTTGTCTAACCTGCTCGATGCTGTAATCTGTATCCTCTACTACGTCGTGTAGTAGCGCAGATATTACCATCGCGTCATCTCCGCCCATAAAAGATACGAAGCAGGCTACCAAAATCGGATGGATCGCATACGGCTCGCCGCTTTTGCGAAACTGCCCGTTGTGCTGCGCGATGCATAAATTTATAGCATCCACCAGCAGCGGAGTGGGCTCTTTTAGATTATAAAGCAGCTGCTTGGCGCTTTGAATGTCTTTGGTATCGACGACATCGTCGATGAGACTTTCTAGGAAGTTATCATTAATCCTTGTCAACGATTCCATCTAATGCGATCTTACCTTCGGCTAGTTCCAAGATTGCTATATCGGCAAATTTCATCCTGCGAGTATCTACGTTATCTATTAACGGCGGCTCGCCTGCAGCTAGCTGCTCGGCGCGTTTGCTTATCATCAAAGATAGCTTATATCGGTCTCCGCCCGTTACTTTTAAGGCCTTGGCTACAATTTGTTCGGTTCTCATCAATTCTCCTTAAATTTAAAATTTCAGTTTTTTACGATCGAGCAGGAGCTTAGATCTCCGCCATCGACGATTTTGTATAAATTTCCGCTTTTAAACATATTGCATACGATGATCGGAAGCGCATTATCCTTAGCAAGCGCGATAGCCGTATCGTCCATCACCCTGATGTTGTCGTGCAGGGCTTGATCGTAAGTGACTTTGGAAAGCAATTTCGCGTCTTTAAATTTTTGCGGATCTTTGTCGTAGATCCCCATTACTTTGGTGGCTTTTATGATAGCGTCGGCTCCGATCTCAATCGCGCGGAGAGTGCCCGCAGTATCGGTCGTGAAGAATGGATTTCCCGTGCCTGCGGCAAAGATCACGACGCGACCTTTTTCGAGGTGCCTTTTAGCGCGGCCGATGATGAAGGTCTCGCAGATCGCTTCCATCTTTATCGCGCTTTGCACGCGCACGTCCATGCCCGCGTATTCTAGCGCCTCTCTCATCGCGATTGCGTTGATGACGGTAGCTAGCATGCCCATATGATCGCCGCTGGTGCGTTTGATGATACCGCTAGCCGCGGCGCTTACGCCTCTGATGATGTTGCCGCCGCCGATTACGATGCCTACTTCGATGCCGCCCTCTACGAGCTGCTTGATCTCTTTGGCGATAAATTTTAAAATTTCGCTGTCGATCCCAAAGCCGTTCTCTCCCGCTAGCGCTTCACCCGAAAATTTTACGAGTATGCGATTGTATTTAGCCATAAATTTAGCTCCTAATAAAATTTTAAAATATTACCCAAAAGTCGTTTAAAAATAACTTTTTAGGCTATTTTAGATGATCTTTAAGGCGGTTTATCCAGATCTTTTTCGGAGCGATTATCTCGCTAGCGCTGCCGTTTACGGCGTGATAGATCAATGTACCGTGCAAGCTCGCGTAGTAGCGGATTATGAGGCGCTGCAAATAGGGCTCGTAGCTTGGCACGAACCAGCCGTTATTGCTGATCGCTACGACGTATTTGGGCGAGCCTTCGTAAAGCTCTGCGCGCGTAGCCTCGTAGCAAACGGCGCTTCTTACGCTTCGCCCGCCAAGCTCGTAGTCGCTAAAACCGCTAGCGGTCGAAAAATCGGTCGCGCCGCCTAATAGCACGCGGTTGATGAAATTTCGCGCAAATTCTGGCAGCGGCACCATTTCGCCAAACGGCACCAAAATGTGTTTATCGAAGCGCTTCATTTCCCCGTTTGCAAAAAGATAGGCGCTGTTGTAAAATTTCCCGTTCTCATACGCTTCTGCGCCCGCTACTATCGTAATTGCGCGCGATTTTTCCTTTAGAGCTTCAACTAGCACGTTTTCTAAATTTAGCGGCATCGCAAAGGCGCTCTCGGGCAAAATTATCGCATCCTGCCCCGCTGCGATCGCATCATCGATGCGGGCTAAATTTGCCAACGCGGCGGATAAAATTTTATCTTTCGCCCAGATGTCGTGCTGCGAAATGTCGGTGTTTGCGAGTAAAATTTTAATCGGCAGCGGCTCGGCTTCTTTTTGGCTGAATTGCAGCGCGCAGATCAAAAATGCCGCGAAAATTAGGGCGTTAAGTTTAGCCCGGGCGCCGCGCCCCCGTAGATATAAAACCGTGCAAAGCCCCGCTAAAATCAGAGCCAGCGCGCTAAGATCGGCTCTGAAAATTCCATGGCTTAGAAGCAGTTCAAAATTTAACCAATCGAAGCCGAAAGGATGGATAAATTTTAGAATTAAAAGGCATGCAGCGCGCAAAACGGGCGCGTCAAAGATCGCAAAGATGCGGAAAATAAAGGCGTAAACGAGACAAATTCCAAGAATTTCAAGCGGGATCAAAAACGCAAGATCGAAATAGATCAGGCTGAAGCTGATCCAGTGCATCCATAGCGCGCCGATAAAAAATCCGCACCAAAACCACTCCGCCTTGCTTGCCTTTAGTAGATAAAAAAGTGCCGCTATCGCAATTAAAGGCGAGAAAAATTCCGCCGCCAAAGCAGCCAAGCCGTCAAATTTAGAGCTTAAAATTTCTACAAAAATAAAATTTGAAAGCGCAAGCGCAAGAACAAAGCCTTTATTTATGTAACTTAATGTAAAATAGCTACTTTTTAAATTTCTAATAAAGGAAACACATGGAACAAGGAAACTTCTTTGCATCAATCCTGCCTATCGTCGTAATCTTTGCGATTATGTATTTTTTGATTATCAGACCGCAGCAAAAGCAGGCCAAGGATCATAAAGCGATGGTCGATGCGCTCGGCAAAGGCGATAAGATCATAACTAGCGGTGGCATAAAATGCACGGTCGTGAAAACAAACAATGATTTTATCACAGTTAAGCTTAACGATGAGGTCATGGTTGAGCTGGATAAACAATTTGTGGCAAGAAAATTAGATGAGCAGTAAAATTTCATACCGCCTGCTGATCTTTTTGGCTGCAGTTATTTTTTCGGCGATTTTTGCCGCGCCTTCGATCTTTCAGACCGAAAAGGGAAGCAAGATAAACTTGGGTTTGGATCTGCAAGGCGGCCTGCATATGCTTTTGGAAGTTCAAAGCGACGAGGCGGTCGTTTCAAAGATCAAATCGATCGCCGCTAGCGTCAATTACGCCGCCAAGCGCGACGATCTGTTGATGGACGGGCTAAAATTGGAAGGTGATTCGTTTGAATTTGAAATTTTAGACGCGGACGAGGCTTCTAAATTTGATGCGATTTTGCATAGCGCCGCAAGCGGATTAGACATTCAAAAATCGGGCGAAAAATACCGCATTACGCTAACGCCCGAGGAGATTGAGGCTACTAAAAAATACGCGATCGAACAGGCTGTCGAGACTATCCGAAACCGCCTAGATCAATTCGGACTTGCGGAGCCAACGGTAGCAAAGCAGGGCGAGAGCTACATTTTGGTTGAGCTTCCTGGCGTCAAAAGCGCAGCGGATGAGCAGCGCGCCAAGGATTTGATCGCCAAAGCGGCTCACTTGCAGCTTATGGCGGTGGACGACGTGCGCCAAGACCGCGCGCAGACTATCAGCGCAGCGGATGCTAGAGCTTACGGCGACGTGATCTACCCGGACGTTAAGAATCCGAATTATAAGTATCTCATAAACGAAATTCCAGTGCTTGATGGCGCGATGCTAGTTGATGCAAAGGTTGCTTTTGATCAACACACCAACCAGCCGATCATAAATTTTACGCTAAACTCTCAAGGCGCTCAAATTTTTGGCGATTTTACCGGCAAAAACGTCGGTAAGCGCCTTGCGATTGTGCTTGACGGCAAGGTTTACTCCGCACCGCGCATAAACGAGCGTATCGGCGGCGGCAGCGGTCAGATCAGCGGCGGATTTAGCGTCGAGGAGGCGCACGACGTAGCGATCGCGCTTAGAAGCGGCGCGCTTTTGGCCCCCGTCAAAGTTTCCGAAACGCGCAGTATCGGCCCTAGCCTAGGGCAAGATAGCATTGATAAGAGTATGGCGGCGCTTAGCCTTGCGGCGGTTGCGATTTTGATCTTTATGATTTTATACTATGGCGTGGCGGGGCTTTTTGCCGACATCGCGCTTGTAGTAAATATTTTATTTCTGATCGCTTGTATGGCGCTTTTTGGTGCAACATTAACGCTTCCTGGAATGGCGGGAATCGTGCTAACTATCGGAATGGCGGTAGATGCGAATGTCATCATTAACGAGCGCGTTAGAGAGGTGCTAAGGACGGGAATTCCAATCCGCCAAAGTATAAATAAAGGCTATGAAAATGCGATGAGCGCGATCGTGGATTCAAATATCACTACGCTAATTACTTCTGCTGCGCTTTATGCTTACGGCACGGGTCCAGTGAAGGGCTTTGCCGTCACGATGAGCATCGGTATCGTAGCGTCGATGATAACGGCTATTTTAGGCACTCACGGAATGTTTGAGTTAGTAATGGATAAGATGGAAAAGAGCAAAAATACCGCGCTTTGGCTCGGTTATAAAGTAAGAGGAGGCGCAAATGCAAGTGTTTGATAAGGGCAAAATTTATGATTTTATGAAATTTAGATATTTTACTTTTGCGCTTTCTGCTGTTTTGATAATAGGCTCTATTGCGCTATTTTTCATTAAGGGCATTAATTACGGCATCGATTTTAGCGGCGGTACACTCATTCAGGTTAAATACGACGCTAAAGCACCGCTTGATGAGATCAGAAAGCGCTTCGAAGCGGCAAATTTAGGCAATATCAACGTTACGGAATTTGGTAGCGATCAAGAGGTCACGATTAGATATTCGGGCGCTGCGAGTGAACTGGGCGATAATCCCGCCTTAGCGGCGCAAAAAATTTTACAAGGTAGTGGAAACTTCGACATTCGCAAGGTCGATATCGTAGGTCCTAAAGTCGGCGAGGAGCTTCGCACAAACGGAATTTTAGCGGTATGCGTGTCGTTTGCGCTCATTTTGGTTTATATCACCCTGCGGTTTGAGTGGAGATTTGCGATTGCAGCCGTGCTATCGGATCTGCACGACGTCGTAGTTGCCGTAGGTGCGATGATTTTAGCCGGCGTGGATTTCAACCTTGAAATTTTAGCTGCATTGCTAACTATAATGGGCTACTCGCTAAACGACACCATCGTTGTTTTCGATAGAATTCGAGAAGGTGTAAAAGATAGTAAATCGATTAAGCTTGACGAGGTTATAAACGAATCGATCTCTCATACGCTATCGCGCACGTTGCTTACTTCGCTTACGACTCTCATCGTCATCGTGATTTTATTCGTCTGGGGCGGCGAGATGATCCACGGCTTTAGCTTCGTGATGCTAATAGGCGTCATAGCAGGAACATTCAGCTCTGTATTCGTAGCTGCTCCGATGCTGATTTTGTTTAAATTTAACGTCGAGAAATACCGCGCGTTTTTAGCCGAAAAACAGCGCCGTATCAAAGAGAAAGAAAAGAATCGCGCCATGTATGAAAAAGGCACGGTGTAAGGATAAAAGATGAACTGGGGAAGGGTAATTTACATATTTTTTGCGCTGATGAGTATGACTACGATAGGCGGGTTTTTGTATGAGAAGAATGAAATTTTACTTTTCATAGCAACCAGCGTGAATGCAGTCTCGACGCTTTTGAAGGTAGGCGTGCGAAATATGCTAGCAGCCGAGCTTTTTGCAAGCTCACTCGTAGCAGATCTGCATCTCATACCGGCGTTCGTTTTGATTGTAGTAGCGCCGGGAGATTTGTCGATCGTGACCTCGCTTGCGATCGGCGCGCTACTTGCAAACTTTTTCTCGCTAATTTTAATAGCGATTGAGTCGGCAAAAACTAAAGACGAATTCTAGGAGCGCAAAATGCCTTACGATAGTAAAAGTATTGAGCTTAAATGGCAGAAAATTTGGGATGAAGAGGGGGCTTTCGAGCCTAAGGATGATTATAGCCTGCCTAAAAAATATATCCTTTCGATGTTTCCCTACCCAAGCGGCCGCATCCACATGGGGCACGTGCGAAATTACAGCATCGGCGACACGCTGAGCCGCTACTACAGGCTGCGCGGATACAACGTGCTTCAGCCGATCGGCTTTGACAGCTTCGGAATGCCTGCGGAAAATGCGGCGATCAAACACGGCATTCACCCTAAAACTTGGACTTACGAAAATATCGATTATATGAAAAAGGAGCTGCACCGCCTGGGCTTTAGCTTTTCGGCTCGTCGTATGCTCGCCACCTCCGATCCGCTCTATACGCGCTGGGAGCAGGAATTTTTCATCAAACTTTTTGAAAAAGGGCTTATCTATAGAAAAAGTGCCGTGGTAAACTGGTGCGAGCACGATCAGACGGTGCTTGCCAACGAGCAGGTCGAGGAGGGCAGGTGCTGGCGCTGCGGCAACGAGGTCGTGCAAAAGCAGATGCCTGGCTACTACCTAAAAATCACCGCCTACGCGCAGGAGCTTTTGGATTGCCTAAAGCAACTTGAGGGCAAGTGGCCCGCTCAGGTGCTTACGATGCAGGAAAACTGGATCGGGCGCAGCGAGGGTTTAGAATTTAGCTTTAAATTTGACGAGCAAAGCAGCGCCAAACTTGGCGGCATCGAGGGCTTTAAGGTCTTTACGACGCGCCCCGATACGATTTACGGTATGAGCTACGCGGCGCTTGCGCCGGAACACGAGGTCGTAAAGAGACTTTTGGATAATAATTTACTTGACGCCAAAGCTGCGGCGAAGGTGAGAGAAATTTTAAATCAAAGCCCGCGTGAGCGTCAAGCAAGCGATAAAGACGGCGTGAGCCTCGGAATCAGCGTGCTTCATCCGCTAAGCGGCAAAAAAATCCCCGTTTGGATCGCAAATTTCGTCCTAGCAGAATACGGCGGCGGTGCGGTCATGGCGGTGCCTGCGCACGATGAAAGAGACTTCGAGTTTGCAAAGAAATTTAACCTGCCGATCATTCAAAGCATCGCTCCAAAAAGCGGCGATTACGACGCTAGCAAAGCCTACGTAGAGAGCGGAGTTTTGGTAAATTCCGAAGAGTTTAGCGGCATGAATAGCGAGAAGGCAAAAAGTGCCATTATTTCAAAATTTGAAGAGCTAGGGCTCGGACATCGCGTGGTAAATTTTAAACTGCGCGATTGGGGTGTAAGCCGCCAGCGCTACTGGGGCGCGCCAATACCTATGATCCACTGCCCAAAATGCGGGCTGGTAAGCGAGGAAATTTCAAATCTGCCCGTAGAGCTTCCGCAGGATATTAAGATCACCGGCAAGGGCAATCCACTCGACGCGCATCCTAGCTGGAAGTTTTGCAAATGCCCTAAATGCGGCGGCGACGGGGTGCGCGAGACCGACACGCTCGATACATTTTTTGAAAGCTCATGGTATTTCGCGCGCTACGCAAGCGACGAACGGACGTGGCAGCAGCGGGCGTTTGACGAGCAAAGCGTGAACTACTGGATGAACGTCGATCAATATATCGGCGGCATCGAGCACGCGATATTGCACCTTTTGTATGCGAGATTTTTTCAAAAGGCTCTTCGCGACATAGGCTATCTGCGCGATAGCGAGCCGTTTGAGCGGCTGCTAACCCAGGGCATGGTGCTAAAAGACGGCGCGAAGATGAGTAAAAGCAAAGGAAACACCGTCGATCCCGATGATATTATCGAGAGATACGGCGCCGATACGGCGAGACTTTTTATACTTTTTGCAGCACCTCCGCAAAAGGAGCTTGAATGGAACGACAGCGCGGTAGAGGGCGCGTATAAATTTCTTAGCCGCCTCTACGATCGCGCCGAAAATGCCTACGCTACTGATAAAATTCCGCAGATCGACCACGCCGCTTTAAACAAAGAGGAAAAATACGCCCGCCTTAAAGTTTATGAGGCGCTTAAGAAGTCGCAGCAGGTTTATGAGAGCAGTTTTGCTTTTAATACCCTAATTGCTGCGTGTATGGAGGCGCTAAACGCCCTAAATGCGCAGAGCGACAAAGACGTATTTACCGAGGGCTACTTCGTGATATTAAGTCTGCTCGAGCCTATCGTGCCGCACATCTGCGCCGAGCTTAGCGAGAGGCTGTTTGGACGGGCGAATTTTTGCGAGCTGAGAGTTTGCGAAGAGGTCTTTGAGAGCGATACGATAAAGCTTGCCGTCACGATTAACGGCAAAAAGCGCGCGGAGTTTGAAGCGGGCGCGAGCCTAAGCGAGAGCGAAATTTTAAACCTTGCGAAGCGCAACTGCGCCAAATGGCTAGAGGGCAAGAGCATCGTAAAAGAAATTTACGTCAAAAACAAGCTCGTAAATTTGGTGATAAAGTAGGCGAAGATGAGAAAAGCTTTAACCGTTTTTTGTTTGATTTTTTTGATCGGCTGCGGCTACAAACCCGCCGCAAGGATCGCGAAAGAAACGATGGATGGAAGCGTATTTGTGGACGTAATGATGAGCAAGACCGATCCGCAAAACACCGTCGCGATCAAAGACGCGATCAGGCAGGGCATAGTCCAGCGCCTGGGCATGAGCCTTGCGGATAAAAACTCGGCTCAAACCCAGATCGTCGCTTCGATCAAAAGGCTGAGCTTTAGCGAGCTTTCATACGATCAGTTCGGCTATGTCACTAGCTACCGCGCAAATCTTGTCGTAAATTTTAGCACCAAGCTTAAAAACGGCGAGGTTTTCAGCAAGGATTGCGTGGGCGATTACGATTTTAAAGTTAGCCGCCTAGTCAAAAATAGCTACGATACGAGCTCGATCATTAGCGATAAGGACCGCTACAAGGCGATCGAAAATGCCTCTACGCAGGCGTTTGACGAGTTTATTTCGGCGCTTGCGATTAGGGGATTCAGACTTGAGCGGGCGCAGCATTAAAGAATTTTTGCAAAATCGCCCGATTTATTACAAAAAAATCGACTATGAGCGCTTCCCGCGGGCGTATGCCGCCATTAAAGATAAAATTCCGCTCAAAAACGTCATTCAGATCATCGGCACCAACGGCAAGGGCAGCACCGGGCGGTTTTTGGCTAACGCGATCGCCGCAGCGGGCTTTAGCGTCGGGCACTACACTAGCCCGCACGTTTTTAAGCTCAACGAGCGCATCTATCTAGGCGGACGCATCGCGCAAGGCCCCGTTTTTGCGTTAAATTCAGGCGCTTTAAATTTTAAAAACGAGCAAAATTCCGCTTCGGCGTCAAATTTTACGGAAAAACAAAATTCCGTAAAGATGCAAAATTTTGCGAGCGGAGAAAATTCCGCCTCTCAAATTTCTATTTCTAATTTGCAAAATTCCGCCACGCAGAATTTGCGCGGCGAGCAGAATTCCGCCCTGCAAAACCCCGTTTATACCACGCAAAATTTTTGTAGCGAGCAGAATTTCATCGCGCAAAATTCCATCGATACGCAAAATTCTGCTTCTACACAAAATTTATGGAATTCTCAAGATCTCAAATCGCCGTCTGAGCAAAATTTAAAATTCTCGCCGGAGCAAAATTTTAAATCTCCGCTAGGATCAAATTTTAAATCCGCTCAAAGCTCGCTTCCCATTTCGCTAGGTCGTGATGCCACGGATGAGGAGCTTGATTTCGCGCATGAGTTTTTGCAAGAGAGCTTGCCCGCGGAGTTTAAAGATAGCCTGTCATATTTCGAGTATCTCACGCTTGCGGCGGCAGTGCTTTTTAGGGATTGCGATTACTGCGTGATCGAGGCCGGGATGGGCGGCGAGTTTGACGCTACGTCGAGCTTTGGGCGCATGCTGTCGCTTTTTACACCGATCGGCACCGATCATTTGGGCATGCTAGGACAAAATCTAGAGCAGATCGCCCACACCAAGCTCATTACGATGGATAAGGAAGCGATTTTAAGCGATGAGATGAGCGAGGTTCCGCTTCGTATCGCGCAGCAGATCGCAGAGCAAAAAGGAACTCATTTGAGGTTTGCAGCAGAGCTTTTAAGCAAGAGCGAGCAAGCGCAGATCGCGGAGTTTTGCGCGCACAATAATCTACCTAAATTTCAAATTTCAAATTTAGCTCTAGCGCTTGCCGCGATGAAATTTTTAAATTTGAAATTTGAAATTTCGCAGCTGCCGCCTCTAAATTTACGCGGCAGGATGGAAGTTTTGGCGCCAAATTTACGCGTGGATGTCGGACACAACGAGCTTGCGGCACAGCAAGTCGCCCGCGAAATTATTGAAATCTACAGGGGCAGAAAGATCGTGCTGATTTACAACGCTTTTGCCGATAAGGACGTGGCTGCGGTGCTGCAGACTTTGGCGCCCGTGGTAGAGCGCGTGGAGATCTTTAACTACGAGGTTGCGGATCGCGAAATGGCGGCAGAGGCGATAACCCGTGCGCTTGACGCGCTTAAAATTCCGCATTCGCCGTTTCGCGGCGAGCTTAGAGCGGACGAGGAGTATTTGGTTTTCGGCTCGTTTCATTTGGTAGAAAATTTCATTTTATGGCTTGAGGCGCGCCGTGGCTAAAACTAAACTCACCCTAAGCGATCACTTTGGCACCAAGACGCTGTATTTTGGCGAGAATTTTAGATTTCAACTTAAAATTTTATCCGCGTTTTTCATAATTTTTCTGCTAGTTTTGTTTTTTGCGATCTTTAAACTTGCGAGCGACCGATCAAATTTAAAAGAGCTAAACAAAACCCTCTACGCCGAAAATCTCGCGCTTAAAGAGCAAAATATCGCGCTTGAGGGCAAAAACGAGGAGGTGCTTGCCAAGCTGGACGGACGCGAGGACGACGGAGGCGGGCTGGATAGTGATATCCAGGTAATGCTTGCGATGAATGAGATGAAAAAGGAGCGTAAAAAGGGCTCCGGCGCGCATATCGCAGCTAGCGAAAAAACGGCGAGCGCGATTCTTAGCGCTGTGCCTAATGGACTTCCGATGCAGTATCGCGGCGTCACTAGCCCTTTTGGGATGCGCACCCATCCAATCAGCGGCATTATGAGGATGCACCACGGCATCGACTTGCGAGCAAGCGAGGGCACTCCGGTGTTTGCGACTGCAGAGGGCTTTGTGCAGTTTGCAGGCGGCAGTGGCAGCGGATATGGAATTTTAGTGATTTTATCGCACAATTACGGCTTTGAGACCCGCTACGGCCACCTTAGCTCCGCGGTCGTAACGCCCGGTTCTTGGGTTAAAAAGGGCGATCTTATCGGCTATAGCGGCAACACTGGCTACAGCACCGGCCCGCACCTGCATTACGAAGTTAGGTTTTTGGCTCAAAGCGTTGATCCTGCAAATTTTATGAGCTGGAACGCGCAGAATTTCAAAAATATCTCGACCTTGGAGCCTAACGTATCGTGGCAGGAGATCGCAAACGTCGTGCAGCACCAGATCGAAAGGTTTAAATAATGCAAGCCGAGGTTTACGAATACTTTTTGCAAAACCAAAAAGAGCTTTTGATCTGCGAGGATGAAAAGGAAGCCGCGGCGTGCGAGCAGGTGCTAAAATTTATGGGCTACGCGGCCTTTTGCCTGCCCGATTTTAGAGCGAGCTTCGGCGAGGATCTGCGCAGCTACATGGGTGAGCTTGCGGGTATCAGCACCGCTCTTAGCGCGTTTTACAAAGCAAGCGGTAAAAAAATTTTAATCTCGCCCGTCCGCACGATCTTAAATAAACTCCCCGCCGCAAGCCATCTGCGCCCGTTAAATATAAAATTTGGAAGCGAATTAAACTTAAGCGAGCTGAAAGATGAAATTTTACGCCTGGGATACGACGTGCGCGACATCGTCGAAAGCATGGGCGAGGTGAGCTTCCGTGGCGAGATCATCGATATTTTTTCGGTAGGAAGCGAAAGCGCGGTTAGAATTCTGCTCGACGGCGAGAGGGTTGAGAGTATCAGGCTCTTTGACGTCGCGACGCAAAAAAGCGAAAAAGATGAGCTTTCGCAAGCCGAGATAGCGCCGTTTTTGGCAAATTTAAGCGAGGACGAGTTTGAGAGCGTGAGCGAAAAGATATCGCGCGCGGATAGCGACGCGTTAGCGCGCGATCTGGGCTCGCTCGGGTTTTGGTTTATCGAGGGCTTCGTCGATTACGTGAGCGCGTTTGATTGCGTCTTGCTGCATGAGATCAAAAAGGATGAAATTTTTTCTGAGCGCAATTTGGATTTTTTAGACGCGATCGAGGTACTGCCCGCGGCGCGTAAATTTAAAGACCTCGCCGTGACGCCGTCGCAGGAATTTTTTGAATTTCACCGCAGCGAGGCTATCACGCTGATCGCGCGAAACGACGCGCTGCTCGCGCCGTTTGATCTTAGCGGATTTAGCAATATCGAAATTTTACGCGAAGATTTCGTCGTAAATTTAATAAGCGCCGAGCGTATCATCCTTTCGCTAAACAAAGCGGCGCCTAAAAAGCGCGTGCGAAGATCGAGCCTGGCTCTGGATGAGCTAAACGTGGGCGATTTTGTCGTGCACGAAGATCACGGTATCGCTAAATTTAACGGGCTTGAGCTCATCGAGGTGATGGGGCGCAGCAAGGAGTTCGTATCCCTGCTCTACGAGGGCGGCGACAAGCTGCTGCTGCCGGTAGAGTATCTAAATAAGATCGATCGCTACGTAGCAAGCGGCGGCGCCGTGAGCTTGGATCATCTGGGCAGGGCGAGCTTTTCAAAAATCAAGGAGCGAGTGCGCGAAAAGCTCTTCGCGATCGCTTCAAAGATCATTGCACTGGCTGCCAAGCGCGAGCTGATGCGAGGGCTCGTCATCAAAAACGAAAGCGCGGATTATGCGAAATTTTTAAGCGCAAGCGGTTTTAGCTACACGAGCGATCAGCAAAAGGCTGTGAGCGCGATTTTAGCGGATCTGCAAAGCGGCAAGGTGATGGATCGCCTACTTAGCGGCGACGTGGGCTTTGGAAAGACTGAGGTTGCGATGAATGCGATCTTTGCCTGCATTCGCAGCGGTCATTCGGTGCTGTTTTTCGTACCCACTACTCTGCTTAGCTCGCAGCATTACGCCACGCTTAGCGAGCGCTTTAGGGAGTTTGAAATTCCCGTTTTCAAGCTCGATCGCTTTAGCAGCGCAAGGCAAAAGAGTGAAATTTTAAAGCGCCTGCAAAGCGGCGAGGCGATCGTCGTGGTCGGCACGCACTCGCTTTTAAATTTAAACCCCGCAAATTTAGGGCTCATAATCATCGATGAGGAGCATAAATTCGGCGTTAAGCAAAAGGAGCGGCTCAAAGAGAAAAGCGCCGCCTCGCACCTGCTTAGTATGTCCGCGACGCCGATACCGCGCAGCCTAAATATGGCGCTAAGCTCGATTAAAAGCTACTCCACGCTGCTTAGCCCGCCGCAGGATCGCCTGGACGTGCGCACCTTCGTCAAGCAGTGGGACGAAAAGATCGTAAAAGAGGCGATCTCGCGCGAACTGCGACGCGGCGGGCAGATCTTTTACGTTCATAACCACATCGCGACGATGCAAAGCGCCAAAAAGAAGCTGCTTGAAATTTTGCCGAGCCTTAAAATTCTGATCCTGCACTCCAAGATCGACGCCAAGACGACGGAGGATGAAATTTTAAAATTTGTAGCGGGCGGATACGATCTGCTACTTTGCACCAGCATCGTAGAAAGCGGCATCCACATGCCGCGCGTAAATACTATAATAGTCGAAAACGCGGGTAAATTCGGTATCGCCGATCTGCACCAGCTACGCGGTCGCGTCGGGCGCAGTAACAAACAGGGCTTTTGCTACTTTTTGATCGAGGATAAAACCGCCCTTACGCAGGACGCGCTAAAGCGGCTCGTAGCGCTTGAGAGCAACTCGTTTTTGGGCAGCGGCTCGGTGCTAGCGTATCACGATCTGGAGATTCGCGGCGGCGGAAATTTGCTCGGAGAGGCGCAGAGCGGGCATATCGAAGCGATCGGCTACTCGCTTTATCTAAAGATGCTCGAAGAGGAGATCGGCAAGCTGCTAAGCAGAAAGAGCGCCGCTGCGAGCGTGGAGCTTAAAATTTCCGTAAACGCCTTTTTAAACTCGGAATTTATCAGAGAGGATCGCCTGCGCCTAGATCTTTACAGGCGGCTTAGCAAGTGCGCCGAGGCGAGCGAAGTGATTGAAATTTTCGGCGAGATCGAGGACCGCTTCGGGCGCGCGGACATTTACACCAAGCAATTCATCGACGTGATGATGATTAAGGTTTTGGCCACGAAGATTGGCTTGCGCGTGATTTCGAGCATGGACGAAAATATCTTGATCACCCTTGCAAACGGCGATAAGGTGCGATTAAAGGCGCAGACACGCGACGATGACGACGTGATAAACGAAATTTTAATCTATCTGCGAAGGGAGCTAAAAAATGCGAACTTGCGATGAAAATATCAAAAAAAGCGCGAGCAAAAGCGTGAGCGAAGAGTTAAATTTGGACGCGGCGAGCAGTTTAAATTTAGCGCCGCAAGCCATCCTAAAAAGCGCCCAGAGCGGCACCGGCGAGCAAATTTATTTCAGCGATTTTAGCGCGATTGATTGGCGCACGGTACAGGTCGCCGTCTTTCGCGCAAATAAAAAGGCGCTAAAGATCGTCCGCGACATCGATTTCACGGGTATTGACGCGCTTGTGGGGCTAGAGAGCCAAAAATCGGCTCTTATAAAAAACACTGACGCCTTCCTGCGTGGCGCGAGCGCCAATCACGCGCTACTATGGGGCGAGAGCGGCTGCGGCAAATCAAGCCTTGCGAAGGCGGTTTTTTCTAAATTTATCCCGCAAGGCCTTAAGATCATCGAGATCGGCAGGGACGATCTGGGCTATCTCGTGGATATAATCGACGCGATCCGCGAAACAAATTTTAAATTTATCATCTTTTGCGATGATTTGAGCTTTGAGCTCGGTGAGAGCGGCTACAAGCACATAAAGCCGCTGCTTGAAGGCTCACTGGAGCGCGCGCCGCGCAACGTGCTGATGTATGCGACGTCCAATCGCCGCCACATCGTAGGCGAATGTGCAAGCGATAACGACGCCGCGCAGATAAGCCGCGGCGAGCTGCACCTAAGCGACGCGGCGAACGAGCGAATCAGCCTTAGCGAGCGCTTTGGGCTACAGCTAAGCTTTTACGGCGGGAGCATGCGGGAATATTTAGGGATCGTAGATGCCTACTTTGCGGCTGCGCAAGGTATGAGTGCGGCGGAATTTTGCCTAAGCTTTGCCGCAAATTTAGACGAGCTGCACGCAAAGGCGCGTGAGTTTGCGATGCTTCGCGCAAGCCGCAGCGGCCGCGCGGCAAAGCAGTTTTTCTTGAGCTTTGGCGAGGAATTTTTTGCAAATTTAAAAGGCGGCGGCAGATGAATACGGCGCGCGAATTTAAATTTGGCGTAAATTTTATCGTCGTGCTAGAGTGCGCGCAAAAAATCGCCGCCGCCGCGCGAAGTTTTAGAAACTACGCTAGAAATTTCGGAGGCGTGAGATGAGCGCGACCGAGCTTTTTATCGCGCTTTTTCGCGCCGTGAAAATCAAGGATTTTCGCTGGTGGCCCGGATTTGGAAGCTTTGAGGTGGTCGTGGGGGCGATTTTGATCCAAAATACGGCGTGGCGCAATGCAGACGCGGCACTGCAAAACCTGCGCAGCAAGGGGCTTTTGAGCTTAGAGGGGATTGCCGGGTTAGACGAAGCGGAGCTTGCGGAGATCATCAAAGTAAGTGGATTTTATAATCAAAAAGCTAGACGCCTAAGCTTGCTTTGCAAAGCGATAATCGCGGATTTTGGGGATTTTGAGAGTTTTAAATCGGGCGTTAGCCGCGAGTGGCTTTTAGCGCGCAAGGGGATCGGCGCGGAGAGCTGCGACGCAATCCTGTGCTATGCGTGCGAGCGCGCGGTGATGGTCGCGGACAATTACTCGGCGCGGCTGCTGGGCGCTTTGAGCTATGAGTTTGAAAGCTACGACGAGCTTAGCGCGTGGCTCGGCGAGCTGGAATTTGGGCGGGTCTATGAGTTTGTAAATTCCGCCAACTCTCCCTGCGATGCGGCGGCAAAAGCAGAGAAGCTGGAGAACGAAAACGGCGTGTATGCGCTATTTCACGGGCTCATAGTGGAATTTTGCAAAGCGCATTTGAAAGGTAAAATTTTCGACGAGAACGCGAAAATGATTTTAAATGATTTGAGGTAAATATGTTTAACACTAAAATTTTAGAAAATTTGATGGTTGCTTTTTGCTTTTGTATAACGCTTGCGTTACATTTACTGATATTTAACCATTACTTCTCACTCCAAGAAGGCTGGTGGGAAACCTATGCTTATTTAGTAAATAAAGGAGAAGTGATCAATAAAGATTTTTATCTAGCATGGACTCCGTTATTTGTATATATAAATGCCTTTTATCAAAAAATATTTGGGATAAATTTCTTTGCATTTGCCTGCATCGGCGTAGTAGCCGCAATGATACAGGTAATCTTATTGTATTTGGTTTTAAGAGAATTTTTTTCTAAAACAAGCAGCGCCGTGGCTGCACTTTTTGCGACATTTTTAAATATAAATAGCGGCACCTATATCGCCAAAGATTATCATACATACGTATATATTACAGAATTTTTGACATTGCTATTTTTTATAAAATATATCAAAAATTACAATTCTAATATGGGTAGAATTTATCATATAATTGGAATTTTGTTTTGTATTTTATTGTTTTTCATTAAACAAAATGTGGGTTTGGTTCTTTTTGCTAGTTTGTTTGTCGCATATGCTTTTGTTGCTACAAGTTTTAAAGATTATATAAAAAGAATCGGTTTTTTACTCATTACCTCTGCTATATTTTTTACTATTATGAATTTTGTCATTCCTTTTAATTTATCTTCTATAACAGAAAATGATTCCAAAGGCAGCTTTTTCGCTATGGCTACTAGATTTATCACATATCCTTTAAATCAAACGATACTAAAAAACTCACTTATTGTATCGATAGCTGTACTCATCTTATATGTTATAAGATCAAAAATAGCGGAAATTTATACTAATTTATATGAAAAAGCTATAGCCAAAACTACAAGAGAATTTCGTATATTAATGCTTGTAATATTACATATAATTTTAATATATTGTATGTTTATTAAGATGAGCGGTAGCGGGATAGAAATAAAGAATTTTATATCTCTTTCAATAGGTATTATTCTATTTTTGCTGTATATATGTTTCAAGAGGAACGATGTAATTGGCAATTCATCAAAGATATATGCCTTTATGATTGTAGCCATGGCCGCCATATCTTATTCGGGTACTTTGGCTGATGCTTTTACGGC
>NZ_CALIBF010000185.1 GCF_938045465.1 uncultured Campylobacter sp.
CAAGCTCAAAATCCCCTGTTCCAAGACTTAGCGTAAAAGCCTCGCCATTAGTGCGCGCAAAATATTCTCCCGTTTTAACTTTAGAATTTGCAGGCGCTAGGCTTTGCGTGGTGAAATCTAGTGCCGTGAAATTTTGCTGCGAGGAATTTTGATCTGTGAAATTTTTCACTGTGAAATCTTGAGCCTCCGAATTTTGCTCTGTGGAATTTTGCAAGATAGAATTTTGCGACGCCAAATTCCGTGTGACTGGATTTTTAGTTATAAAATTCCATTCTACAGAATTTTGCTTCGTAAGATTTTGTGATTTTACATTCTGCGACGCTAAATTTTGTAGCATAGAATTTTGTGCTGTAGAATTCTGTTCTGCAAAATTTTGCTTTAAATTATCTTGCTGCGCCGCGCTAGAATGCTCGAAATCCAAATCCGCGGAATTCTCCCTCGTAAACGCGGTGGAATTTAGCGCTATAAACTCCCGCGAACCGCCGCTTAGCCTGATATATACCCGCTCGCCGAAAACCGCCGTGCACTGCACCTTTAGCCGCAGCGTGCCGTCCGCGCCGGTCTCGTAGGTTTTGGCGTTGATGTCGTTTAGCACGGGCTTTACGGCGGCAAATTTAGCCGCGCACCTTCCTGTGCGCACCTTTTGCGGATCGACTAGGCCGTGTTTTAGCAGATAAAAAAGCTCGCTCGTGCCGTAAATTTCGCACTCCTCGTTGGGCTCAACCCCATCGATCGTAAGATCCTCGGCGCTTTGCGCGCACTCCTTTTCGCGGTACGCGTCGGTGCATACCCGCCGCAAGCTCACGCCCGCGGGGCGCGCAAACTCCGTCTCGCCCAACATGGCTGATTTATCGAGGAAGGCAAACATATTAAACGCCACTTTTGCCGCACTTACGCCGCCGCTAAGATCCCTAGTCTTGGAGCCGTCGAAATTTCCCAGCCAGACGCCGAGAGTAAATTTCGGCGTCAGAGCGACGGTGTAGAGATCGCGCGCATCGGCGCTCGTGCCCGTTTTAAACATCAGAGGCGGCGCATTTAGGGTGTTTTGCCACACCGAGCCGAGGTAGGAGCGCGGCGCGTTTCTTAGCATCTGCGTTACGATGTAAGCGCTCTGCGGGGTTAAAATTTTAGCATCATCACCGATCTTTACGCCCGCTATTTCGAGCCTTCGCAACTTACCGCCATTTGCAAACGCGCTGTAAAGGCGAGCAAGATCCATTAGACTCATAGAAATACTGCCAAGCGCGATACCTGCGCCGTAATAATCCTTGCTAAACTCCGCCAGATGCACGTTTGATAGCATCTCATACAGCCCGTCGTCACCAAGCATCAAATTTAGCTTTACCGCGGGGATATTTAGGCTCAGGCTTAGCGCGTCGGTCGCACTAACCGCGCCCAAAAAGCCCTGGTTGTAGTTGCGCGGCACATAGCCCGCGAAAGTTATCGGCGCGTCGATCAGCTTCTTTGATGGGGTGATGAGCCCGTACTCAAGGGCTTTGGCGTAGATGAAGGGCTTTAGCGTCGAGCCTACGTTTTTTTGCGAGCGCACGCCGTCGTTTTGCCCCTCATTAGCGCTAAAATCGTGGCTGCCGACATAGGCAATAACGCTCATGCTTTCGTTGTCGATCAGCACCGCAGCGCCGTTTCTAACGCCCTTATCGCGCAGGGAAAGGATCTCGCTTTTCAAAAAGCCCTCAAGCGCGATTTGTGTTTTCAGATCTAAGCTCGAATAAATTTTACCCTCGTTTAGGCGCGCAAGCTCCTGCTCTAGCGTAGTTTGCTTCATTGATTGCGCGCCTGCTTTAGAGTTTGCGGAATTTTCCCGCGTCTTGGCGTTTAGATCGGAATTTATTTGCGCCTTAGTGTCCGAAGCGAAATTTGCCCGCGATTTAGCGCCTGAAACGGAATTTGTCTGTATTTTGGCGCCCGGAGTAGAATCTGTCTGGGCACTAGCGTCCGACGAAGCAAAATCCGCCTGCGTACTAGCGTCTGAAACAGAATTTGTCTGTTCACTAAAATTTGCGCTCGACCGCTCACTAGAGTTTGCATCTGCCTGCGGATTTTGCGGCGGATGCGCGGTATCTTGCCGACTATTTAAATTTAGATTTTGCCGATTTTGCGAGTTTTGATACGGATGCGCGGTACTGACGACATTCTGCCGCTTGTTTAAATTTATATCCGCACTCGGATTTTGCGGCGAATACTCGGTTTGCCCTTTATCAGAATCCGTATCTGCGCTAAAATTCTGCGGCAAATGCGCAGCGCCTCGTTGCTCGTTTAAATTTAGACTTTGAGTGTTTTGCGACGGGCGGGCGGCATCAATGAAATCTCGCCGTTCATCCAAATTTGCGCCCTCTCGTTCATTTGGTTTTACGCTTTTTGATTCATTCGGTTTCGCGCCTGCCTGCGATTCTGCGACTTCGCGTTCGTTTAAATTTGAGCTCGTTCCGCCTAAATTTAAACTCTCCGGTGCATCCGTTTTAAAATCCGCCTCTTTGGGATTCATTTCTTTCAAATCCATTCCCACCTGCGCGTTTACGGCACCTGATAAATTCGCCCTAACATTCGCCGCAGCCGTAAAATTTGATTCGGCACCAGCCGCGTCCGAAAAATTTAACTCTGCCGCCGCGGCTCTGTACGCAGACAAGCCTGCTTGCCCCGCTGCTCCGCCGGGCGCTCCGTTAGAATCAAAATTTTGAGTGAAATTTACGTCATCTTTGGCGGTAAAATTCTGCATTTTATAATTGCTAAACGCTAACAGCGCGTAATGCGGCGCGTAATTGGGCGCTGCGTAGCGTCTGGGCGAAAACAGCTCCGCAAGAGCGCGCTCATACTCGCTTTGCGAGATCACGCCGCCGTCTCGCAGCTGCGAAATTAGGCGGTTTTTAAGCGCGTTGATGTTTGATTTGCGATCCAGGCGGTTTTTGTTCGGATTTTTTGGGATCACGCTAAGAAGCGCGATTTGAGCGTTACTAAGCTCGCGCAGGTCCTTTTTGAAATAAAAATACGCCGCGGTTTTGACCCCTTCGATGTTGCCGCCATATGGGGCAAGGTTGAAATACATTCCTAAAATTTCATCCTTGCTGAAGTGCCACTCCAGCTGAAAGGCGTTGAAAATTTCGATGATTTTGTTCTTGTAGCTGCGCTGTTTGGGGCGCATCATACGCGCAACCTGCATCGTGATCGTCGAGGCTCCGACGCGCTCGACGTTGCCCTCGCTTTTTTTAGTAAAATTTTGTGTAAAATTATACGTAGCCGCGCGCAAAATCGAGGCTGGATTGACGCCGAAATGGTAGTAAAAATAGCGATCCTCGAAGTAGATCGCGCTTTGTTTCAGCCGCGGCGGTATCTCGTCTGCGCTCGCGTAGAAGCGCCAAATTTGATCGTCGCTGATCTGCATATTTAAAATTTCGCCGTTTCGGTCATATAAAATTCTACTCTTCTGCTTGTTTAGCATATCCAAATTTAGCGGATAAAGCGCGTCTAGGATCAAAAACAGAGCGAATGCAAATGCGCAAAATAGCGCGATTTTTAACGTAAATTTTAGAAATTTCATCGCGCAATTATATCAAAGAATTTTAATGATTTTAGGCTATAATGGCGCCTTTTTGCAAAGGAATAATCTTGGACGCTCTAGCTAAGCTAAACACCGAACAATACGCCGCAGCAACCGCTCCTGCGGGGCACAATCTAGTAATCGCAAGCGCAGGCACGGGCAAAACCAGCACCATCGTCGCGCGCATCGCTCATCTGCTAAATCTCGGCACGAGCCCTAGAAAAATTTTGCTTCTTACATTTACGAATAAGGCCGCAAGCGAGATGATAGCGAGGCTGCAGCGGCATTTTGATAAAAAAATCACCTCCGCAATCGTCGCGGGCACCTTTCACGCCGTATCCTACGCTCTACTTCGCGAGCTCGGCAAAGGCGTGATTCTAAAGCAGCCCGCCGAGCTAAAGACGCTGCTAAAAAGCCTCGTAGAAAGGCGAAAATTTTATCACGTAAGCGACGCGCGCCCCTACGGCGGGGCGTATCTGTACGACGTGTATTCGCTGTATCAAAACAAGGAGATGAGCGCGGATTTTGAGACGTGGTTTAGCAAAAACTACGAGGATCAGGCGGAATTTGCCGAAATTTACGCAGATATTTTGCGCGAGTTCGAAGAGGAAAAGGCGAAATTTAACTACGCCGATTTCAACGACGTTTTGCTAAAAATGCGCCATGAGCTGCGAAAGGGCGCGCCGCTGCGGTTTGATGAAATTTTAGTGGACGAGTATCAGGATACGAACTCGCTGCAAGGAAGCCTCATCGATGCCTTTGCGACGAAAAGCCTTTTTTGCGTCGGCGATTTCGATCAGAGTATCTACGCCTTTAACGGCGCAAACATCGATATCATCGGCAGCTTCGGCAAGCGCTTTGCGGACGCTAAAATTTACGCGCTGAATATCAACTATCGCTCAAGCTCGGCGATTTTGGCGCTTGCAAACCGCGTCATCGCGAATAATCCGCGCCTTTACGAAAAGAAGCTGATCGTGGGCCGCGAGGGTAAATTTAGCGCGCCTAGGCTGCATATTTACGACGATACGGCGGCGCAATACGCTCACGTAGCCGCACAGATCGCACAAAGCGGCATCCCGCGCGAAAAGATCGCCGTCATCTTTCGCAATAATTCCAGCGCCGACGGCGTCGAGGTCGCGCTTAAGGAGCTCGGCATCGGCGCGAAGCGAAAAGGCGGCGTGAGCTTTTTTGAAAGCCGCGAGATCAAGGCCTTTACGGACATCTTCGCGATGATAATAAATCCAAAAGATATGATGGCATTTATGAGCACGTGCGAATACGCAAGAGGCGTCGGCAGCGCGCTGAGCAAGGAGCTTTTCGACGCGCTAATCGCGCTTGGGCACGGAAGCATTCACGCAGGTCTTTTGCGTCCCGATGAGAGCGTTAAAATTTTTGAAAAAAAGAGGAAAAACTACCAGCTTGGGCTTTTTGACGATGTGGACATCATCGGCTCGGTATCGCGCTTTGAAGCTTTGGAATTTGATGAGTTTTTTCGCTCGCATCCGGTTCTAAAACACAATAAAATCACCGAGGGCGGCGCAGTATTTTTGCACGAAATTTATAAAATTTTTAAAAAAAGCGGCTCGGCTGCAAGGTCCGCTACGCTGATATCACAGATCAAAGACTCGCGCCTTTTCGCGCTTGTGGCGGATTTCATCGCGACAAAGCGCGCGACGCTAAAAAACGGCAAGATAGACGATGAGCGCAAAAAGGACGAGATCTCCCGCATCTACGATAAATGCGGCATTTTAGAGCAGATCGCCGGTAAATACGCGGATCCGCAGAGCTTTTATAACTTCATAACCCTGGGCGCAAAGGAGATGAGCGAGGGCGAGGGGGTAAATCTGCTCAGCGTACACGCAAGCAAGGGGCTTGAGTTTTGCAGCGTCTATCTTATCGATCTGGCGCAAAACCGCTTCCCGAACCTCAAGCTAATGGCGATGGGCGGTAGCCTGGAGGAGGAGCGGCGGCTCTTTTACGTGGCGGTCACCAGAGCGCGCGACGAGCTGGTGCTAAGCTACGCGAAATTTGATAAGATCAGAAAAGTTAGCTATGAGCCGAGTTGCTTTTTAAGGGAAGCGGGGCTGGTGAAGTAGCGAAATTTGCTCGCTAAATTTGAAATTTCATTTTAGCGCGGACGGATCGTTTGAGTAAGAATTTTACTCCTCGCGTGCGTCTGACACGCCGCCGTCTCGGCTTCTTTATCGGATCGTTACGGTAAGAATTTCGCCGCACGATTTTTGTAAATTTTGCGATTTGTAAATTTTTACGGCGCGGACGTTGTGCGATATTTTGCGGATCGCTAAATTTAGCAGGCGGTAGCGGGATTTGAAGCTACGATTGAGAGGCGTGGTTGCCTGGGGCTTTTTTGCGAGCTGCGCGCGCTATGTAACAGCGCGATCAAAGGTGGTTTGAAATGGTGATATTTGCGGCGCGGGTAACTGTAAAATTTCACACCGCAACTTGCGGGATTAAATTTTAAAATTTTGCTCCTGCTCTCCGCATAATTTTAATGCAGTAAAAATCTCCGCAAAATCTTACGCGAGTAGAATTCTGCGGCAAAATTCGGCGATAATAAAATTTCACCGTCCTATTTCATCTTTCTCTTACTTTGAAATTTACGTGTTTTATACATCGCGGAGCTAAAATTTTATTTGATAAATTCCAAAAATACCGCAAATTCCACGACAAGTTAAAATTTTAAAGCGCATCAAATTTACGGCGCTACAAAATTTAAAATTTCACTACGTATTGCGCGCGCCGTAAAAAGTACGTACCCTGCCGAATTTCTTGCTGCGAC
>NZ_CALIBF010000186.1 GCF_938045465.1 uncultured Campylobacter sp.
GGATTTTTTTTGAGCAGCACTTTCCCGTGTTTTTCACCTCCGTCGTCTCGATTTTCGGCTCGGCGATCATGCTTTTATTTATCGAGTTCTACGTGGGTTTGGCAGTTTTTGCCCTGCTTGCGATTTTTGGAGCTTTGCTACCCAAATACATTGCCAAAAACGACCGCTTATATCTAAAGCTAAACAACCAGCTAGAGCGCGAGGCAGGACGCATAAGCACAGGCGATGAGCGCACGCTAAATCGCCACTACGACGTGCTTTCAAAGCTTCGTATACGCATCTCAAACAGAGAGGCGATGAGCTTTTTTATCATCGGTGCGAGCGTGGCGGCGATTTTTAGCTTGGCGATATTTTTGCTATCACACAAGCAGGCAAACGCGGGTCACATCTACTCGGTGCTCACCTATCTTTGGACGTTTGCGATCAGTCTTGATGACGCGCCGAGGCTAGTGGAAGAGTTTAGCAAGCTAAAAGACATCGGCAAGCGCGTAAACGTCGAGCCAGAAGGCGATACAAATAAAATTTAAGCGCTTTTTTGGGGTATAATGTACCAAAATTTACCGAAAACGAGGTCAAAATGCACGAAAATCACGCCCATTGCGCGCGTTCACACACGTCAAATAAAACCGTTTTGAGAAATTCCTTCCTTATAATATCCGCTTTTATGCTGGTCGAGGTCGCGGGCGGCTTCGCGACGAACTCGCTCGCCCTGCTCTCAGACGCCGGGCACATGCTCTCGGACGCCGCAGCGCTCGGACTTTCGCTGTTTGCGTTTAAATTCGGCGAACGCAAAGGCAATCTGCAAAAGACCTTCGGCTACAGGCGGATTGAAATTTTAGCCGCGACGATAAACGCTCTCGCCCTCGTCGCGATCGCCATTTTTATCGTCATTGAGGCGGCGCGGCGCTTCCAAAACCCGCCCGAAGTAGCCACCGCGGGTATGCTTGCCATCAGCACGCTGGGTCTTGCCGTAAACATCGTCGTGGCGCTGTATATGCTGCGCGGCAGCGACGTGAGAGAAAACGTCAATATGCGCGGCGCCTACCTACACGTGCTGGGCGACGCTTTAGGCTCGGTGGGCGCGATCGCGGCGGCTTTGGCGATGATGTGCTTTGGCTGGGGCTGGGCGGACGCGGCGGCTAGCGTGCTCGTGGCCGCGCTCATCGTAAAAAGCGGCTGGGGCGTGCTAAAAGACAGCCTAAACATCCTGATGGAGGGCTCGCCAAAGGGCATGTGCCTGGACGGGCTCGTCGCGCAGATCAGGGGCGTGGATGGCGTGCTTTCGGTGCACGACCTGCACGTCTGGAGTATCACGAGCGGCGCAAACGCGCTCACGGCTCACATCGTGGTTAGCGGCGAGCTGAGCGTGCGCGAAGCGGAGCGGATCTTGCGCGAAATATCGCACGAGATGGAGCATCTGGGCATCACGCACACGACGCTACAGCTTGAAAGTAGCGAGAACGAATGCGCTGACGAGCTAATCTGCGAAGTAAGATCAAACGACGCGGGCGGGCATTTGGGACATAGTCATTAACTTGGGATTTGAAATTCCGCTCGGTTTGAAATTTAAAATTTGGCTTGAGTTTTAAATTTTAAATTTGTCCGCGCCGCGAGATTTCGGAATTTTAGAATTTTGAGGTTTCAAATTTTAAAATTTTGCGCTCGTTATGAAATTTTAAATCCCTACGCGTGGTGAAATTTTAAAATTTCGCCCCGCGGACGCCATTTCAAAATCAGGCGCCGTGCTTGCAAAACCGCAGAAAGTTTAAAATTTACACAGCCGCGGCGTAGCCCATTCAAAGCACACTATGAACATTTGCGGAATTTTAAATTTGACGAGAACGGCAGTCTAGCAATTACGGCGAAATTTGG
>NZ_CALIBF010000187.1 GCF_938045465.1 uncultured Campylobacter sp.
AGAAAGTGAAATTTTGGGCCGCAAGATACGGGCGAAATTTTATCTAGCCCTTGTAATCGATATTTTTTTCAAACTCTTTAAGTCGCATATGGATTGAGCGAAGCTCCGTGATCGTCGTCCAGTTATTCATAAAAATACTAAAACTACCGCGCACCTGATTAAAAGCATTGCTTACCTGAACCATAACTCCAAGCGTAATTACCTTAGTAAATAACCCAGGACCCATTATCAAGTAAGGTACGATCATTAGAAACTGCGAAAATGAGTTGAACCACATATCAAAATAGCAGTAATGCAGATACAGTTTAAAATAGTTATATTTGATCTTATCAAATAACGAAAGAATTTTTTCCTCGCTTGCGTAATTTATCTTATCCTCCTCCGCAAAAACAAGTTCTTTTCTAAATGCCGCCTCGACCTTTTGATTGTTGTATTCCAGTCTCGGTAGATACCAGCCAACCAGCCAAGAAATTATTAGTCCACCGATGCTGATTGCAAGTGCAATCCAAACAAGTGAGCCCGGAATTTTTTTTAGAAATTCAAAAGGAACATTGCTACTAAGCCCCCATAGCACAGGTATGAATGCAAACAGTGTCATAGCTGCCGAAAGCACTCTCGTACCCATTTCCTCGATAGTTCTTGAGAAGCGAAAGATATCTTCTTGGATACGTTGCGAGCTTCCTTCGATATCTTTGCCTACCTTTTTCCAGTATGAAAAATAAGAAAAGGTCATCGCTTCCCGCCATTTAAATGTCCAAATACGAGCTGCATATCGTTCTGAAATCGCAGAGACTACGTAGGGCATCGCTATCCATAAAAAAACTTTCATCTGTGTATAGAAATCATTTAGTGTATGATGATCTATGTTTTGGCACATATCATAAAACGCGCGGTACCATTCGTTTATTCTCACATTTAAGGTAGTTTGATACCAATTAATCGCAATTAGAAAAAATATTCCCGAATATGCCCAAAATGCCCATTTTTTGTTTTTAAAAAATGAAGCAAACATCAACGCTCCTTTGGATTTAAAATCGCCGTAAATAGCCTATCGCTTAGCATTTGCGCGGCTTCCTGCACGTCCGTGCTTTTTATTGCGTTCACGCGCGCGGCGTAGCTTTTTTCATCGTAGAGCGGATAGCCGTAAAGCTCGTGCGCAGTGATATTTCCAAGCCAAAAATCATTCGTCTGCGCAGCTCTTTTGGTCGATAAAATTTGCGCTTTTTTGAAATTTGCCAGCTCGCTATCTTTTGCGCCGGAGCTTTCGATCTGTTTTAAAATTTCACTCACGCTTGCTGCAACCGCACGGGCATCTTTCGGCTCGGTAGAAAACGATACATTCAAGCTCGCTGCGATTTGTGGCTCACGCACATAGGCGCTATGCACCATCGCCGAGTAAATTTGTCCGCGCGCCTCGCGGATCTGCTCGACGATGCGATTGCTTAGCACGCTTTTTAACGCTTGAAATTTATAAGTGTCTGAAAAGTCAAAATTTTGCAGCTCATAGTTTGAAAAAATCATCCGAACTTCGCTTTTATCACTATCGCCGTAGTCTTGCACAATCTCGCCGCTAGAAGTATTTAGCATCAAAGTTTTAGGCGTAGCGCTGCTTGTGCCGGGCTTTAGATTGCCGATATATTTGGCTAGAATTTGTTTCGCGCGCGCAGGCTCAAAATCGCCGCTAAGCACAAAGATAAAATCTCCAACACCTGAAAAAATTTCATCCGCATCGCGCTGTAAATCGGCAAGATTTGCGCTCTTTACGTCATCTGCGCTAAGCGGCTGCTTGCGAGCTGTATCTCCTGAATATAGCGATTTTAAAATTTGCTCACCGAATTTAAACTCCGCCGTCTCGTCGCGCAGCGCGATCGCCGAAAGCGCGTCGGTTTTGTATTTTGTAAGTGAGCTTGCATGAATTAGCGGCTCGCTAAATCTCGCGTAAAGCTCGCGTGTCATCGCTTCCAGATCCGCTCCTGCGCCTCTAAAACCGCAGTCCGCGTCATCCATCCTAAATCTTAGCTTATAATCAAATTTTGAGGTCAAGCGTCCAGCTTCGTATTCGTTTAGCTCGCCTATGGTGCCTGAGTTTAGCAGCGCAGTTAAAATTTCGCCACGAGCCTTGCCGAAGTGCGCGTAGCCGCCTTTTTTAACGGCTGCGAGGGCGATTTTATTTTTCTCGCTTTTAAGAAGCTTTAAAATTATCTTCGCGCCGTTTTTAAACTCCAAAATTTCAGTGCCGCTAGCGCCTTTTTGTGCTTTAAATTCCGTCTCTTTTAAATTTGCTCCCGCAAGCTGCTTGGAAGCAAGCTTCGAAGCAGCGAAATTAAACGGCACCGCTTTTTCGTAGAGCAGCTCCGCGTCTTTTTGGCTAATGCCCAAATCCTTTGCAGAGATAATCTCCGTAAATCTCGCTCCATCCGTTATCTGAGAGAAAAATTTATTAACATCTGCTAGTGTTATTTCTTCTAAGGCCTTGAGGCTTAGATCGTGCTCGTCTTGCTTACTAAGCTTTACATTGCCGTTTTGTACGAAATCAAGTAGCGCTCCTATTTGCGCACTTTGTGTATCGTTTTTAAGCAGATCGGCTTGCACTTGATGTTTAAATTCCGCCTTAACGCTATCAAAATCGTCATTGTTAAATCCGTGTTCGCGTACCCCTTTGATCGCGCTAAAAAGACTACTTAGCGTGGCGTTGGCGTCGAAATTAAAAATATTCGCGCTTATGCTGTATAGTCTGCGGTTTTTAAACAGATCGTCCGAGCCGAAATAGGCTTTAAGCGGAATTTTGGCATTCACATTCATCGCGTCGTATCCAAGCTCCATCAGCCTCGATACGTAGGCTTGCAGCCACTCATTTTTAAGCGCACTGTAGCTTCTTAGCGGCTCATATTTGCCTGCGTAAAGCACGCTAGCGACATTGGCGCCGAGCTCAGGCTCTACGGTGCTTGCTAGCCCGCCTTCAAATGGGCGTAGGCTAAGATCGCGCGGGATTTTTTCGCCGTGCGCAGAAAGAGAGCTAAAATTTTGCTTGATTAGGTTTTTAATCTGCTCAATGTTTACGTCGCCTACGACTATGATGCTAATGGCGCTAGGAAGGTAGTTACGCGCATAGAATTTTTTTAGTTGCTCGCCAGTGGCGCCTTTGATGATTTCATTTTGTCCGATCGGAAAGCGTCTGGAAAATATGGAATTAGGGTATAAATATGTGGCGCGCTTTTCATAAAATCGCCTCTCAAAGCCTTTTTTTGCTTCTTCTAAGATGACGCCTTTTTCCTTTTGCGTTTCGTTCTCGTCAAATTTTACGCCGCCTGCATAATCGCGCAGTACCAAAAATACGTCCTTTAGCGTCTCGTCGCTCACTTGGGCTTGGATGTTGTATGTGGTGTTTTCAAAGCCAGTCTGTGCATTGAGATCGGCGCCGAATTTTACTCCCAAGCGCTGCAAGGTATGGACTAGCTCGTTTTTATCGAAGTGCTCGCTGCCGTTAAATGCCATATGCTCGACGAAATGCGCAAGACCCTGTTCGTCATCATTTTCATCAACACTACCTGCGGCTACGTTGAGGTAAAAAAGCGCGCTATTTTTTGGCACGTCGTTTTTGAGGATATAAAATTTCACGCCATTTGCCAGCTCGCCGTGCACTACGCTAGGATCGAGTTTAAGCGGCGCGTCCGGGTTGGTATCTGCGGAGTAAAGGCTCAAAGAGCAAAGCAGGGTGGTGATAAAAAATATAAACTTTTTCATAATTGTCCTTGGATTTAAAAACTTGCGATTGTAACAAAAGCTAGTTTAAAGTATGATTTTGCGAGCTTTGTTATGGATGGAATTTTGCCAAGGATTTGGGATTTTACTCGCGGTTTTGAAATTTTACTTGCAGAATTGAGAGGAATGGAATTTTTGGAATTTTTGGAATTTTTGGAATTTTTGGAATTTTTGGAATTTTTGGAATTCCGTCGCCACGACTTAAAATTTTGGCAGCGGAATTTAGAAAGCTTCGCGAGCTTTAATAGCCTGCGCAAGGCTAAATTTAAACTTTACGCAGTTAGAATTTGTACGCCCGCGCGAAGAATTTTACAACTTATAGTTTGCTTGCGTTTTTGTCTAGATACTCTGCGACGCCCTTAGGATCTGCTTTCATCCCTGCGTCACCTTTGTGCCAGCCTGCAGGGCAGACCTCGCCGTGCTCGTTGGTAAATAGCATCGTATCGACCATTCTTAGCATCTCGTCGATGTTTCTGCCGAGCGGTAGGTCGTTGATGACGGCGTGGCGGACGGTGCCGTCTTTATCAAGTAGGAAGCTTCCGCGAAGCGCTACGGCGTTGCCGAACAGCACGTCGAAGCTGCGCGCGATATCCTTCGTAATATCCGAAACTAGCGGGAACTGCACTTTGCCGATACCGCCTGCGTTTACCGGAGTATTTTTCCATGCAAGATGCGTAAATTCGCTATCGCAGCTAACGCCGATAACTTCGATACCTTTGGATTTGAAATCTTGATATCTGTGATCGAATGCGATGATCTCGCTCGGGCAGACGAAGGTAAAATCTTTTGGATAAAAGAATACGACCGCGCCTTTTTCGCCGATATTTTTATAGAGGTTGAAATCCTCAACTATTTCGTTGTTGCCTAAAACCGCAGTTGCCGTGAAATCAACGGCTTTGTTGGTTACTATCATTTGTTTCTCCTTGTTAATAAAATTTATGATGGCGATTATACATTTTAAAACTTTATATTTGCTGAAATTTGATGAAAATTTTTATATAATAAAATTTATTTGCTTGATAATATTAAATTTTATCATTTTTTAAATTTAGTATGTTATCATCGCGCTTCATTTTTTGATAAAGGAGAAGAAATGGCTGTAAAAATTACCGATATTTGCATTAGCTGCGGCTCATGCATCGACGAGTGCCCGGTAAATGCGATCGTGGACGATAGCGATAATCCAAGCGGCGAGGATAGCTACTACGTATATGCCGATAAATGCGTCGAGTGTGTAGGCTACAACGACGAGCCGGCTTGCGCTAGCGCCTGTCCGACCGACGGCTGTATCGTCTGGAGCGACATCGTAGCGGGTCAACCTAGCAGGGATAGTATAGGTGCGGATCTGCGCAGCGGAGATACCCCGGTATTTGCTTAACAGATAAAATTCCGCGATCAAATGCGCGGAATTTTAATTCATTCAATCCTTAAATAAATTTTAACCTATTTTTCGATACAATCCGCCTTTCACTTTAAGGAGATTATATGCAGCAAACGCTTTCTATTATTAAGCCTGATGCCGTTAAAAAGGGCGTTATCGGCAAAATTATCGATCGTTTCGAAAGCCACGGACTAAGAATCGCAGCGGCTAAAAAATTATGCCTAAGCGCCGAAGATGCGGGTAAATTTTATGAAATTCACAAAGACCGCCCTTTTTATAAGGATCTGATTGAGTTTATGACTAGCGGCCCGGTGGTCGTAATGGTGCTAGAAGGCGATGATGCCGTAGCTAAAAATCGCGCGCTAATGGGCGCTACCGATCCGAAAAAAGCCGATAAAGGCACTATCAGAGCGGACTTCGCGGATAGCATCGACGCTAACGCCGTTCACGGCAGCGACAGCTTAGAAAACGCAAAAACCGAGATCGCATTTTTCTTTGCAAAAAGAGAAATTTGCTAAGAGTGCCACGTGAAGATCGCTTTTGCTAAAATTCCCGCCGCGCCCGTGCCGTTTGAAATTTCGAGGGACGGACTTAAGTTTGGCGGAAATTTAAAACGAAAAGACTCTAAGTTTATCGAGTGCGAGGGCGAAATTAAGGGCAAAATTCCATACATTTGCGACCGCTGCGGCAAAGAATTTAATCTTGACGTAAACGAGAGCGTAAATTTGCTTTTAAGCGAAGGCGTTTTTAACGACGAAAGGCACGAGAGCTTGGATGTTATGGAGTTTTTCGGTGCTGAAGTTGATTTGGATGAAATTTTAAGAAGCGAAACGGAAGCTTTTAAAAGCGACTATTTTTATTGCGAAGAATGCAAGAACTAAATTTATAAAGGAGAAAAAATGGCAGTTCCAAAGCGAAGAGTTAGTAAAACTCGTGCGGCGAAAAGACGCACTCACTACAAAGTGACCCTTCCGATTCCCGTCAAAGATAAAGACGGAAGCTGGAAAATTCCGCATAGAATAAACAAAACTACGGGCGAATATTAATCCGATGATTTCCGTTGCTATAGACGCGATGGGCGGTGATTTCGGCTGCGAGCCGATAATAAACGGAGTCGTAGATGCGCTGCGAGAGCGTAAATTTAATGCGTTTTTGGTAGGCGACGAAGCGCAAATCAAGCCTTTTATTCCACAAGATCAAGGCTTTGAGAAATATATCACTTACGTAGCTGCAAGCGAAGTTTTCGAGATGAAAGAGGGCGCAACCGACGCTCTCAAACGCAAAGAGAGCAGCATCTTTAAAGCGGTCGATCTAGTAAAAGACGGCACTTGCAAAGCCGTGGTATCCGCAGGACACAGCGGCGCTACGATGAGTCTTGCGACGCTTCGCATAGGCAGGCTGAAAGGCATTTTACGCCCGGCGATTGCTACGCTGATGCCAAATTCCATAGGTGGACGTACGCTTGTGCTGGATGTGGGCGCTTATGTGGATTGTAAGCCTGAGAATTTATTTCAATTCGCGATTATGGGCGAAGCATACGCCAAGGAGATTATGGGTTTAAACGCACCACGCATCGGCTTATTATCCAACGGCGAGGAGGATAGTAAAGGCAACGAGGTAACAAAAGAAGCCTTTCATATGCTTAAGAAGATGCAAAATTTTATCGGTAATGTCGAAGGCAATCAAATTTTTGACGGCTCGGTAGACGTGGTCGTGTGCGACGGATTTATCGGCAACATTATGCTAAAATCCAGCGAAGGTGTCGCAAGCGCTATCGGCAAACTTATCAAAAACGAAACAAAAAAATCCCCGATCGCCATCGCAGGCTCCATCTTGATGAAGCGCGTCTTTAAAATTATCAAAAAAAGTACGGATTATGACGAATACGGCGGTGCGCCGCTTTTAGGCGTCAAAGAATGCGTCATCATAAGCCATGGCAAAAGCACCCCGAAAGCCGTTAAAAACGCGATCTTTCAAGCGCTTAAATTTGCAGATTCTAAAATCAACTCCGCGATAGAAAGCGAAATTTCTTCAAACGAATAGGAAAACGAATGCAAAAAGCCTCGATGATCTCAATCGCAGCATACGCGCCGAGCCAAATTTTAACCAATTTCGATCTTGAAAAGATGGTTGAAACGACTGATGAATGGATCGTCAAGCGAACTGGCATTCATGAACGCCGTATCGCGAAGGGCGAAACCACTAGTGATCTAGGCGTGAAAGCGGCTTTAAAGGCGATCGAGCGTAGCAACCTACAAAAAAACGAGATCGATACAATAATATGCGCCACGATCTCGCCCGATTATTTCTGCATGCCCTCGACCGCGTGCGTTATCGCGGATAAACTGGGTTTAAATTTCGGCATCACGGCGTTTGATATAAATGCCGCCTGTACGGGCTTCATCTATCTTTTAGAGCTCGCAAAATCCCTCATCGAAAGCGGCGCTAAAAAACACGTGTTGATAATCGGTACGGAAAAGCTAAGTTCGATAGTCGATTGGAGCGACCGTGCTACGTGCATACTTTTCGGCGACGGTGCGGGCGCTGCGGTTATCGCGGCACGCGACGATAACGAAATCATTGACATTCATACCGCTAGCGACGGCAGCAAAGGTGATCTTCTCATTACCCCGGCTCCGGGCAGCGTAAATCCGCTTAGCAGGAAGATCATTGACGAAAAGCTAGGTTTCATGCAGATGGCGGGGCGCGAGGTCTTTAAAATTGCGGTACCGACGCTTAGTAACGACGTCGTGGAGATTTTGGCGAAAAATAAAATTTTGCCCGAGCAGGTCGATCTTTTCATCCCGCATCAGGCAAATTTACGCATTATCGAGGCGGTTAAGGCGAGACTGGAATTTAGCGACGAGCAGTGCGTGCTTACAATCGGCAAATACGGTAACACGAGCTCGGCGTCGATCCCGATGGCGATAAATGACGCTTACGAGAGCGGCAGGCTCAAAAACGGCTCGCTTATGCTTTTGGATGCGTTCGGCGGCGGCTTTACGTGGGGCAGCGCGCTTTTGAAATTCGGCGGCAATAGTATAAACTAGCGCTTTTTAAATTTCATTGATCTTTAAATTTCGCCATATTTAAGAGTTAAATTCCAAGCTTATTTACAAAACTAATTTCAAATTTATATTTATTCCGAGTCGGATTTCAAAATTTTAAAATGAGGCGTTTGTAATAAAAAGCATATTATAATATTGCGTAGTTTGAGTATTGGTTTTCTGTGCGAGATTATAAAACGACGTTAGTCTGAGGCTACTGCTTTTTGGCGACGGGCTTTTAGAAATATAAAAGAAATCAAATATGATAGCCTAAATGGGTGTTAATTTCAGCGGATTTTGCATTAACGGCTTTTAATTGGCTGCAAAGCTCGACAAGTATTTTTACGGCGGCGTATGTGGATCTTTTGAGTGACCTACACATAGGCTGTAGAATAAAATTTAAATACCAAAACGCTCACAACAGCAAGCATCAAATTGCCTTAGATTTGAAATTTAGCATAAACGCTAGTAAATTTAATCAAATACCACAAACGGGGCGATAAAGGATGCCATGCCATGAGTGCAGAGGCGTCGTATCTAATATTGGTTTCGTTTGCCCTCTACAGCTATCCCTCGTTATACAATATACTCTAAAAAAGAGATAGGAAATTAGTTATCTCTATATAGATAGCGGCGAGCCGGAGGGCGCAGCCACGCTATAGCTACAGACTGAAGCGGTCAATGCGTTTAGTTTTAGTGCGAAAGCTACAGCTATTTATAGGTTTTGATGGTAGGTCCAGCTCAATGCCATTGTAAGCATTTAAAAATTTTAGCACGAAATATCATCTTGCAGTTATGGACGACAGGTATTAAAGCATATTATTAAGGCAATTTTTTATAAATTTTAAGTTCAAATTCCATTCGGATAAAATTTCGATTTATTTTTCAGAAAGCGATCTAAAATTATTTAAAATTCCTCCGCTAGCTTAGACTATCTAGCGTTTTGTTCGTGTACCCGATTTAAAATTTTAAATAATATAAAATCCCAAATTCTCGTGCTTAAGGATAATTTTTCTGATCTCTTTTAGTAAGCTGAGCGAGGCTTCGATTTCGACGCGGCGGGTGCTGACACTCTCGACGTTTGCGCCCACGCTCACCCCTTTTGCGAGGGCGTATTTATAGATGAAATCAAACATCTCTGCGCACAGCGCTGTTGAACTTTGCAAGATATCGACGCTGCTTTGCAGTCGCTGCTGCAGAAAATCTGGCACCGAGATGCCAAGCCATTTCATAAACTCAAGCGTCTTTAGGCTGCCGCACGGCGTGAAAGTAAAGATTATCGGCACCTTTTTGCACTCCAAAGCGGCGTAATCGTCGATGAAATCTTTGGCATTTTGCACATTATAAACCGCCTGAGTGATAAAAAATTCGCACCCGTCCGCAGTCTTCTCCGCGATTTTTAGGTGCTCGTCGCGGCTCTTTTCATGGCGCTCGGGTATGCAGATGCCGCCTAGGCAAAGATGCTGCGCCACGAGTTGCTTGAGCTCATAGGCGCGGCTTAGATGCAGTTTGCATTCTTCGTTTTTAGAGCTCGCCCCCACGAAAACGCTCAGTCCGCTTGTGGCATGCCTTAGAATTTCGCAAAATTCCGCTTCATCGTATTTGCCTACCGCGCGGTAGATGATCGCTTCTTTATCAGTGTGTAGATACTGCGTGTAATAGCGCGCAGGATCGATCGTATGCACAAAAGGAAAGGTCCGCTCATCTTTCGTGCGCGCGCTTTCATCTTGTAGATCGTAGATGACGATGCCGTCGCATTCGCATTCGCCTAGGCGCTGCGACCACGCCGTACCTAGGCGCTCGAGCTCGTCTTGAGAGGACGTGATTTTAGGCGGAACGATGCCATAGAGCAAAATTCCGCTTTTTCCGTTTCTAATTTTTTCTTTTAACACTTGCCATTCCTTGATTTTTCGCGCATTTTAGCAAATTTAAATTTAAAAATTTAAATGATATAATGCCGAGCAAATTGCAAATTTAAGGAACGCAATGAAAACGCTTCAAGAAAATTTAAAGCTTTTTTATCTAGGGCTCGAAAACAGCGAGCCATTTTTGTATAAAAACAAGGATCTGACGACTCACGCGCTTATCATCGGAATGACCGGCAGCGGTAAAACGGGACTTGGCATCACGCTGCTAGAGGAAGCCGCGATCGATAATATCCCATCCATCATCATCGATCCGAAGGGCGATTTAACGAATTTGGCTCTTACCTTTCCGCAGATGAGGGCTGAGGATTTTGAGCCCTATATTGACGAGGCCGAGGCGCAAAACAAAGGTCTTAGCGTGCGCGAGTACGCCGAGCAGACTGCAAATACCTGGCGCGAGGGGATCGAGGGCTCGTATCAAGACCTGGCGAGAGTGGAGCTTTTGAAAAACAGCGCCGATTTTAGAATTTATACGCCCAAATCAAGCGCAGGGCTTGGCATCAGTCTACTAAGCGACTTTGAAGCGCCGAAAGGCTTAAACGAAGAGGATTTGAATAACTACGTCGGCGGTATCGCCACTAGCGTGCTAAGCCTCGCGGGGATTAGCAGCGATAATCTCAGCTCACCGGAATTTTTGCTGATCAGCCAAATTCTGACCTATCATTTTAACAAAGGCGAGGGGGTGAGCGTGGTGGATCTCATCGCGCAGATCGGCAACCCGCCTTTCGATAAAATCGGCGTTTTCGATGTTAATACCTTTTTTCCGAGCGATAAGCGAATGGCGCTTGCGATGAAGATTAACGCGCTCATCGCAAGCCCGAGTTTTAAACTTTGGTGCGAGGGCGAGCGGCTAAATATCGCCAAGATGCTCTTTGATGAAAACGGCAGGGCGAGAGCGAATATATTTTCTATCGCGCATCTAAACGACGATGAGAGGATGTTTTTCGTCACGCTGCTTTTAGGCGAGATGATCAAATGGATGCGCACCACCAGTGGTACGAGTTCCTTGCGCGCAGTACTTTATATGGATGAAATTTACGGCTTCTTCCCTCCAAACGGCAATCCGCCGAGCAAAACCCCGATGCTTACGCTGCTAAAGCAGGCTCGCGCGTTCGGACTTGGCTGCGTATTATCGACCCAAAACCCGGTTGATCTCGATTATAAGGGACTTAGCAATATCGGTACGTGGTTTATCGGGCGCTTGCAGACCGCGCAGGATAAGGAGCGCGTCATCAGCGGCCTAAGCGGCATCGGCTCAAATCCGATCGATAAAAGCGTGCTTATGGAGAAAATTTCAAATCTCAAAAAGCGAAATTTTTTGGTAAAAAACATCAACGAGGACGTGCTGCGAGTGATCGAGACGCGCTTCGCGCTAAGCTATCTAAAGGGTCCTTTAAGCAATGAGCAAATTTCAAATTTAATGAAAG
>NZ_CALIBF010000188.1 GCF_938045465.1 uncultured Campylobacter sp.
CCCGATGCTTACGCTGCTAAAGCAGGCTCGCGCATTCGGACTTGGCTGCGTTCTATCGACACAAAACCCGGTCGATCTCGATTATAAGGGGCTTAGCAACATCGGTACGTGGTTTATCGGGCGCTTGCAGACTGCACAGGATAAGGAGCGCGTCATCAGCGGTCTAAGCGGCATCGGCTCAAATCCGATAGATAAAAGCGTGCTTATGGAGAAAATTTCAAACCTCAAAAAGCGAAGCTTTTTGGTAAAAAACATCAACGAGGACGTGCTGCGGGTAATCGAAACGCGCTTTGCGCTAAGCTATTTAAAGGGTCCTTTAAGCAACGAGCAAATTTCAAATTTAATGAAAGACAAAAAGACTGAAATTTCGTCCGTGTCGGGCGCCGCGCAAGGCGTCAAATCCGCCGGCGCCGCCAAACCCGTAGTTTCTGCTGAAATTTCACAGCTTTACAGCTATGGCGCGAGCCTTGAGCTAAGCCCGTATCTTTATGCAAGCGCAAAGATGCGATTTTGCGACAAAGGAGTCGATTTTACGCAGCAGCGCTCCTTTTTGCTATCGCTTTCGGACGTAAGCGAAATAGATTGGAGCGAGGCGAGCACGCGAGAAGTTGCAAATTTAAGTGGACAGGAGCAGGCGGGCTCGCTCTACGGCGCGCTTCCTAGCTTCATCGCGGGAGCAAAAAATTTAAACGCTCAGCTTAAAAGCTTTAAGGAGTGGCTATATCGCAATGAAAAACTCGAGCTTTTTAGCGCGCTTGATCTGCTCTCAAAACCGGGCGAGAGCAAGGAGGAATTTTTCGTGCGCCTAGGCGATAAGGCAAACGAAATTTTAGAGGCCAAAACCGATGAAATCGCGGCTAAATTTGAAAAGGAAAAAGCGCGTCTTAAGGATAAAATTTCGCGCGCTAGCGAAAAATATGAGAAGGAAAAGGGCGACGTGCTAAGTCGCGGGGTGGATGCGGCGCTAAACATAGGCGGAGCGATCTTAGGCGCGTTTTTAGGCCGCTCGCGCAGCGCTAGCAATATCTCCAAAGCGATCAGCGGCGCCAAGAGCGCGCATAAAATTTTAAACGAACGAAGCGAAGCCAAAAATGCCGAAAATAGCCTAAGCGCGCTACAAGAGGAGCTGGAGGTGCTTACGCAGAAATTTGAGGCTGAAGTGGACGCGCTAAAACAGAGCCTGGATCTAAAAAATATTAAACTCGAAACGAAAGAAATTTCGCCGAAGAAAACCGACATCTACGACGAGAAAATTTCGCTACTTTGGAAGAGCTAAAGGGATTTTATGAAAAAATCGGGAATTTTAGAATTTTTACTTAGTATCGTCGGAGCGCCGAATTTTTGGTGCTACTTTGCTGCGTATCTGATCGCTGCGATCCCCTTTGGGCTTTTGATCGGCAGATACCTAGGCGGCGTGGATATCAAAAGTGAGGGCAGTGGCTCCATAGGTGCCACCAACGTCCTTCGCGTCTTAAAAACTCGTGATCCGCAAAAAGCAAAAAAGCTCGCGATCCTCACCGTCGCCTGCGACGCGCTAAAGGGCATCCTGCCGATACTGATTGCGCGTGCTTTGGGATTTGACGAAAACGTGCTATGGAGCATGGCTGTCTTTGCAGTACTTGGGCATTGCTTCAGCCCGTATCTGAAATTTAACGGCGGCAAGGGCATTGCGACGGGAGCCGGCGTGCTTGCTTGCTTTATTCCTATCGAGCTTATCATCGCGCTTGCCGTTTGGTTTGTAGTCGGCAAGACGGTTAAAATTTCATCCGTAGCATCGCTTGCAGCGGCGCTTGCGTTAGTCATCGCTAGCTACGTGATCCATCCGCAGATGCCGGTGATCAACACTCATGCGCCGATCTTTCTGATAGTTTTCATCGTATTTTACAAGCACGCTCCGAATATCGCTAGGCTGCTTAAGGGCGAGGAAAAGCGCGTAGTATGATTAAAATTTTAATCGAAAAGCTGGAATTCGGCGCGATAATCGGAACGCTGGATTTTGAGCGCAAGCGCGAGCAGCGCGTCTGGGTGTGGGCGAAGTTCGGAGCGGAGGAATTTATCGACTATGCGCGGGTTTGCGAATATATCAAAGCGGAGTTCCGCGAGAAAAAATTTCGCCTCGTAGAGGACGCGCTAAAATACTTCGCGCAGGAGTTTCACTCAAAATTTCGATCGATGGATTATTTTTATATGAAAATTTTAAAGCCCGAAATTTTACAAGATGCGAGCGTCGGCGCGGAAATAGAGATAAAATTTTAAAATTTCTTTAAAAAATCTTGAAATTTTGCTTAAAATATGTTAAAATCGCCGCAAAATTTTAAGGCAAGGAAATTAAATGAGAATTTTAATAGTCGAGGACGAGGTGACTTTAAACAAGACGATAGCGGAGGGCTTGATGGAGTTCGGCTATCAGACGGATACTTCCGAGAGTTTTAAGGACGCAGAGTATTATATCGGCATTAGAAATTATGATTTAGTGCTAACCGATTGGATGCTAGCTGACGGCAACGGCATCGATCTCATCGCATTAGTTAAGCAAAAATCCGCGCGCACCTCTGTCGTCGTGCTATCTGCAAAAGACGATAAAGAAAGCGAGATCAAAGCACTTCGCGCGGGCGCGGACGATTTTATCAAAAAACCTTTCGACTTTGATGTTTTAGTAGCGCGCCTTGAGGCTAGACTTCGTTTCGGCGGCTCAAATATCATCAAAATCGACGATCTCATCATTGATCCTGATGAGGAAAAGATCACATATCTAGGTCAAGAGATCGAGCTTAAGGGCAAGCCGTTTGAGGTTCTAACGCACCTAGCGCGCCACAGCGATCAGATCGTAAGCAAAGAGCAGCTGCTAGACGCCATCTGGGAGGAGCCCGAGCTCGTTACGCCAAACGTCATCGAAGTCGCGATCAATCAAATCCGCCAGAAAATGGATAAGCCTCTAAATATCTCTACGATCGAGACCGTTCGCAGACGCGGATATAGATTTTGCTTTCCACAAAAAGCCTAAGAGTCCGCTTTGTAATACAATTAGCATCCGCTTCGTTGATGCTAATTGTCATTTTTTCGGTAATGCTCTATAATTATATGAGAATTACCATCTTCGAAACTCCCGTTCAAAATTTAATCCAAAGAGCACAAAAAATCGTAGACGCCTCCGTGCCGCCTGAGAAAATTTCATCTTTTTTACATGACACATCCGGTGAATACGAGAGCAAAATCATCGAAAACGAAAGTATCAATAAGCCTAAATTTATCGAAAGCTCTGAGGACGGCAGGAGCTATTTACAGCTGCACTACCCTTATGGTAAGGATAAAATTTTAAGCATCAAAGCAGATGTGAGCGTTTATGCAAACATCGTAAATCAAATACTCATCGACATCATTTTGGTAAATTTGACGATGATATTTTTGGTGGTGTTTTACGCGATGTTTCTCTCGCGCATGCTGCTAATGCCGATTAAGCTGATTAGCCAAAGGCTTGCTTCGGTGGATGAAAAATTTCTAAAGCCGATCGACGGGGCCGAAATCCCGAGCGAATTTAATATGCTTTCAAACAGCATCAACCGCCTACTTGAGCGCATCGAGACTTTCATTTTGTATCAAAAAGAGCTTTTTATCGGCATCGCGCACGAGCTTAAGACTCCGCTGGCGGTGATGAAAACCAAAAACGAAGTTACTCTCATCAAGCCGCGCGAGAGCGAGAAATATATCGAGGCGCTTAAAAACAATAACGACTCGATCGATAGTATGAATAAGATGATCAGTTCGATCCTAGAGATCGGGCGACAGGAGGGGGCACAGTTCGAAGCGCCCGAGCAGACCGATATGATCGCGTATCTACGGGAGCTATGCGTGGGCTTTAAAATTTTAGCGCGTACGGCAGGCAAGGACTTGACGATGGATCTTAAGCCTGAACAGCTTGAAATTTCGGTGCAGAAAAGTCTCTTTATGCACGTGATTCAAAATTTTATCCAAAACGCCATAAAATTTTCTCCTGATGGCGAAAAAGTACTGATCGAGAGCGAAATTTCGGACGGAAATTTCATAGTGCGGGTCGCAAACAAAGGCGAGCCGCTTAACGAAGAGATCGATTATTTCGCCCCTTTTAAGCGCTACGGCGGCAAGCCGGGAGCCGGACTCGGGCTATTTTTAGCCAAAAATGCTGCTCAAGCGATGGGCGCGCAAGTGGATCTTAAAAACGACAAAGGGCGTTCGCTAATCGTCGCGATTTTCAAACTTCCACTAAAAAATTTAAGAAATAGCCCGAAATTCCGCTATTTTAAAACAAAATGAAGCTTTTTATGGTATAAACGCCATAAATTTTTTCGTAAGGTAAAATTATATGTCATTGTTGATTACAAAAGAATGCATCAGTTGCGACGCGTGCCGCGAGGAATGCCCTAATGAAGCGATTTTTGAGGATGAGCCGATATACATCATAGATGCCGATCGATGCTGCGAGTGCGTAGATGATTACTCCGAGCCCGCTTGCATCGTGGTCTGCCCGGTCGAGTGTATCATCACCGACCCCGATAATATCGAGACGGCGGACGAGCTGAAATACAAACACGTCCATATGGAAATTTAAATGCCCAAGCGCGTCGCAGTCATAGATCTGGGCTCAAATTCCGCCAGAGCCGTGATTTTCGAGCGCACGAGTAGGCTCGGATTTTTCATTTTGGCCGAGCACAAGATCAAGATTCGCCTAGGCGAGGGCGCTTACGAAAACGGCGGAATTTTAACCACCGAAGCGATGCAAAAATGCCTGCTGGCGTTTAAAAAATTTAAAACCTTGGTATGCAATTACAAGGCCAAGCGCGTGCTTTGCATCGGTACATCCGCGCTTCGCGATGCGCCGAACGGAGCCAAGTTTATAAATCTCGTCCGCAAGCAAACGGGCATTGCGATACGCAAGATAGACGGGCAGACGGAGGCGTATCTGGGTGCCTATGCGGCGCAGAATTTGCTTAGTGACTTTTCCGAGGGTGTTACGCTGGACATCGGCGGCGGCTCGACCGAGCTTGCTTACATCAAAAACGGTAGGATAGAAAATAAAATTTCTCTAAATTTAGGCACGGTGCGGCTAAAGGAGCTGTTTTTCGACCGCGGCGACACAAAGGGGCTGGAGAAATACATAAACAGCGCGATCTCGCAGGTAGGCGCCGAGTTTCGCACGCAAAATTTGATCGTAATGGGCGGCTCCGCGCGAGCGCTATCGGGCGCCGTGATGAGCCTGCAAAACCATCCGCTAAAGATCGTGCATAATTTCAGCTACGATTATGAAAAATACGCGCCGTTTTTTGCCAAGCTGATGAGCGCAAAGACGCTTGATCTGGCGAAATTCCCGATCAAAAAAGACCGCTACGACACGATAAGAGAGGGCGCTATCATCTTTGATAAGATCGTAAGGCGCCTGGGAGCGAAAAAGATCATCACCAGCGGCGTAGGAGTGCGAGAGGGGGCGTTTTTAAGCTCAATTCTGCGCGGCGCAAACCTGCCTAGAGGCTTTAATCCGAGCCTAAGAAGCCTCAAAGATCGCTTCGCTTCCGAGCCAAGCGAGGCCCCGAAGTTTGCAAAGGCGCTGTTTTGCGCACTATCGCCTCTGCACGGCTTGAGCGAAAAATATATTAAAATTCTGCAGACCGCGGCATCTCTTTGCGAGATCGGGCGGGCTATCGGCTTTTACGCCAAGCACGAAACCAGCGCGGATATGGTGCTCGGCGGGCTGAACTACCGCACGACGCACAAGGAAAAGGCGCTCATAGCCGCGATCATCTCGATGCACGGCAAGCGCGAGCTGGGCGCTACGTTCGCGCCTTTGAGCGCGATTTTGCCGGACGCCGGCAAGCTTGCCTGGCTCAGCTATATTTTGGAGCTTGCGCGCCTCTTAAGCGAAAACGCGCTGAAAAATTTAGAATTTAACTTTGAAAATTCCACTCTTAAAATCTCCGGAGCCGATAATTTGATAATGCTTAAAGGAAGCCTTAAAAAGCTCGCAAAACCCGCAATTTTCGCCGTAAATTTCATCTAATTAGCTTTAAATTTAACCGCTTGCTGCGCGTTTACGGATCTGCTTTAATTTTATTTAGCCGCGCCGCGTTTCTTTGCAAAATTTTAATCAAACGTACAAATATAAATCGGAGCGATTACACAGAATAATTGCGATTAGTGGGTTTGGCTTTATCTTTTGGGTTGAAATTTAACGCCTGCCGCAGATTTTCTAGCTACGCTCATATACATAGCGGTTAAATTCCATGGTTTTTAAAATTTCGTTGTGCGGTTTGCAAGACCTCGCGGTGCTATCTGCGACTCTTGCGGCAAAATTTAAATTACGATTCGCATCGTACGGCTGTATTTTGCGGACGGGCAAGCGGATTGTAAGGTGGCTAAACAGACGGGAAAGTAGGCAAGTGAACTTGGCGCAGGAGATACACGGGCGGTGCGGCGAAATTTAAAACATTTGCGCCGCGCGCGGTATTTTGCAAACACAAATCGTTTGATGATGCTCGCCAAATCGCGGTTATGCGGTCAAATTTTAGATCGTGTAAATTTATAACTAAGCGATAATCAAACGGCGGTGCGAAATTTAATTGAGTTAAATTTTAGATCGTTCAAATTTAAAACGGCGGCGAGAATCACGCCGCAGCAAGAATGCCCAGCTATCTTGTGCAGCGCTCCGAAATTTCGTGCAATATTCCAGTGATCCACGCATCGCTGTGGAATTTCATACAACACCAAGAGATTTCATGCGGCGCTCCAGTATCCCGCGTAGCGCTTCGAGCGATTCGCAGAAAAGCGCCCCGACAATCCGTGCAGCATCCGAGGCGATATGCAGAAGCGCCCGACGACGAGTGTGGCGTCCTGAGCAATCCGTAAATATCCTTCGCGCGAGCCCTAAAATCGCCCCAGAGCCTCTTTGACGTGATCCTCCGCCATATCGATATTCCACATCGGCTCAAAGAC
>NZ_CALIBF010000189.1 GCF_938045465.1 uncultured Campylobacter sp.
CCGGAGCTTTTGAAACTTCCTTGCATTTTTACCTCCTTATTCGCGCGATCGCGCTTAGAAAATACTCGCAAATTTTAGTCGCTTTGCTCGCACTTCTAAAATTTCAATTATCTCACTTAATTATAAAGCTATTTGATACCAAAATACAACTGTCAATTTTTATTTTTGAACCACCTTTTAATTTCATCAATCCAATCTAGACTTTTGATGCTATTATCTCGAGCTATTTCAACATATCTTTTAGCAAATTCTATTTTTCTATATCCACTATCTTGATCAAAAAAACCTTTTAATATTTTCCAGTCCGCATCTCTTAAATTAAAACAAAAATGTGAATTGAGAGACTTATCTTTAAAATTTTTTTCATCTTCAAGTATAGTGACAATATTTTTATCTTCAATATACGTTTTTAACGTTTCAATAAAAATGGCGCCGTACAAACAGTCTTCTATTTCCGTTTTCATTTCATAATTGTTGCTGCTTATATCAACTAAAAATGTTCTTTGATCTTTACTATTATTCAAAATCCTTTTTGCCACCATATTATTTTTGCATTTGCTATCACAAACAAGTTGTTCACTCTTGCCATCACTATCTATTAAACAATATATTTTACCCTTTATATTATCTTTTTCAGACATTGGTAATTTTAGATACTCATAAATTTTTATAACTTCAGAGGCTCCTCCAACTGGCAATATTCTTAAATTATTATCTTTCACCAAGTCTTTAAAGTAAAAATCAAAATAGACCTTATCTGAGCTACCTTCACAAATTAGCCAGTTATATGGTTTATTTAATCTTACTGATGAAACAATAGATTGTACCAAATCATGCATACTCTTTAGTTGTATATCATTGGGCATTTCTACATCTTTATCTTTTCTATTTTTTACTATTTGTCTTAATCTTTCTCTATAGTTATATAAATTAAACGTACTGAAATTAAATTTTATCTTATCCCCATCAACTTCTTTTGATAAAAAATGAGCATTTCCGCTTAGTGTTACAGGTAAAAAACCATACCAGTGAGTTGTAATCAAAATTTGCATATTATTTTTTTGCAAATTTATTATCTTTTCAAACTGACTAAAATTATTTGATACACTCAATGAGGCTTCTGGCTCATCTACTGCAAATATAATTTCTTTATTTCTTATATCTTGACTACTAAGTAGCCCCGCAGATACCTCTATAAATGCTTGTCGTTTTTCACCAGAGCTTAACTGATCGGCAGATATTTTCTTATTATCTTTAATTTTATGTAGAGTCCTAATAGAAAAAAATAGCTCAATAACTTTTTGAGTCAATTCATTCATACTAATATTTGTTCTTTTAGAATGTTTATAAGTATAAAATTTTAGCTTGCTTTCTAGCTCGCTAATAAAAGCATTCAATTTTATATTTATATTATCTAGGGTTTTATCGGCTATTATTTCTCTAATTTTTTCATTAATGTCGGTACCAATTAATTTCTGCATATTATTAGTTTCAAGTTTCGTAAACTCTTCTATTCCAGCTTCTACAGGCATATAAATATAAGAATAATACTTTCTGATAAAATCATTAATATCAACAAGCCCTTTTCTCAATTTTTCATTGCTATCTTCTTTTTGGCTATCAAATTCTTGTATATCAAACAAATTAGCAATAATACCATCAAAAGAGCCAAAATGAGCATGTGTTGTACTCCAATATCCTCTACCGGATAGTATTAAATAGTGAGTTTCTTTATATATACCATTGAGTTTTCTCAGATCCAGCATCATATCCTTTGCCTCAAAACTCTTGCTTCCTAGCCGATTTTCTATAGTATCAAAATCCCACATACACTCATTAATTTTCTCTATTTTTTTCAATAATTCATTGTTACTACCAATTATATTATTTGCTATATTCTTATCTATTAAATGAGCGATTGTTATATAAGGGATATTTGCATCGGTAGTGCTTGCTCCCTTCGTTACATTCCACTCTCTACCATTAAAATATGTATCAAGAGCTTCTAAAATGGAGCTTTTTCCTACACCATTATCACCAATATACGCTATAAAATTATGATTAGTAGTAACTGGTATATATTTGACTCCGCCATATATCTTGTAATTCTTTAATAAAATTCCAACAAGCATATTTTTAATTCCCTTCTGAAATATTAATTCTTAAAACTATGAATAGGAGCCGGTATCTGGCCGCCGCGGGCGATGAAATCGGCAGATGAGTTTTTATTTACGCTCATCACGGGCGCGCTGCCCAGAAGCCCGCCAAATTCCAGCGTGTCGCCCTCTTTGCCTTTTGGGATTATGCGCACGGCGGTCGTTTTTTGATTTATCACGCCGATCGCGGCCTCGTCGGCTATGATCGCGGCGATCGTCTGTTCGGGCGTATCCTGCGGGATCGCGATCATATCGAGCCCCACCGAGCAGATCGCGGTCATCGCTTCGAGCTTTTCTAAGCTTAACGATCCTGCGCGCACCGCGGCGATCATGCCCTCGTCCTCCGATACGGGGATAAACGCGCCGCTAAGCCCGCCTACTTGGTTGCAAGCCATCACTCCGCCCTTTTTGACCGCGTCGTTTAGCATCGCAAGCGCAGCCGTCGTGCCGTGCGTGCCGACGCGCTCTAGCCCCATCTCCTCAAGCACGCGCGCGACCGAATCGCCCACCGCCGGGGTTGGGGCTAGCGAGAGATCGACAATGCCAAATTTCACGCCCAGGCGCTCGGATGCCATTTGGCCTACGAGCTGTCCGATGCGCGTGATCTTAAACGCCGTCTTTTTCACGGTCTCTGCTACCACGTCAAAGCTCGCTCCGCGTACCTTCTCAAGCGCGCGCTTAACGACGCCCGGGCCCGATACGCCCACGTTTATGACGACTTCAGCCTCGCCCACGCCGTGAAATGCGCCCGCCATAAAGGGGTTATCCTCGACGGCGTTGGCAAATACGACTAGCTTTGCGGCGCCGAGATCCGAAAGCCTCGCCGTCTCTTTGATCACGCGCCCCATATCGGCGACCGCGCTCATATTTATGCCCGTCTTGGTCGAGCCGATATTTACCGACGAGCAGACTTTCTGCGTCGCGGCGAGCGCGGCGGGGATGGAGTCGATTAAAATTTTATCGCCCTTTGCGTAGCCCTTTTGCACTAGCGCCGAAAAGCCGCCGATAAAGTCGATGCCGACCTTTTGCGCCGCCTCGTCCATCGCTCTAGCAAGCGGCACGTAGTCTGCGGCATCCGTCGCCGCGCCGATGATGGCAATAGGCGTTACGCAGACGCGCTTATTTACGATCGGGATGCCGAGTTCTGCTGAAATTTCATTGCCGACCTTTACTAGATCGCGCGCCTTGTTGGTGATCTTGGCGTAAATTTTCTCCGCGGCTTTGTCGATATCTGGATCGATGCAGTCAAGCAGGCTGATACCCATCGTGATCGTGCGGATGTCGAAATTTTGCTCCTCGATCATCGCGATCGTTTCGGTTACGTTTTTGATGTCCATTTGCGCGCCTTAGATGTTGTGCATGGCGTCAAAGATCGCCGAGCTTTGGATGTTGATTTTAACTTTTAGCTTTTCGCCAAGCTCGTTTAGCTCCTCGCGTAGAGCAGTAAAATCCTGCTTTTCGTCGCTGGAAACCACCGCCATCATCGTAAAAAACTCGTTTAAAACCGTCTGGCTGATGTCGTCTATGTTTAGCCCAAGCTGCGCGAGCTTGGCCGAAACGCCCGCCACAATGCCAACCTTGTCCTTACCGATCACCGTTACGATCGCTTTCATTCTTACTCCTTTTTAAAATTTAGTGCTTTTGAGCGTGGAAGCCTTTTAAAATGACTAAGCTTTGCTGCCGTTTGAAATTATCAGCGCAAACACGATTGCGACCAAAGCGTAAAATATTACCGCGAGCCATATCGCCCATCTATTCACGCCGCCGCCCTTTCTTAGGGCTTCGTCGTCCTGCTTATCTAACAATGAAACAAAACTATCGCAAACGAAATATTTCGCCATAGTTCCGCTACTGACGCTAATTGCCATTCCTATACTTCTATCATATTCATCCAAAAACGGAATAAAGCAGGAAATTAATACAACGGCAAATAGGGCTGCGGCAATTTTATACTCCTTGCGGTACAGAAAAAAGAACAGCGTGCCGAAAAAGGCCCACCAGCTCCACGTGCTTACGTAATTTAACTCGCGCTGCTTGCCGGCGGCGAAAAATTTCTCGCAGGCGCGTGCGTAAATTTCAACCTTACTAGGAGTTTGCAAGAAAATTCCCAGCTTCTGCCGAAGCAGCTTGCCGTCAGATAAAATTTCTCTAGCGTAATCCGTCATCTCACTCTCCTTAGCGATAAATCCCCACGGCGGCGCGGACTTTTTGCATCAATGAAGCAGCCGTCGCAGCCGCCCTTTGCGCGCCCTGTCTTAGCATCTCGTCTAAAATTTCGCGGTGGCTTTGATAGTATTCGAATTTATCCCGCGCGTCTTTGAAGTAGCTAAGCACAAGCTCGTTTAGATATGCCTTGAAGTGCCCGTGCCCCTCGCCTCCGCGCTCGTAGCGAGCCCGCAGCGCCGCTTGCTCCGCTTCGTTTAAAAACAGCTTCGCGATATTATAGACATTGCATCCGCGCCACTGCTTAGGCGCCTCTAGCGGCTCGGAGGTCGTTACGATACTTGAAATTTGCTTCTTTAGCGTCGCGGCATCTGCAAAAATATCGATCGTATTGCCGTAGCTCTTGCTCATCTTCGCGCCGTCCGTGCCCGGCACGATCGCCACTTCATCATTTACGCGCGCTTGCGGAATAGTTAAAATTTCGCCGTGGGCGTTGTTAAATTTAAGCGCGATGTCGCGGGCGATCTCAACGTGCTGGATCTGATCCTTGCCCACGGGCACGACCTCCGCGCTGTATAGCAGGATGTCCGCCGCCATCAGCACGGGGTAGCTAAATAGATCATGCTTGCTCTCAAAGCCCTTGGCGATCTTGTCTTTGTATGCATGCGCTCGCTCGAGCAGCCCCATCGGCGTATATCCGCTTAAAATCCAGTAAAGCTCCAGCACTTCTTTCACGTCGCTTTGCACCCAAAACACCGTTTTTTTAGGATCGATACCCAGCGACAAAAACGCCGCGGCGGCCTCGTAGGTGGAATTTTTAAGCTTTGCGCCGTCGCTTACGGACGTGAGCGCATGGTAGTTTGCGATAAACATAAACATCTGCTCGCCCGCGTTTTGCGCATCCACCATCTGCTTGATACTCGCGAAGTAGTTGCCCAAATGCAGCTTGCCGCTGGGCTGAAGACCCGTTAAAATTCTCATCGTTGCTCCTTTAAATCAAAATCAGATCGCCGTCTACGAAGCCCGCAGCGACGTGCTTGCACTTAAAAATTTTTGCATCTGGCATCTGCTCTCGTAGCTCGCGCAAAGCCTGTACGAGCAGTTTTAAAACCTGCCGCCACGAAAGCTCATTTAAAATTTCAAGCTGCAAGCGCGAGCTTTGCGGATAAAATTCATCCTCGTCCTCGCACGCCCAGTCGTCGTCATTCCCGTCGTAGCTGCTCGATCCCGCGAGCTGCAGCGCGTAAGGCTCGTAAAGATCGAAGTGCCACGCGATTACGCGCTTTGGAATTTGCTCGCGCTCTAAGCCCTCTAGTAGCTCGCGCAGTTTTTGCTTTAGCGCCTCTTTCTTTTCAAGCTTATCGCCTTTGCCCTCTTTGCCGTGCGGCTCGGAATTTTTGCCGCCGCCAGAGCACTTCTGCTTAGACATCTTTTTCCCTTTTAAATTTAGCCCGTCGCAGGCGGAGCAAATTTCTTTTACGATCTTTTTTACGCTTTTATTTTCGACGTCGATTACGATGTCGGCCTTTTTTTCATACGCCCCGTCTCTTTGGGCGTGCAGCGCTGCGGCCTTTTGCAGATCCGCTAACAGCGGGCGCTTTGCAAATTTTTTCTCCGCGTTTTCGCTATTTTTTAAGCGCTCGATGATTCCCTCAAAGCTTGATTTCAGATACACGACGGTGCCGATTTTGTTTAAATTTTTCACGGCGTAGAAGCCGCCGCCGGTGGAGATCACGGCGTGCCTGACGGACTTTTCTAAAAATTTCGCAAGGCCCCCTTCCATCTTTCTAAAGCTCTGCTCTCCCTGCTCTTTAAAAATTTGCCCGATCTTTTTATTGGCGTAGCTTTCGATCATATCGTCGCAATCAAGCGCAAACATCCCGCTTTGCGCAGCCAGAGCCCGCGCTATCGTGCCCTTGCCGACCCCCATAAAGCCGATGAGCACGATGTTACCGCTCTTCATCGCTCTCACCTTTTTTGCGCGGCAGCAGCACTAGCGGACTTCCCGAAAGAGCGAAGCTCGCGCGCAGCCTGTTCATCAAATAGCGCTTGTAGCTAAAATGTAGCGCTTGCGGGCGGTTCATCACAAGAGCGATCTTCGGCGGCGCAAAGCCGATCTGCGCGGCGTAGTAAATTTTAACCGATTTGCCCCGCTCGCGAGGTATCGGATGCGCCTTTATCGCGACTTCTACCGCTTCATTGATCCTTGCGGTGCCGAGCTTGCGAGTGAAATTTGAATAAACCTCCAAAATGAGCGGGTAAATTTTATGGATCCGCTTCCTGTCCGTCGCGCTGACGCTGATGATCGGCGCGTAGGAAAGAAATTTAAACCTATCGCGCAAATCGCGGCAAAACTCGTCGTAATCGCGCTCGCAAAGATCCCATTTGTTTAAAATTATGATTAGACCTAGTTCAAATTTAGCCGCAAGCCCCGCGATGCGCTCGTCCAGCTCGTTTAGCGGCTCGCTTGCGTCAAGCACCAAAAGCGCGATGTCAGAGCTTTGCAAGATTTTTTCGGTGCGATTTAGCGCGAAACGCTCGATGCCCTCGATCTTGCCGCGGCGGCGAATGCCCGCCGTGTCGATAAACTCGAGCGTGCGCCCCTCAAATTCCGTGCTTTCGTTCACCGGATCGATCGTCGTGCCCGCATAATCGCTCACGACCGAGCGCTGCGAGCCCACAAGCGCGTTTAGAAGGCTTGATTTACCGACATTTACCCGCCCGATGATACCCACGCCGATGGTTTTACTGGCGTAAAATTCCTCGTCGCGCCCCTCTTTCGGCTCGCCCTCGTCGTTAAAGCCCTCTATAAAATCATCAAAAATTTCATCCTCGTCCTGCTGCGCGGGCGCAGGGTCCAAAAAGCCGTAGATCCACTCTTTGAGCTCGTCGATGCCGCTGTTGTGAGAAACGGAGATCGGGAAAAATTTAACGCCGAATTCGTTAAACTCCCAGCTGCGCTCCTCGTCGCGCTTGCCGTCGATCTTATTGACCGCCAGGGCGATGGGCTTACCGAGCTTTTGCAGCGAGAAAAATATCCGCCGCTCATCATCGCTCGGAAGCAGCTTGCCGTCCGTCATAAAGATTATCAAATCCGCGCTCTTTGCCTCGCTTAGCGTCTTAGCCTGCACGCGCGCAAACAGCTCGGAGGCGTCGTCTAAGCCGCCAGAATCGATCACGCGCACGCGACGATCGAAAATTTCGGCTTCGGCTCTATTGGTATCGCGCGTCGTACCCGCAACGTCGCTCGTGATGGCGATGCGAGCGCCTGCTAGGCGGTTAAAAAGGCTCGACTTGCCGACGTTGGGGCGCCCGATGATGATCAAACTTTTCACGTTCGTCCTTGTAGTTTTTGGCGCGATTATAACCAAAAATAGATTAAAGCCAAATTCTACGCGCTCGCTCGCGGAAGGAAGCGGCAAAATTTTATAAAATTTAGGCGCTAAATTTAGCGAAATTTTATCGCAACACTAGCGGGACGCCGCTCGTAAAAGACACCAAGGCGCGCGATCCATCGCCACGGATGACGCAAAACTGGAGCTACGCGTAAATTTATAAAATTTTAAAACTGAAGCCTGTCCGCGAAAGCTAGCAACCGAAGCGCGAAACAGACACAACTGCGCGAAAGTATAAAAACCCGCAGCTGCGTAAATTTTGACTATTCCGCGCATACAAGCGCCGAAGTACAAAACCAAGCCGTCGCGTCCAAACGTGCAAAAGCAGGCGGCGCGGCGAAATATTAAAACGGCGGAAAATTAAAATTTAATCATTATGCGTGTATAATTCCGCAAATTTAAAGGGACGCGATGAAATACAACAACTTCTTGCTGCACCATCTAAGCGTGTATTATATGCTGATGGCGTGCTTTTACAACTCTCTTACGGGCGTTTTTGCCAAGCTTTTGGGCACGCAAATTTCATCGCTTGAGGTCGTGCTCTTTCGCAATCTGCCGGGACTTTTGATCCTGCTTTATAAAATCAAGGTTCGTCCCCTCGCGGCGCGCTTCGCAAACAAGGGCGGTCATCCTTTTACGCTCGCGTTTCGCGGCATTATCGGGATTTTGGGGCTGATGGTATTTTTTTATAACGTCGCCAACATCAGCCTCGGCGAGGCATTTACCTTTCAAAAAACGGCGCCCATTTGGACGGCGATCATCGCGTACTTTACCCTCGGCGAAAAATTCGGCGCGATGGGCTGGTTCTCGGTCTGCCTGGGCTTTGTGGGCATCGTTTTGGTAATTCAGCCGCAGTTTGGCTTGCAGCCGAGCGATATTTTTGGAATTTTAAGCGGATTATTCGCCGCGACGCGCAAAGCGGGCATAGTAGCTACGATCAGCTACACAGACATCATCTTTTCGACGCTATTTGGGCTGCTGCTAGGCGACGCCCTGCCCGGTTTCATGGCGCTTTCGGGCATGGCACTCATCATCGTCGCGGGCACACTTGTGGCGAACCGAAAGTAGCGTGCGATGAAACAAAAATTCTACTCCGCGTTTTGGCTGAAACATCTTGGCGTTTACTATATGCTCGTAGCGAGCTTTTATTTCGCGTTAAACGGCGCGCTAGCCAAGGTCATGGCGGAGCGGATGAGCAGCGCCGAGATCGTGTTTTTCCGCAACGTC
>NZ_CALIBF010000190.1 GCF_938045465.1 uncultured Campylobacter sp.
GCTTTCGCTTATAGCTTGCGAGCCGGTAAAAAATGAAGCAATTTTATCTGAAATTCCAGCTTCGCCCGGTTTTCCTACAATGACGCCGTGAACCGTATAGCTATCTACTTCTACGTTCGGACGCGAGCCCGGAGTGATGAAATAAGGTGCGCTGCCGTTTAATTTAACATCCAGCTTGTAGCTGCCGTTCGGGAAAAAGGTCAAATTTTTAGTTATAGTTACCGAGCCCAAATTTTGACTTAAGCTCACGCTAGCTTCGCCGTTTCGCACGTCTAGCTCGCTAGATGAAGCACTGTAAGGAGTATCGAAAGCCATTGCATTCAACGCCGCGTCCTCGAAGCGCATCTCAAGCGGTTTAGAATGTGATTTAGGATCAATTAAATTTATCGCATCGCCGTTTTCGTCACGGAATTTAGCATCATTTAACACATATGAGCTTATGCGACCAAGTCCGTCGATCGTAAAATTTGCTTCTTTTCCGACTACGCGCACTAACGGTGCAGAGATGGAATTTGTGGTATTTAAATTCGCTCCCTGCGCGCTCACACCAGTGGCGGTAGTTTGCGGAGCGGACTTGGCAGCATTTTTTTGCGCGAGCTGCGCCATAGTTGCGTTTGCCTCCATTGCGGCGCGAATTTTTGATAAATAAAAATGATCGTAAGCTACAAAAAATATGAGCGCAGTTGCTATTGCGATAGCAAGGCGCTTTGATTGAGGAAGTTTATCTAGCACTATTTTCTCCTAGTCGTATGACGTAATATCTATTTTTTTTATATGGTATAAACCAAAGCTTAAATTTCTGCGCGCGTGCGTTAAAGCCGCCTTCGCAGGCTTTTGAAAATACGCAAAATTTGAAATTTCGCGCGATTATCGGATAATCTATGCCACCGCTAAAGAGCGGATTGCATCTTAAAATTCTAGCCGTTACAGCGCAGAGCGCGCCAAAGACGCCGTTAAACTTAAACTCATAAAGCGCGTATTCCGAACAGCTCGGATAATAACGGCAACAGCGCGGTAGCAAAGGCGAAATAAATTTTCGATAAAACCCGATCGCGGCTATAAAAAATCTCTTCATTTTACTGCGCCGATCTTTTTAAACGCCCATTTTAAATTTCGCTCAATGTCTTCAAAGCTCATATCTACGATCCGCTTTTTTGCGATTAATATAAAAATTCCGCTAACAATGGCGTCTTTTTGATTATAAAACGCTGCGCGCAAACGCCTTTTAGCGTAATTTCGCGTAACTGAATTGCCTATTTTTTTACTGGCGACTGCGCTAAATTTACGCTCTTCGCTAGCTAAAAAATACACGACAGCGCATTCGCAATGCCACTTCGCCGCACTTTTATAAACCTCCGAAAAAACGCTGCTATCGCTTATTGCAGCAAATTCGCCTACGCAGCCAATTTTCTTCTGCCTTTAGCGCGTCTTGCGCTTAAAACTCTGCGGCCGTTTTTTGTTTTCATGCGGACGCGGAAGCCGTGAGTGCGCTTTTTAGGGGTATTGTGAGGTTGGTACGTTCTTTTCATAACTGTTCCTTTAAGAAAATGTAAAGCGGAGATTTTATAGAAACTTTACTTAAAAACCGATAAACAAAAGCAGCCCTAGCGCCGATAAGCGTCGCCTTGCAGCTTTTTACGGCGCAGTTTTAAGTCTTGCTCATTTTTATTGTTTCGCTCCTTGATGTCTTGCATCGGCTGTTTTTTCATCGAAAAATCATCGTGGTCGCCTACGCCTTTTGATTCACGTTGCAAATTATTTTGCAGGCTTTGCCGATCTAATTCATTTTTTTGACGATTTAGCATAATTTCATTATGGTTTTTTTCAAATTCTGATTGTTTATCGTTCGCAACGTAAGCGCTGGCGCTAAGGCTTACTGCACCATCTTGCGCACTTAGTACCATAGAATCAGCAAATATCGCGCCACAAAGCAGCCAAAATATCAAAGCCTTTTTCATTTGCGTTTAAATTTGCCTGCCATTGCGCGATAGATCGCTGCCTCGTTTTGAAGCGTCAAATATCTTTGGTTTAGCTCGTTTATCTTAGCGTTTACGGCATCGGTGCGGGCTTCTAGCATATCCTTTAGCTCGCTTGAACCTGCTTCGTATTTCGCGGCGTAAAGATCGGCAATGCGCGCCTTTTCATCGTAAGCAGCGCTTAAATTTTTAAGGCTAGCCAGATTGATCTGGTAAATTCTATATAAATTTAGCACCTCATTCGTAGCGTTAGAGAGCGTCTGTTCGTAATTTACGACGTTTTTGCGAAAAGCGATCTCTGAAATTTTAAGGCGGTTTTCAACCCTCGCATAATCCAAAAACGGCAGACTTATGCTTACGTTGCCACTTAAAAAATTTAGCTTGAAGCTATCGTTAGCGCTCACGCCTTGCCCATTAGTAAGCCCTGCGCCCAAATTCACGCTAGGAAAGAAATTTAACTTAGCGGTCTGTTCGTCGTAAAAGCTGGAATTTAGCCTAGCGATCGCAGCTCTAATGTCGGGGCGGTTAGCAAGCGCTGTGTAAGGTACATTTAGATCAACGCCTTGGAATTCTATGGAATTTATCGAATCTGTGTTATCATCAAATTGCAAGCTGGAGGAGATGAGATTTCTCATATATTTATGATTATCCTCAATATTTTTTTGAATGCTTAATACCTTGTTTTCAAGCCCTAGAATAGAATTTTGAATCTGCCTGTAATCAAGCTGTTCGGACTTGCCGTAATCATATTTTGCCTTGATTATTTTTTCGATCTCGCGGTAATCGCTTAAATTCTGTTTTGTCCATTTTAGCGAATCGTTTAAATAAAGCATCTCGAAGTAACCGCTTACGATAGAATTTATAAGAGTCAGGCGAGTATTTTCAAGGTCAAACTCGCTGGCTTTAGCGTTCCAGCCCTCGGCATTTACCGCCGAGCGGATCTTGCCGAAAAGATCAAGCTCATAGCTTACGTTAAAGCCCGAGCTATAGGTTTTGTTCCAATTCGAGCCGGTGCTTATGTCGCGATTAGCGCCCGCACTCCACGAGCTACTTAGCGTAGGAAAAAGATCAGCCCTGCTTAGCCCTAAATTTGCATAAGCACTCTCAACGTTTAAAGCCGCTGTTTTTAGATCGTAGTTATTCGCAAGGGCTTGATCTACAAGCTTATTTAAGTATGATTCGCCATATTTTTTATACCACAGCGTATCGATTTCGTAGCTTGCGTTTTCATCTTTGAAATTCTCTACGGGTTTATACTCGACTTCGCTTTGATTCGAGGCGCAGCCACCGATAAAGACGGCCAAAACGCCGCTTAAAATTACTTTGGAATTTATCATTTTCTCTCCTTGATTATTCTTGTGCTAAAGCATCTATCGGATTTAATCTGCTGGCGTTTCTTGCCGGCAGATAGCCGAAAACTATACCGATCGCGGACGACGCTGCAAAGGCGATCACGAAAGGCGCGGTAGTAAATTTCATCGCAAAATCCGGGCTTATGGTATTAAATGCAAATCCAAGCGCCAAAGCGATTAAAATTCCTAAAGCTCCGCCCAGCGAGCAAAGCAAGATCGCCTCTATCAAAAACTGCTGCAAGATGTTGGATTGCTTCGCGCCGATCGCCATCCTAATGCCGATTTCGCGCGTGCGCTCGGTAACGCTTACGAGCATGATATTCATCACGCCGATGCCGCCGACGACGAGTGAGATCACCGCAATCGATGAGATCAGAATCGTCATCGTGCCGGTAGTGCTTTGTATTGTTTGTTTGATAGTATCTGCGTTCATCGTATGAAAATCCCGCGAGCCGTGTCTTTGGATAAGTAGCTGAGTTAGGCTCTCTTCGGCCACTTGAGTATTGACATCGTCTTTTATTTTGATGGTGATAGAGCTGATTTTTCGATTGCCCGTGATTTTATTCATCACGGTTGAGTACGGCGCGTAAATTCTTAAATTTTCGTTGCTTCCGAAGGCGTTTTTATCCTTGCCCGAAACTCCTATGATCTTAAGTGGCTTACCCGAAAATAAAATCGTCTTGCCGATAGGATCGGTGTTTTTGAAAAATGTTTTTTTGGTGTTGGGATCGATAATCGCGACAGAGGCAGAATTTTTAATATCATCGTCGCTAAAATTTCTACCATCTTCTATATCTATGCCATTAACCGCCAAAGAATTCACGCCGCCGCCGCGCAGTTGAGCCTTGGAGCTTAAATTAGCATATGTTGCCGTACCGCTTGCAGAAGCATTTGGTGTGGCATAATCGACGTAGGGCTGGCGCGCCAAAACTTTAGAATCGCTTATCGTAAGGGTGCTCACGAAGCCCGCACGCACGTCACCGAAATTTTTACCGGGAAAGATATCGATCGTATTGGTGCCAATTTTACGGATCTCGGATAAAATTTTCTCCTCCGAACCCTTACCGAGAGCTACTACGCAGATAACCGAGGCGATGCCGATGATGATACCAAGCATCGTCAAAATCGATCTTAGTTTATGCGAAAATATCGCGCTAATCGACATTTTAAAGCTCTCGATGAGCTGATCTTTGCAAAATATAAAGGAATTTTTCGTTTTGATCTGCTCTTTTTTGCGCTCAAAAACCCGCTCAGCCTTTCTTTTATCGCTTAAAATTCTACCGTCTTTGATCTCGATGATACGATCCGCAAATTCCGCAATATGCGCATCATGCGTGACTATGATGATGGTGTGACCCTCTTTGTGCAGCGCCGTTAAAATTTGCATCACCGTCTCGCCGCTTTTGCTATCAAGCGCGCCGGTAGGCTCGTCTGCCAAAATCACTTCGCCGCCGTTTATCAGAGCGCGGGCAATACTTACGCGCTGCTGCTGCCCGCCGCTAAGTTTGCTCGGTAAATTTTTAGTGCGATCGCCAAGCTCCAGCTTATTCAAAAGCTCCACCGCTCGTTTCGTCCGTTCGCTCGCCCCTACGCCTGCATACACCGCAGGCAGCGAGACATTTGCGGTCGCATCCATCGTGGCGATGAGATTATATTTTTGAAAGACAAAGCCGAATTTTTTGCTTCTAAGCGCCGCAAGCTCGTCGCCGCTTAAATTCGCGGTCTCGTGACCTTCGATCTTATAGCTTCCGCTGCTTGGCGTATCGATGCAGCCGATTATATTCATCAGCGTGGATTTTCCGCTTCCGGATTGTCCGATTATCGATATAAACTCGCCCGCTTCGATATTTAAGCTTACGTCCTTTAGGACGTGGATTTCGTTATCGCCGAGAATGAATTTTTTGTTTATATCTTTAAGCTCTAGCATCTTCACACCATAAAATTTTAACTAAAACACCATCGGAGGCCCGTCCATATTTAACGGCGCGGCTTTTCCGTCGGCGATAAGCACCTCATCTTTTTCATCAAGGCCGCTTAAAATTTCGGTATTCAAATCGTCGCTAACGCCCGTTTTTACGTATCGCTGCTCGGGCTCTTTACCGTTAAGCACAGTGACGTAATCGCCTCCCCCGTCGCGCTTAATGACGGAGGTAGGCAAGTAGCTCGTATTGTTCGCTTCGCTTACGATTATGTTGTTTTCGGTTGTCATTCCAATCTTTAAAAAATCGTTTTCATTGTCCACTAGCATCTTTGCGTAAAAATATACCGCACTGTCGCTGCTGCTCGAAGAATAGGACGAACCGCTAGAGGTTTTATCGTACGTCCCGTCGCTAAGCGTGGTAAGACCGGGGTCAATCTTGTAAATTTTAGCCTTTTTGATATTATCCAGATCCGATAGTATGGAGTATTCTACGTCCATTCCAATCTTTACTTTAGATATATCGCCCTCTGCGATTTGCATCTTGATCTCCATCTTGCTTAGATCGGCGATCTTTACGATCGTAGGCGTAGTTTGGTTGGAATTTACCGTTTTGCCCTCCTCTACCGGCATGGAAACGATCGTGCCGCTTATCGGAGCCGTGATTTTAGTGTAGCCGAAATTTGTCTCCGCCGTGCTTAGCTGAAGTTTGGTCTGCTCGATCTGCGCCTCGATCTGCTTCTGCTCGGCCTCTTTTAAAGCGGCGCTATTTTTAGCATTTTCCACAGCCTCTTTGGAGGCGGCGTTTCTTTTATACAGCTCAAGCTCGCGGTTATACTGCGTTTTAGCGTTTGCCGCGGCGATCTTTGCCGAAGCTAAATTTGCCTCGTGGATCAAAAGCTGCGCCTTTTGCTGCGCAATCTCGTTTTCTTGCGTGACTGAGTCGATCTGCGCTATCATATCGCCCTTTTGAACCTTATCGCCCACTTTGACGTAGAGCTTTTTGATCTGACCGCTTACCTGCGCACCCACATCGACCAAATCCCTGGCGTAAACCTCTCCCGCAGCCGTCACCGTGCCTCTAATACTGCCCTTCTCAAGCCTTGTGGTAAGCGCCTTCGGCGCCTCTTCTTGCTTAAAAAATTTGCCGTATAAGAAATATATCGCAATGACTACGAGCAGGGTAAAGGCGATAAATTTTAAGGTTTTTTTCATTTTGCCAACTTCAAATAAAATAAGGGCTAATTCTAATGTAAAAATATAAAATTTTAGTTAAATACTAAATTCTTTGCTCGCGCACGGCGTAAAATTTCATGATCTTTTTATGTAAAATTAGCGAAACGTAGATCAGCGCCGAGCCCGCAAGTAGGCGCGCCAGATCGGCGTCTTTTTGCCAAAACACTAAATTTACGACGATCGCTGCGGGGATGAGCGCGTTATTCATAATCGCAAGCACGCCGCTATCGACTTCGCACGCGCCCTTGTTCCACAAAAAATACCCTAAAGCGCTTGCGACAGTACCCAGATACACGATCACGGCGCCCTGCGAGAAGCTGGGATTAAATTTAGAAAAATCTCCGAGCACTATCGCGGCAATCGCCGTAACCGCGGTGGCCCCCACAAAAAAGTAGCCGAAAAGCTCCTTCTGCTCGCTAAAGCCGTGGCGCTCCAGCATAAATTTATACGCGCTCTGTCCGAGCCCGAAGCATAAATTCGCGCCTTGCACGAGCAAAAAGCCCGTCAAAAACTCAGAGTTTATCGCGCCGAATTTGATCACCAAGGCACCTAGCACCGCGACTGCGACGCTGAAAAGATATAGCGCGCGAAATCTAAGCTTAAGCGCGTCGTAAAGCAGCGTCACGTAAAACGGAGTAAATATCGTAAAAAGCGCCACTTCATAGACCTTCAAATACGCAAAGCTGCGGTAGTAAAAGATATACATCACGCCGATCTGCATGGCGCCCACGGCGCAAATTTTAAGCGCCAAGGCGGGATTTACGCCACGAAATTTCATAAACGGCAAAAAGCAAATTAGCGCCAACGATACGCGCGAAAACGCCAAATACGCGCTGTCTATGCCGCGCAAAAACTCGCCTATCAGCGAGAAACTAAAAGCCCAAATACAAGTAACCAAAATCAGTTTTTTCAAAACGTCCGCCTAAGCTTTAAAATTTAGGCGGAATTTTATAAAATTTTAGTTGAATTTGGGATTTAAATTTCGCCCGCGCGGCATAAATTTAGGTTTTTATTTATTTTAAATGTGTTAAAATTATCCGATTTTTGAAATTTAAGGGTACAAATGAACGACGTTTCGGTTATAGTTCTTGCCGCAGGTCTGGGCACTCGGATGAAGTCGCAAAAAGCTAAAGTTCTTTTCGAGCTTTGCGGCGAGCCGATGATAATCCACATCTTAAAGAAAGCTTACGAAATTTCAAACGACGTGAGCGTGATTTTATACTATCAATTCGACGAGGTTAAAAGCGCGGTTCTAGCGCAGTTCCCAAACGCTAAAATTTACAAACAAGACCACGAGCGCTTCCCCGGCACTGCGGGCGGACTAAAAGAGGTCGAAATCCGCGGGGAAAAAACGCTCATAATCTGCGGCGATATGCCTTTGGTAAAAAGTGCCGAGCTTCGCAAACTTTGCGAGGGGGACGCGGAGGTAAATCTAAGCGTTTTTAGCGCGCGCGATCCATTCGGATACGGCCGCGTAATCACCAAAGGCGGCGAAATTTTAAAGATCGTCGAGCAAAAGGACGCAAGCGAAGAGGAAAAAGCGGTAAAAGACGCAAACGCCGGCTGCTACTGCTTCAAAAGCGAGGCATTGAAACAAATTCTACCGCAGATCAAACCCGATAACGCGCAAAAAGAGTACTACCTCACAGACGCGATCAAAATCGCCAAAGATATGGGCTTAAAATGCGCCGCCGTGTGGGTGGACGAGCAAAGCTTCATGGGAATAAACGATAAGCTCGCCCTCAGCATCGCCGAAAATTTAATGCAAAACGAGATCAAAGAAAATTTGATGAAGCAAGGCGTTTTGATGCGCCTACCGCAAAGCATCTACATCGATAGTAGGGCGAAATTTATCGGCGAATGCGAGTTGCAAGAAAACGTAAGCATCATCGGTCCTTGCGTGATCGAAAACTCGCTCATAAAAAGCGGCTGCGTCATCGAAGATAGCGTCGTAAAAAACTCAGACATCGGTCCGATGGCGCATCTGCGCCCAAAATGCGAGGTTATAGGCACCCATATCGGAAATTTCGTCGAGCTTAAAAACGCAAAAGTAAACAAAATCAAGGCGGGGCATTTAAGTTATCTCGGAGATTGCGAGATCGATGAGGGCAGCAATATCGGCTGCGGCACGATTACGTGTAACTATGACGGCAAGAAAAAATACAAAACGATAATCGGCAAAAACGTCTTTATCGGCTCGGACACGCAGCTAGTAGCGCCCGTGCGGATAGCCGACGACGTCATAATCGCCGCGGGAACGACGGTGACAAGCGATGTTCCGAGCGGCGCGCTGGCGATCAGCCGAAGCAAACAAATCAACAAAGATGGGTTTTTCCATAAATTTTTTAGGAGCGAAGATGAGTAAGAAAAAGGTTTTACTAGCGGTTTGCGGGAGTATCAGTTTTTACAAAGCGTTTGAAATTTTATCCGCTCTGAAAAAGTCGAATTTCGACGTCTATGTTGCGCTTAGCGACGGCGTGCAGGAGTTTGTCAGCTACAAGGCGTTCGAGGCGCTGTGCGATCACCCCGTGCTTTGCAAAGCCAACGAAAACTGGCAGGCGGGCATCAACCACATCGCTTACTCCAAAGTGGATTTGGTTTTGATAGCGCCTGCTACGGCAAATACGATAAACAAGCTCGCGTGGGGCGTCTGCGACAACGTATTTTTAGAGGTGTTAAACGCGGCTTTTGCCCATGCCAAGGTGGTTATTGCGCCCGCCGCGAACCCCGCGCTACTTGAAAACAACATCACGAAAAACTGCATCGATATGCTAAAAGCGAGCGTCAATGCGTATTTTGTGGATCCGATAGAAAAAACCCTAGCTTGTGGCGATACCGGCAAGGGCGGGCTAGCGAGCACCGAGGCGATCATGCAGACGCTAAAGCGCGCGCTTTACAACGATAAATTTTGGGAGGATAAAACCGTCATCATCACCGGAGGCGCGACGATCGAAAAGATCGACAGCGTGCGCGGCATTACGAATTTCTCCAGCGGCAAAACTTCCAAAGCGATTGCCGACGCGCTGTTTTACCTAGGCGCGGACGTGACGCTGATCTCTAGCAACGAATATGAAAATTTACCGTACAAGCTCGTTAAATTTGAAAGCACTATCGGGCTAAAATCGGCGCTTGACAGCACAAAATTCCCCGACGGCGCATATTTGATAATGGCGGCCGCGGTAAGCGACTACTCGCCGAAGGTTCGATACAAAGATAAGGTGAAAAAGGCGGAGATCGGCGAAATTTGGAATTTACGCCTGGGCGAAAACGAGGATATCTTAAGCTCCGTGCGCGGAAATATCAAAAAGGTGGGCTTTAAACTCGAAACCGACCGCGAAAATGCCGTCGGCGAGGCCAAACGCATGCTTAACGAAAAGCATCTCGACGCCGTCTGCCTAAACGTGCTGGACGACATCATCAAGCTCGGCGGCGACGTCCTTAAGGTCACCTTTATCACGAAGAACGATCAGGTCGTAATCGACACCGCGCCGAAGGACGAAGTCGCCCTAAAAATCGCGGCTGAGCTGAAAAAAATCTGATCCGTGAATAGCCTAAATCATCTCGCTCTTGTGATGGACGGCAACGGGCGCTGGGCGAAAAAGCGCGGTCTGCTGCGCACCGGCGGGCACGAAGCGGGCGCGGAGGTCGTGGAACAGATCTGCGAGTTTTGCATCGACGAAGGCATCGCAAACCTCACACTCTACGCCTTTAGCACCGAAAATTGGAAGCGTCCGAAAAGCGAAGTGGAATTTTTGATGAAGTTGCTTCAAAAATTCCTAATCTCGCGCCGCGAAAAATTTATCCAAAACGGGATAAAATTCTATCCGATCGGCGACATATCGGCTTTTGAGGGCGATCTGCGAAGCGAGATCGAATATCTTTCAAATTTAACTCAAAACGGGCGAGCGCTAAATTTTAACCTAGCGATCAACTACGGCTCGCGAGACGAGATCGTGCGAGCGTGCGAGCGGCTGCTTGCAAGCGGCGAGCGACTAAGCGAAGCGGGCATCGGCGCGCATCTGGATACCGCGCACAGCGGCGACGTGGATCTGCTGGTGCGCACGGGCGGCGAGCAGCGGCTGTCGAATTTCTTGCTCTGGCAGGCGAGCTACGCCGAGCTTGCGTTTACGCCGACGCTGTGGCCGGATTTCAGGCGCGAGGAGCTTGCACGCATAGTGGATGATTTCCGCCGCAAACAGCGCCGCTTCGGCGGTCTTTGAGCTACGGCGCAGTCGCTCTAACGGTCGCTTTAAATTTTAAAATTTTAATTTGCAGAACCTGTTGCTACTTGTCAAGGACTTTTTAATCAAAATCATCTTTTTTTTCGTCCGATTTTCTCCTAAGCTCCCTCAACATTATTCTTGTCAACTTAT
>NZ_CALIBF010000191.1 GCF_938045465.1 uncultured Campylobacter sp.
AAATGCGAAAATAAACACTAAAAATCTCAAATTTTATCCTTGCCCGCCTGCAGCGGAGTTTGGCTCATAAATTCAGCGAGAGTTTTCAAGCTTAAAATTCTCCGCGCAGCTGATAGGTGATGTCGCCTGCGCCAAATCCGATCACGAGCCCGTCGTTTATGATGTGGCGGACGCCAAAAATATCGCTAAATTCTATCTTCTCGCCGTTTCTAAAGACCCGCTCGGTAAATAGCGCTCCGAGCCCCTTAAATTCCTCTTTCAGATCGATGCCGTTGCTAGGCTCGCCCGCGGCGTAAACGGGTAGCACCACGAGCTCTTCTACGCCCGCAAAGCACTCTTTAAAGGCGTTTAAATTCGCCTTAAGCCTGCTGAAGCGGTGCGGCTGAAAGATCGCCGTGATCTTGCTAAGCCCTAGCAGGCTAGCGTATTCGCGCGCGCTTTGCAGAGTCGCTCTGATCTCGGTGGGATGGTGACCGTAGTCGTCGATGAGCACGAAGCTCGGGGTGGCGCACAGGATGTCGAAGCGCTTTTTGATCCCTTTGTAATTTAGCAAATTTTTGCGGATCTGTTCTAGCCCCGTCTCGCACGCCGCGGCTAGGATCGCTAGCGACGCATCGATCGCGATGTGTCTTCCGAGCCCGTAAACCTCGAAGCGTCCGAGCTCTTTAAGATTAAAGCTCATAAACGGCTGATGATCGCGCAGCAGCACCTTCAGATCCGTTATGTCGCGTGAAGGAAAGAGCTTGATACAGCCGAGCTTTATCGAGCTTAAAAACTCATCCTCGGCGTTTATCACGCGGATCTTGGCGCGCTCCAAAAAGCCGCGATACGCCGCGTGAAATTTATCCAAATCGTTGTCGTAATGATCCATATGCTCGGGCTCGGCGTTGGTCACGACTGCGACGTAGGGGTTGGAATTTAAAAAGCTAGAATCGCTCTCGTCGGCTTCAAAGATGATGTTTTTGCTGTTTTCGTACTTCATATTCGAGCCGAACTGCTTGGAGATCGCGCCGATGATGACTGAGCCGTTTATTAGCGCCGAGGTTATCGCGCTCGTCGTACTTTTGCCGTGCGCGCCGGCGACTGCGAAGACGCGCTTGTCTTTTAGCACGAAGGGCAGGGCTTCCTTACGCGAGAGGCAGACGATCCCTTTTTTGCGCGCGGCTTGCAGCTCGACGTTGTCCTCTTTGATCGCGGCGGAGTAGATGACGATCTCCTGATCTTTGATCGCCGAAGCGTCGTGCGGAGTGATGATCTCCATACCGTCCGCTCTTAGCTTGTAGGTCGTCTCGCTCTCTTTGATATCAGAGCCTGAGATGATAAAATTTTTCTCGTGTAAAAATCTTGCTAATGCGGAGATGCCTATGCCGCCGATGCCGATAAAATGAACCTTTTTCACCTTTGTCCTTAAATATTATAATGGAAAATTACGTTTAAATTTTTAAATCCCACGTCTGCGAAATTTAAAAATTTAAACCGTTTTACGCGCCTTGAAATTCGCCTTTAAATTTTTACGAGCTCGCAGCGTCGCGCAACCCCGTATCGCTACTTTCGAAAGTGCTTTTAAAATTTGAACGCTCGAAATTCGCCGTTTAGAATTTCGCCTTTTAAAATTTGAGCGCTCGAAATTCCGCCTTGAAACGAGAGCGCTTAAAATTTTTACGCGTCAAACGCCATTAAAGCCTCGCGGCAAGCGAGACGCCGCCGCGCCTGCCGCATCGTATCGCGCACCAAAGCCGCGTAAATTTCGATTTCATCGCGTTCATCGCGCGCCGACTTTAAATTTACGCCTCAAATTTCGCTGCTTGGGTTTTGCGGCAAAACCTGTTCGGCTCTTTGCGCTTTAAATTTGACCGCATAAATTTAAAATTTAGACGAAATTTTAAATTTCGGTGCGCCCGTTGATCGCCTTTATTAGCGAGAGCATATCGACGTTGTCTAAGCTCACGCCAGTAGGCACGCCCTGAGCGAGCTTGGTAAATTTCAAACCCAGATCCGCGAGCTTATCCTCGACGTAGAGCATGATCCCGTCGGAGTTGATGCCCGGCGTCAGCGCGAAAATCAGCTCGCTCGCGCCGTTTTGCTCTACCATGGCGCGCAGAGCCTCCACCGTCTCTTCGCCTGCGCTTTGCAGCACGAAGTAGCGGCCGTTGTAAATTTTATTGCTCTCTAAAATAAAGATATCTTTGGGGTTTTCAACGATGCAAATTTTATCGCTTTCGCGCTCCTCGTCGGCGCAGTATTCGCAGATCTCGCCCTCGCATACCGCTCCGCAGATGCGGCATCTGTGCAGTCCGCGCACCGCCTCTTCGATATTGTGCGCTAAATTTAGCCCCAAAAAGGAGTTTTGAACGCTTACGTAGTAGGCAAAGCGCAGAGCGGACTTTTTGCCCACGCCGGGAAGCTTTTCAAAGCTTGCGACGAGCTCTTCAAACCTATCTCCGCCGCTCATATAGCGCCCTTCGGCGAAAAGACGATCGAGAAGTAGTGTGTGCCGTCGCTGTAATTGTACTCGAAGCGGAATTTATGCAGCTCGCAAATTTTATCGATGATGTAAAGCCCAAGCCCCATGCCGGTGGCTTTCTCGTCTTTATTTCTGATAAAGGCCTGCTTGTAGTGCTCGAATGATTTTGCAAGCGCCGCGCCGCGGTTGGCGACACTTACTTTATTTTCGTCGCAGATGATGCGAACTTTTTTATCGCTGGAGTATTTTAGGGCGTTATCGATTAAATTTTTAATCGCCAGTGCAAATAGCCCGAAATCCACGTTTATCACCGCATCGCACTCGATATCCGTGCTGATAAGCTCATCCCAATTATCGAGCATCGACATATCTCTTACCTGCTCTAAAATCAGGCTGAAATGGTAGTCTTGATAGTTGAGCGAGTAGCTTTTTGAGAGGAGTTGCTCGATTTTAGCAAACTCGTTGATTAAAATTTCAAGCCGCTCAAAGACATTGACGAGCCGCTCTTTTTGCGTTTCGTCATCGAGCATTTCGGTGATGAGCCTGCCCTTGCCGATCGGGGTTTTAAGCTCATGCATGATGGTGCGTAAAAACAGCTGGCGCGATCGGATCAACTCTTGAATTTTGGCAATCGCGTTGTTAAATTCCTGCGCGACCTGCCCGATCTCGTCCTCGCTGTGAGTAGCGGCTAAATTTACGTCCAGGTTACCCTGGGCGAATTTTTTGATATTTTTGCTTAGTTTTTTTAGCGGCGTGAAGCTCTTCATGATCGACAGATAAAGCGAAACTAAAACCGCGACGGTGAGGAAAAACCCGACCCAGAGCGGATCGTTTAAATTTTTCGTGCCGATACTTTCAAAAACGACGATGAAGGAGTTGTTTTTGATATTTAAAAAGAGCGAGTTATTGTACTCGACCGAGCTAAACTCCCCGATCGAGGTGTCTTGGACAAAAAATTTCTTCCCGCTGGTGCCGATATTTTGGATAACGTTTTTGTCTTTGACAAGCTCGAGCCCGAAATTTGAAAAATACTGCTCGATATCGCTAGGCGGGGTGTTGCGTTTATAAAGCTCGAGTAGATAATTTACCGCGTTTATCTGGTTTGCCTGCATCGCCCCCAGGGCTTTGCTCATCTGGATGCGCCCGAAAGTGATGAAAAGCGTGCATACCAGAATAAGCGCGATTACGAAAAATACGGTGATCTTCGTGATTAAGGAGTGCTTCATCCGATGAGCTTGTAGCCGATACCGCGAACCGAAAAGATATGCTTAGGCGCTTTGGAACTGTCGCCGATTTTGGTGCGTAGGCGTCCGATAATAACGTCTAAGCTCTTTGAGTCCTTATCTTTTAAGCTTTTGCAGTGATATACTAGCTGCTCGCGAGATACCGAAAAGCTATGTTGCTTGATTAGGTATTCTAAAATTTCATACTCCGCAGGCGTTAACACGAGCGACTCCTCGCCGAAGTAAATTTCATGGCGCTTGTCGTCGATACGAAATACGCTATCAGTGGCGGTTTCCTCCTTCTCGCTAGCTTTTTTATAGCGGCGGATGAGGCTCATGATGCGCGCATGCATCTCTTTTGGATCATAAGGCTTCGGCAGGTAATCGTCCGCACCGATCTGAAGACCCACGACGCGATCGCTTACGTCGCTTCTAGCCGAGCTTATGATGATCGGAATGTCGTATTTCTCGCGGATCTCTTTGCAGACTTCAAGTCCGTCCATCCCAGGAAGCGTAAGATCCAAAATCAGCAGATCGTAGTTTTTGATCCCAGCGCTAATGCCCAGATACGGGTCTTCGAAGTTTGTAACTTGGATGTTAAATTTAGCCAGATATTCGGTTAGAAGCTGTGCAAACTCGCTGTCGTCTTCTATCATCAATACATTTATCATTTTTTATCCTTTGCATAGTTGATTTGAAATTTAAATATTGCATTATACATAAAAATAGTTAAGTCTTAACTTGCGTTTTATTAAATTTAGATAAAATTGCCCCTTTTGTATAGTTCAAGGAGAATTTCGTGGAAGAAGATTATTATGAAATTTTAGGCGTGGCGCGCGATGCCGACGCCGAGACGATAAAAAAGGCGTTTCGAAAGCTCGCTTTGGAATTCCATCCCGACCGCAACCAGGGCGACAAGGAGTCGGAGGAGAAATTTAAAAAGATCAACGAAGCGTATCAAATTTTAAGCGACGATCAAAAGCGCAGAATGTATGATCGCTACGGCAAAGAGGGCATCAGCGGCGCATACGGCGGCGCGAGCGGCGGAGGATTTGATTTTAGCTCTATTTTCGGCGATTTTTTCGAGCAGGCATTCGGCGGCGGCGGTCGCTCGCGCCCTAGCGATCCATACGGCATAGATACCGAACTGGCCGTAACGCTGGAATTTAAAGAGGCTTTAGAGGGCGTTCACAAGGAGATAAAATACAAGATCAAAAAGCCGTGCTCCGCCTGCGACGCCACCGGCTCAAAGGATAAAAAAAGACACACCTGCTCCGCTTGCGGCGGCACCGGGCGCGTCGCGGTCAGGCGCGGATATATGAGCTTCATCCAAAGCTGCTCCGAATGCGGCGGCACGGGCGAGATCGTAAAAGACAGGTGCAAGGATTGCGGCGGCAAGGGCTTTACCGAGGAGGACGTGAGCCTTAAATTTGACATTCCCGCAGGTATCGACGACGGACAGCGCGTGCGCCTAAGCGGCAAGGGCAACATCTCTAAAACAGGCGAGATCGGGGATCTGTACGTGATCGTGCGCGTGAAGGAGGATAGCCACTTCCTGCGCGACGGAGATGATCTGTATATCGAGGTGCCGGTGTTTTTCACGCAGGCGATCTTGGGCGAGAGCATCGAGGTGCCGACGCCGCGCGGCAAGGCGGAGCTAAAGCTCAAAGTAGGCACCAAGGACAAGCAGCGCTTCACGATCTACGGCGAGGGCGCGCCGAATATCCGCACCAAGAAAAACGGCGATCTGATCGTGCAGGTAAACGTCCAGACGCCTAAAAAATTGAACGAGAAGCAAGAGGCGCTTTTGCGCGAGCTTCAAGAAAGCTTCGGTAGTAAGGGCGGAGACGACGAGGGGATACTAGATAAGATCAAGAATTTTTTCAAGTAATCTGCCTTGATTTGCCTTGATCTGTTTTGAGCGGCGGTCTTGCGGTTTTATTCACCAAAGTACGGGATTTTCGCTTGGAATCTCGCTAAGAGTTTGGATGTAATTTCGGTGTAAATTTCGTGTCATTATTTGGATAAAATTTAATTAGCATTTAATATTATTTAAATTTAAAGATTCTTAATATTAGTAAAGCAAATTAAAATTTTTATAATTAAGAGGTAGGATGATGTTAAAACAAATTTTAAATGTAGCGTTAGCATATGTTGGGGTTATTGTCGGTGCTGGATTATCGTCCGGTCAGGATCTGATGCAATATTTCGTCAGTTTTGGCAAATGGGGTATTCTTGGAGCCGTTATTCTTGGTATCCTCAATGCCGTCTTTGGTAAAATCATTATTACATTCGGTAGTTATTTTAGATCCAATGATCACTTTGAAGTTCTTTCACAAATTGCTGGATCTATCACTAATAAAATTCTTGATATTTCTTTAATTATTTGCTGTTTTGTGGTAGGTTTTGTCATGATTGCCGGGGCTGGATCAAATCTTAATCAGCAATTTGGCATGCCATTCTGGTCAGGAGCACTCCTATGTGCCGTATTGATAATCCTTGTTAGCTTTCTTGATTTTGAAAAAATCACGAATGTGATCGGAATATTTACGCCTATTATTTTTATCATGATTATGATTATGGCAGTATATACCTTTGCAAGTCAACGTTTTGATTTTAAAGAATTAGAAACAATTGCAAATACAATCTCTACTCCAATGCCAAATATCTGGTTTTCTGTTCTGAATTATTTTTCGCTCTGCGTTATGACAGGTGTATCAATGGCTTTTGTATTAGGGGGATCCATTATAAGGATTGGTGTAGCAGAAAAAGGTGGTACTTTGGGTGGATTTATAATCGGTATTATCATCACAGTTACAACCTGTATCTTATATGCAAATGTAAAACTTGCAACGACTGTTGATATTCCTATGTTGGCTATTGCCAAACAGATTCACCCTGCATTTGCGTTTGTGTATGCACTTGTTATCTTCGGCTTGATCTTTAATACTGCTTTCAGTTTATTCTATGCCTTAGCAAAACGTTTCTCATCTAATCAATCAAAACGTTTTTATCCAATTATGATTGGCACCGTAGTTGTAGGGTATATATTATCCTTTATGGGCTTTAAAAAATTAGTATCGATTATGTATCCAATTCTAGGTTATATTGGTTTTATAATGTTGATGGTATTACTAATTGGGTGGATCAAAGAGAGGTCAAATGTTAGAGATGAGAAGTTTTTGCGTCGCAAGATGATTCGGTTGATCACAAAAAAATATGATGATGAACAGGAATATACGAAGGCAGATAAAGAAAAATTTCAGAAGCTGGGTGAGGATTCAATAGTTGATACTAAAAGTATTAAAAGCGATATCAAAGATCTTGTCAAAGAGCAGTTCACTGATGATAACAAATAAATAAAGTTCAAAAAAATAAAGAAAGAATGATTATTTGAATTGGTTGAATTTTAAAGCGGTAAAGGATTTCGCTTGAAATAAAAAGAGCTCGGGAAACCTTGATTAGCCTAATTCAATATAATGATTTTAAAAAGATTAAATCAAACATATTTTTTGTTCTTTATTGTAAAAATTTCAAAATAAAAGCAACTATGAATTTAAAAAGGACGAAGATGGATCGCAAAAATGAGCCTGCAAATTTCAAATCCGCGGATGATGAGATGTTTGCGTTTCTATCGAGCTTGGGCGATCGCTGGCAGGTGAGCGAGGGCGGAGTGAAATTTATAGAAAAAAATTTCACCTTCGTCGGCTCCAAACCCGTCTTGCGGGAATTGAAAGATTACGCGACCGCGGACTGCCCCAGCTTTGCTGGTGCCAGAAGCTTCATAGACGCAACCCCGCGGTAAAAGCAAGGATTTTGAGCGGCGAAATCCACTATCTAGGCGATAGCCTAACGAGTGCCGAGGTTAAATTTGCGCCCGAATATTTTTACGATTTTTTAAAATTTATAATGGAGCAGGTTCTCGAACACCACTATTTTTTCAGTCCTACCGCGCGCTGGCTCCTGCTGGTTGCGATGGAGAAATACGTGGAATTTGCGGCTTTAGATTAGCGTTTGGATCCGCAAAAATTTGCGAAATTTCGCCGTCTGTGCTGCGCAAATTCGGATCGGGCTGCGGTCTGCTACGGCAGGGCGAAAGATCGGTTGGAATTTATCGACTGCGGCAAGAACTGCGACGCAGTGGCGTGAAATTTAAACGGGCGCCCCGTTCGCAAATTAGCCTTTACCTAGCTTGATACGTGCCCTAAAATCGGACATGATCTGCGCGATGAGCGCGTAAAAATCCGCTCCGTGGTTTGCATGGATGAGGTGCGCGAGCTCGTGCATCACGACGTATTCGACGAAGCGCGGATCCCGCTCTATCAGGCTTAACGAGAAGTTGAGATAGCCCTTGGCGTGGTTGCAGCTGCCCCAGCGCGTCTGCATTTTGCGCACCCGCACCCGCGCGATCTTGCGGCCTATCCGCGGGGAAAATTTCGCGATATAGCGCAGATAAAGCTCAAGCGCAAAGGCCTTTTTAAACGCCGCAAACTCGCCCTCGCTCTCGCAAAAGATCGCGCCTCCCGATACGAAAATTTTATCTTTAAATTTAGAGCTTTGGATAAAATTTTTGATCGTAAAATCGGGCTCGTCGCGCTCCGCCGCTTGCGCGCTTTGCGCTACATTTTGCGGCGCGTTTTCGCTCGCGGATTTTGAAGTTTTTTCGCTAGCGACCGAAATTCCTTCGCCCACGACAGAGTCAAAATTTGAAATTTCTCCGTTCGCAGCGGGTTTAAATTTTGAAATTTCATCCCCTGCGGCAGGATTAAATTTTAAAATTTCGCCGTAGGATTGCTCGCAGACATTTTGCGCCGCCGTATTTATAAACTCGCCGCTTTGTCGCACTTTGCTCTGTTGTGCGAGCCCTTGCGCCGCATCGTCCGGTAGGTTGAATTTCAAATCCTCGCCCGCCGCACCACTTTGCGAAGTGTGTTCGCCCGAGTGAAATTTTAAAATTTCACTTGCCGTGCCGCCACCCGCACCGTAATTCATGCCGCCCGTGCCGTTATTTGCGCTACTGCTCGCATCGCCGCCGCTACCGCCTATGCCCGCGCCGCTTTGTAAATGAGCCGAATTTACGCCGCTCGCGTCACTATTCGCATCGCCATTCGCCCAGTTCACGCAGCCTTGCGTGCCGCCATTGTCTAAATTTTTATTCGCGCCACAGTTTGCGTCGAGCTCAGCCTCGCGGCTAAATTTCAGCTTATAAATTTTGCCTAAAATTCTAACCTGATCGCTCGCTAGTAGCTTGCTTCGCAGTCGCGCTAGCGTTCGGCGGATCCAGCTTTCGTGCTTTAGGATGAAGTCTTTTGCTTGCGCCGCGGTGTAGGAGCGCGGCACGCTCACGCTGATTTCGCAGTCCTTGCTAATGCGGATGCGCGCGTATTTCATCCGCTTAAAACGCAGGCTGATCGGCAGATCTAGCAAATTTAGACTAACTTTTTGCTCTGCCATTTTTTACTTATCCATCGCGCCGTATTCGCGCTGCCGCGTAGCCACTCGTCGCAGAAAAACCCGATCCAAACGCCCAAAATTCCATACCCCAGATGAATGCCCAAAAGCCAGCCCACGGGGATCGAGACGCCCCACATAAAGATCACGCCCATCGCAAAGGGAAACCTCGCGTCGCCGCTTGCGCGCAGGGCGTTTACGAACACGATATTAAGCGTCCGTCCGAACTCAAGCCCGAGAGTTAGGTAAAAAAGCGGCCGCATGACCTGTTTGTGCGCCTCGCTTAGGCTCAACATCTCCATGATCTGCTCGCGCGCCAAAAACACGATCGCGACGAAAAGCGCCGTCGCCCCGAGCCCGAAGCGCAGCGCGGTAAATGTGTGCCGGTACGCCTCCTGCGGCTTGGCGGCGCCTACGAGGCGGCCTACGATCACTTCGTTTGCCATACTGATCGCGCTTCCGCCAAAGAAGATGAATGATGAAATTTGAAAATAGATCGTCTGTACGGTAAGGCTCGCCTCGCCCATGCTCGCGACGAAGGCGAAGGCGACTAGATACTGCACGATCCACAGCATGTTTTCGCCAGCGCTCGGAAGCCCTACGGATAGAATTTTACGCAGCGTGGCGAGCTTGATCTTTAAAAACATCGTGAGGTAAAATTTTATCTTTAGCACCTTTGTGATGATGAGGAAGAATAAAAATACGCCGATCATGCGCCCTGCGATCGTGCTTACGCCGATGCCCTCAAGCCCGTAGTACGGCAGTCCGAACGGCCTAAATAGCACGACGTAGTTGCCCGCGAGAGTTACTAAATTCATTGCCACGGAGACCGCGATGATGAAATTTGCGTATCCGTAAACGCGCACGATGGCGCTAAGCACGATCGCGACGGCGTCTATCGCAAAGACGATGCTGATGACCTTAAGATAGATCGCGCTTTCGCTCAAAAGCTCGGCGGGCACTTGCAACGCGTGCAGCAAAAACGGCGCGCAGCTAAAGACGAAAACGCCGCTGCAAAGCCCCACGAGCGCGTTAAATGCGATGCTCGTGTGGATCGCGCGCATGGCTAGGACTTTGTTCTTTGCTCCCAGCGCCTGTGCTACGAGAACCGAGCAGCCCACGGCGAGGAAACCGAAAACGGTGATGAATAGCAAAAATATCTCGTTGCCCGCCCCCAGCGCGCCTACTAGCGAGACGTCCACGCGCGAGATCATGTAGGTGTTTATAAACGTGGTCACGAGGCGCAAAAACATATCGATGTAGATTGCGAGCGAGAGCCTTAGTAGCGAGATTTCTTTCATATTTTGCCTTTATTTGCGGGAAATTGTAGCCGAAAATTCTTTTAGGTTTGCTTTTGTATCAACATCGGCTATTTTGTGCGTAATCGCTCTTTTACATACTTTGCCCTTTGCCTATTTTTCCTTAAAATATTCCATCCACAAAAAAATATTCGTACGGCAAGTTCGATAACATGGAGTGCTAAACTTTCGCTGCATAATTCTATTAATTTGGCTGTAAAGTTATAAATTTCAGTTAGTGGAATTTTGCAATTTTACATTGTAAAATTTTGTTTAAAACTCTAGTTGTGCAAGTCCTGATTTTGTTGAACTCGCTATTGCGTTTACGTATAGATGAAATATCTTGGGGGCGGAAAAGGGGCTTGAATTGCGAGGTCACACTTCTCGCGGGTGCCGCCTCCGCAGCACCGCATTGCTC
>NZ_CALIBF010000192.1 GCF_938045465.1 uncultured Campylobacter sp.
AAGGTGAGGTAGGCTGCTTGGACTATGATCCGATAATCGGCGGTCAGGATGTCTGCGACGACGCGAAATATGATTTTGAGCTAGGGCAGCGCGATACTGTCGTAGTGACACAGACCTGCCCCTACGGCACGCAGACGATAATCTACAAACTCATCCGTAGCGGAGGCAACTATAAAATCGACGATATCTACGACCAAGACCCAAGTAGCGGCAGGGCTTTTAGCGTCAAAAATCAAATTTTAAATTGTCTAAACCAATCCAAGGAGCATCAATGAAATTAACACTTTCAAGTCGCGTAAGCAAGCTTGGTGAAAGCCTAACGATCGCAATCAGCACTAAAGCCAAACAGATGAAAGCTCAGGGGCAAGATGTCGTGATCCTAAGCGCGGGCGAGCCTGATTTCGATACCGCAGAAGTCGCCAAAAAGGCTGTCATAGAAGCTATGGCTAAGGGCTGCGGAAAATATACGCCGGTTACCGGCACGCCTGAAATTTTAAATTTAATCGCGCAGAAGCTAAAGCGTGATAATGCTCTAAACTACAGGCCTGATCAGATCATCACCAACGTCGGCGCCAAGCACTCGCTATTTAACGCCTTTAACTGCATCTTAAACGAAGGCGATGAGGTCATAATACCGGCGCCTTATTGGGTCACCTACCCCGAAATCGTAAAATTTTGCGGCAGCAAGCCCGTCATCGTAGCCACCAAGGCGGAAAACCGATACAAAATCACCGCCTCGCAGCTCAAAGCCGCGATTACGCCGCGCACGAAAGCGCTGTGCCTTTTCAACCCGAGCAACCCTGCAGGCGCCGTATATTCGCGGCAGGAGCTGCAAGAGCTTGCGGAAGTGCTAAAAGGCACTGAAATTTTGGTAATTGCCGATGAAATTTACGAAAAAATCGTCTTTGGCAAGAGTTTCATAGCCGCAGCAAGCATCAGTGAGGATATGTTCGGGCGCACCGTGACGATCAACGGGCTAAGCAAATGCGGCGCGATGCCCGGCTGGCGCTTCGGCTACACCGCGTGCGCAATCGATGAGCTAAATAAGGCGATGATAAACCTGCAAAGCCAAAGCGTCAGCAACGTAGCAAGCATCGTCCAGGCAGGCGCTATGCCGGTGCTGCGCGGCGAGGCGGATGATTATATCGAGGAGATGAGGCGCGAATACGAGCGCAGGCGCGATTTTGGCACGGACGCGATAGGCGCGATCCCAGGGCTCAGTGTCGTAAAACCAGATGGCGCATTTTATTTCTTCATAGATTGCTCTCAGGTAGAACCTGATAGTATGAAATTCTGCATGCAACTGCTAGATAAAGGGCTCGTAGCCACGGTGCCAGGAAGCGGATTTGGCATGGATGGGCACTTCCGCATAAGCTTTGCGTGCTCTATGGAAAATCTAAAACGCGGCTTTGAGCGCATAGAAAAATTCGTAAAAAATTACCACAGATAGGCACGCTAGCGAAATTTTGATCTAAATTTTAACGCGGCTCGCCGCAGTAATGGATTTTGAGACAAATTTGACTCGACGATACGGCGAATTTTGTGCAAATTTTGCGCGGCGCGACGACGAAATTTTGACCGTAAATTTAGTGCGCACGACAGCAAAATTTAAAACAAATCTAGTGCGGTGCAACTCGGCGGCAAAATTTAATGTAGATCCTGTCGGGCGTAGTACGGCGCGGTGGTAGAATTTTAACGTAATCCCGCGCGGCGCGGCAGCAGAGCTTAACGCTGATCTGACGCGATGCGGCTCCGCGCGATACGGCTTAGCGACGGAATTTATACGACCGCAGGACGCGGTTAAATTTTGTGCCGCCTGAGGCGGCTTGGAATTTTTAGAATTTAATGCGGCGGCTCGGTGCAGTTAAATTTCACGCTGTTTTAATTTATGAGCATTTAAAATTTCATGCCGTTTTATTTAGGAGCGTTAGAATTTCATATCGCCGCATTACGGTGCCTGCCGCGCGAAATTTTATCTCGGCGGCGATATTTCTAGCGCGGATGGTTCGGCGCGGCGCGCAGGCGCGATCCGACCGCCAAAGCTTAAATCCGCTTAAATTTAAAATTCCAAGCCCGCTCGGGTTAAATTTCAAACCTAGAGCCCGTTTAAGGCGAGTGCGGGGAGAGCATAAATACGCGCGCCGCCCAAACGGCGCATAGACGAGACGATCAGCCTCGCCCTATCGCGCCAGTAGACCTAGATACATTTCAAATGCGCCGGCGATCCTGCTGCGATGCACCGCGACATGCTTTTGCAAATCTCGCGCCGAAATACCAATTTGCGACTTGTATTTCGGCGACATACAGCGGTATGCTTTTGCGAATAGCTCGTTTTGCGGCGGCGATACCGAAGCCTGCGCGAGCGACATACCGCGGTTTTGCGAATGAGCGAAATTCGCCCGTTTATCTTATCCGTTCGTTTCCCGCGGTCGTTTGCATGCGCTCTGCATTTATACGCGGCGCGATGCCGCATCCACGACGCAAAAATGAAGCGGTCCGTGCGCGCGACGCAAAAACGCAGCGGCGCGAAATACAGAGGTGCAGGAAACGGCCGAGCAGTGCGGACGAAACGAGCCGTGAAAGGCGCCCTTTAGATTTGCGCTCTCGCAAGCCTTCAAAATCGGCTTTTTTAAAATTTCCCCTACGCGCAGACCGCAAAAATTAGCTTTTCAAAATTTTTTCGCCCGCTCAAATTTTAAAATCGGCTCTTTAAAATTCTCTTCTGTGCGAGCTCTCGAAATTTCTCCTTTTTTAAAATTTTAACGCACATTTAACTAAAAAATTCAATAATTTCAAATGTATATTTTACTTTTTAAAGGAGAACATATGAGAAAAACCACCCTTGTTTTAGCGCTTCCGCTCTTTTTTACGCCCGTTTTAGGCTTTGATGTAGCCAAACTCAACGCCAAAAAAGCCGTGCCGTACGAGAAAAAGACGCAGGAGTTTAGGCTGCCCGTAGGCATCGACGAAAACGGCGTCATAGACGAGGCAAAGCTCGGCGACTCGCCTTATGCAAAGACCGTCATCTACGGCGCGAAGCTCATCAACGAGACGACGAGGTATCTCGGACCGCAAGCAAAGGACGAAAAAATGCGCTTTGCGGGCAACAACCTCTCCTGTTCGAGCTGCCATACGAGCGGCGGCGTCGTGCCCGATCAAAGCCCGTTCGTGGGTATCTACGCGAGATTTCCGCAGTATGTCGCGAGATCGGATCAGCTAGTCACGCTGCAAGACCGCATAAACGGCTGTTTTCAGCGCTCGATGGCGGGCAAAGCGATCCCTACGAACTCCAAAGAGATGCGCGCGATGATCGCCTACATGCACTGGCTCTCTGCAGGATATGAGGTCGGCGCAAAGGTAAAAGGCCAGGGGCTACCGAAGGCGCAGTTTTTAGACCGCGCGGCGGATCCTAAAAAAGGACGCGAAATTTACGCCGCAAAATGCGCCGCCTGCCACGGCGAAAACGGCGAAGGGATAAAAAACGAGGGGTTTGCTCAAAGCGGCGATTACTACACATTCCCCGCGCTTTGGGGCGATGACAGCTACAATACGGGCGCCGGTATGTATAGGCTCATCGAAGGAGCGAGGTATGTCAAAGCCACTATGCCTAAAGGGGACGCCTCGCTAAGCTGGGAGGAAGCTTTCGACGTGACGGCGTATATAAACTCAAAACCGCGCAAGATCAAACCCGATAGAGAGAAAGATTTCCCCGATCTAGACGTCAAGCAGATGGATATGGACGTGGGGCCCTACAACGACGGATTTGACGAGAACGATCACCGCTTCGGCCCATACAAACGCATGATCAAAAAATAAAATCAAACGCCGTCCTCGTGGCGGCGGAATTTTGACGTAAATTTGTCACGGCTTAGCAGCGAAATTTCTACATAAAATTTAATGCGGCTCAATAGCAAATTTAGTGCGACGCGGCACAGAATTTAATACAAATAGCGTGATGCGGCACGGATTTCAAAGCAAATTTGCGATGTGCAGTATGACTTAAAATTTACGAGAATTTGCACAGCGCGATACGGCTCGGCACAGGATTTAAATACGGATTCTGCGTGCCCGTAACCCACGCGCCCTACGCGTCGCTTTTGCCCGCTTTTATCATCTTTATAAATTCCTTTGCGAGCTTGGATGGTTTTTTATACACGACCGAAAACGACACGTCCAAAAGCGGCTCATCTGCGACGTCAAAGAGCGTGATGTAGTCCTTTTGCGTCTCAAAAATGTACCGCGCGAAGCTGAAACTGACGCAAAGCCCCGCCGCGACCATCGCGTTAGCCACGTACAGATAGGAGGTGTCGCAGAAAATTTGAGGCGTAAAGCCCGCGTTTTCAAAGATCTTTTTGAAGTTCGATTCGCTTTTTAAAATTTTACTGCTGATTGCAAATTTATCGGATTTAAACTCGCTAAGCGCGATCTTGGGGTATTTCTCGGTAGAATTTATACTCGCTCGCGAAACAGCAGGATGAGAGGAGCAGACGCTTAGAAGCAGCCTGCGCTTTTTTATAAACTCGCACTCAAGCCCCTCTGCGAAAAGCTCGCCAAAGTGCGCGGCATAGACGATATCAAGCTCGCCGCTTTTTAGCATCTCGATGAGCGCAGGCTCGGAGTGAGCGTGCACGACCCTGATGTCGGCTTTGGAAAACCTACTGTAAAACATCGCGATGATCTTTTCGATAAATTTAAAGCTGGTCGAGGTTGCGCCGATTACGAGCTTGCCCGTCTTAATCGACGAAAGCCCGCGGATTTCGTTATTTAGCTCCTTATTGAGCCTAAGCATATTTTTCGCTCTGGCGATGTAAATTTCGCCGGCATAGGTAAGCTCAAGGCCGTTTTTTCTATCGAAAATTTCGATCCCGAGCTCCTTTTCTAAAAGCATAATGCTCTTTGAAAGCGATGGCTGCGCTATTCCAAGCTCATTCGCCGCTTTTGTAAAGCTTTTAAGCTCCGAAATTTTTACCGCAAATTCCATATGTCGCAGGCTCATTTTTTGCCCCTTCGGTTGAAATTTTATAGCCTTTAGCTATTAAATTATATACCAAATAACATTTGACTTACATAAAGATTTAATATAAAATTACGACATTAATCTTTAAGATTAAAAAATCTCTAAGTAAAGGGGCAAATATGGAGAGACGCGACATACTGAAAATGGGTATGGTAGGAGCCGGTGCACTCGCACTTAGCGCGGTAAATGCACAAGCAAGCGCAGTGGACGCAAAGGACGTCAAATTTGACGAGGAGTGGGATGTAATCATCATCGGTAGCGGCTTTGCGGGGCTTGCGGCGGGCTTAAAAGCAGCCGAGAAAGGCAACAAAGTCTTGATTCTCGAAAAGATGGGTCGTATCGGCGGAAACTCCGTCATCAACGGCGGCGGCATGAGCGTGCCGATGAACCCCGTGCAGGAAAAAACGGGCGTTAAAGACAGCAAAGAGCTATTTATGAATGACTGCCTAAAGGCGGGCCTTGGCATCAACCACCCTGAGCTTTTAAGCACCCTAGCCGATCGCGGCTTGGACGCGTTTAAATTCCTCGTCGATAGCGGCGTGCAATTTAAGATGGATCACTGCGCGCACTTCGGCGGACACAGCGTCGCGCGCTCGATGCTAACTACAAATGATAGCGGCTCTGGCTACATCCAGCCGATGCTTGAAAAATTTGAAGCGCTAAAAGATAAGGGCTGCGAGCTTCGCCGCCGCGCGAAATTTGACGATTTCGTAATGGACGGCGAGCGAGTAGCGGGCGTCGTGATCCGCGAGGAGTATAAATTTGATCCAAATCTCTACAGCGACGATCTTGAAAACACTAGCGGCACAAAAAAGACGCTCAAAGCCAAAAAAGGCGTAGTGCTTGCAGCGGGTGGATTTTGCCGCGATAAAATTTTCCGCAAGCTTCAAGATCCGCGCATTCCTGATGACGTCGATAGTACAAATCACGCTGGAGCTACCGCAGGCGTGCTACTAAAAGCCTTTGAGATCGGCGCATATCCGGTGCAGGTCGATTGGATCCAGTTCGGTCCGTGGGCGAGCCCCGATGAGAAGGGTTTCGGCACCGCTCCGATCCTAACTCAGCAAGGCACCTTTAAATACGGTATCGCCGTGGACGTGCGCACGGGCAAACGCTTTATGAACGAGCTTGCAGATCGCAAGACTAGAGCGGACGCGGAGTTTAAAATTTTACGCGAGGATCCAAAAGCCTATCCGATAACATTCGCCGATACCAAAATGGCGTTTAAAGACCTAAGCGAAGAGGTGATTTCCAAGGGCATGGCAAGCGGTAAGCTAGTGGGCGAATGCGCGAGCCTAGATGAGATCGCCAGCAAATACGGCGTGCCTGCGGATGCACTAAAGCAGAGCGTCAAAAAATACAACGAAGGCGTTAAGGCAAAAAAAGACGAGTTTGGCAAGCAAGAAAGCGCGCTTAGCGAGATCAACGAAGCGGGACCTTTCTACGTCATCCGTCTCTCGCCAAAGCCTCACCACACGATGGGCGGTCTAAAGATCAACACCAAAGCCGAGGTTTTGTCATCTAAGACGAATAAGCCGATCCCAGGGCTTTGGGCTGCAGGCGAGATCACCGGCGGAACTCACGGCGCTAGCCGCTTAGGCACCGTCGCGATCACCGACTGCATAGTTTTCGGAATGATCGCGGGCGAGCAGATCGCCTAATTTAGTCTGAGCGCAAGCTCTTTAAAGCCTTGCTTGGTTAGCGAAAGCAAGCTGGCAAGGCAGTTTTTTAAAAGGTTGTAAATGAAAAATTTCAGTTTTACGGCGCTGTTTCTGTGCTGTATCATCGCGACTTTGTTCGGTGCGCCGAGCGCTAATGACGCCAACGCCACGACAATAGTCGTTTCGGATGAGCTTAGAGCAAAGTACAAACTAAAGCCGCACCACGAGCATTTGGCGTTTGACTGCGTCGATTGCCACGTAAATCAAGGAAGCGATCCGTCTAAATTTAAAAGCATCGGCGACAAGGGCTGTATCAGCTGCCACGGCGACAAAAAGCAGCTCGCTTTGAGGCTAAAATTTATGGATACGCTCAAGGCCAATCCGCACAACTCCGTCCACGACGGTCCTACGCTATACTGCGACGAATGCCACAACGAGCACAAGGCATCTACGAATATGTGTACCGAATGCCACGAGCACGAAGTGCCGCAATGGATGGGGGTGACACCATGAGAATTTCTAAAAAATTACTAGCGCTTATCATCTTAATAAGCGGCATTATAGGGTTTTTCGTCGTCGTGCCGGTGCATTACGCGCTTGAGCAAACAAGTACCGATAAATTCTGCGACGTATGCCACGAAATGGATCCGATGGTGATCGCCTATCAAGAGGACGTCCACTCGGGCAAGGGCAAAACGGGCATCAAAGCTAAATGCGTCGATTGTCACCTACCGCACGACAATATCGTAAAATACGTCTATCAAAAGGCCAAAAACGGCGTGTTGGAAGGCTACTCGCACTTCTTTGACGAGCCCGAAAAATATGACTGGAACAAAAGGCGCGAAAACCGCGAGCACTATGTGTTTGACAACGGCTGCACAAGCTGCCACGCCACCGTGATCGACAGCAAGATCACCTCCGAGCAGGCGCAGCGCATGCACGCGCACTACAAAAAGCTCTTAGGCACCGAGCGCGAGCTAAAATGCGCGAGCTGCCACGTAAGCGCGGGCCACGGCATCGGGCTTCGCAACTACCTAGAGTACTGGCGACCGACGTATAAAATTTACGAAAAGAAGATGATGGAGGAAAAGATCAAAGCAAAGAAGAAATTCTTCGGCGACGAGTATAAACCGAGCGCCGAAGAGCAGGCCTTTATGGACGCTTCTAGCGCGAAGAAATAACGCTTTGGGTTTATAAGCGTTTCAATTCGCGCTTCAATTCATACTCCGCCGCGGGTTAAATTTAAAGCTCAAATTTAGGGCTTAATTTGATCCGCGGTGAGTTAAATTTAGCGAAGTTAAATTTATCTCGCTTTTAATCCCGCTTGATCCGACGGGTAAAATTTTATCCTTTTTCATCTCTTTTGCGCTTTACGGACGAGCTTTAAAATTTATCCAAATTTAAAATTTCATCGAAAGAAGCCGTGCAAAAATCATCGCTTTTTTTGATATTTAGCGCCGTATACTAGGGCGCAGTCAACACCTGCTATATTAAGGGCTAAAGACAAACATCAGTTTGCCGATGTCAGATATACAGTGCGCTTATTCTACGAAATGCTGCTGAAATTTTACTAGATTAAATAGCTACGTTAAATTTAATAGTAAGGCTTTATAATTTTAAAATTTAGCGGAGCGGATCGGCAAATTTAAAATTCCGTCTCCCTGAAATTTCGCCGAATCTATCATTTAAATTTATCGTCTAAATTTCGCCTTTGCTTCATTAAATTTAAGAGTTATGTTAATTTGCGAAGTTTAGATTGAAGCATTTAGCAAGCAAGGGCTCGCTTGATGATACGGATGAGAAAGAGTAAATTTTTCGGGTTTAAACGCCCTTTTTTGCGTCATATATGAGGCAGAATAATACAGATAAGAAAGAGCGGAAAATACTCCGCTCTTTAAAGCTTTAGTTGCCACTTAGATCAAATTTATACGCAGCTTGCAACCATATCTCGTTCTCGTCAAACTTCCTATTTACGCCACTAGCGTAGTGGTCGCTTCTTTCAAGCGCAGTGTAGGTTACGCCCGGCCTTAGAAGCGTAGTTTGCCGTTACCGCCCAGCCCTCTACGTCCATGCTGGTGCCGACCTTCTGGCCCGCAGCCCCGCTAGCATTGATATTATTTGTGCCGCCTACTCTGTCCTGATCGCCCTTTACGTAGTGCAGCGCGGTTTTGAAGCCGTCCAGACCGATAGCGCCGAAGTTATAATCAAGCACGATCTTGTGTGTATCCATACGC
>NZ_CALIBF010000193.1 GCF_938045465.1 uncultured Campylobacter sp.
CGTTTGCGTTCATTTTCGCTCCTTTAAATTTGCAGGTTAAAATTTCAAGCGCGCCTTAAATTCCAAGCTGAAGCCAAAATTTCGGGCTATAAATTTTAAAATTTTGCGGCGCCGAATTTTTTTACGGCCCGATCGCTGTATTCGGCTCGTCTGCAACTATTCGACTCGCCTCTCGGCGGCTTAAATTTAACCTAGATCGGGCGCCGCCGTTTAAATTTAAGCCGTACCGAGCGGGTTCAAAGCCGCGCGCCGATAAAATTCCATCGTAAATTTACTCGCTTTTGGCGTCCGTTTGAAGCGGCGGAATTTTGCGGGCGAGCTAAATTTACATTTCGCGCGCCTAATCGAAATCATAATACAGGCTCCATTCGCCGTTTTGCGGGTTTTTGGCAAACATCAAGCTGCCGCCGTCTATGACGTTAAAGCCCGCCTTTTCGTCTGAAGAGACCTGAAAAACGAACTGATAGCCCTCGCCGAAGCTCACTCCCGACTGGCAAAAGGAGGGGTAGCCGCCGAATTTCGTACAGTTGTGATACTCCAGCCCAGCCGTGACGTCGGAATAATAGAGCCTGACCGACCTTTTAAGCTCTAAAATTTCGTGCACGACGTCAGGCTCCAGCCCGCCGCCGTCCCAAACGGGCGTATCGTCCGCGGCAAATTTTGGCTGCAAAGGAAAGGGCTTTATCTGCGAGCGCGGATTTGCAAGCTCCTTTATGACGAGCTCGGCCTCGTTTTTATACTCGCGGACCTTCCACAGGCCGTCCATATTCTCATCAAATTTGCCGATGAGATCGTGCGAGATGAAGACCGCAAGCAGCTTGACGCCGTCCAAGACCTGCGGCACGTAGGGCAGCGCGGGCAGGTAAAACTGTGCCAGAGGGAGCATCGGCGCGCCGTTTTGATCCACAGGCAGCTCCTCATCCGCCGCGTAAGCGAGCACGCGGCCGATCCAGCACTCATCGATAGCGCCTCGCGGCCTCACGCCGCCAGTCTGAAAATAGGTGATTTCGCGTGCGATCTTGCGCTGCAGCTCCTTAATCTTTTCTTGCAGATCCGTTTGCATTTGCGTCCTTTTCGGTTGGAATTTTAGCGCTTTTGTGAAATTATAGCGTAAATTTTACCCGCCGCCGCGAGCTAAATTTGCAGCGTAAAGAGTTGCGAAAAGTAAGCTTAAAGCTTTTTGAGAGTAAAATTTAAACAGACCCACGTAGGCGGTAAATTTAATCAAAGGAGCGAAAATGACGAAAGATCAGTGCTGCGTCCTAAAGCATTTGACGGCGGGCGAAACGGAGGGTTTTGAAAAGATAGGCGAGCTTGGTGACGGCGAGTTTTTGGACGCGCTTATCGCAAAAGGGCTTGTTTGGATGCTTGATTGGGCGGGCGAGGATAGCACGGGCGATGTGGGTAAATTTATCAGCTCTAGGCTTGATGCGCTGCAAAGCGGCGTGTCACTAGAGTGCGATAAAATTTACGCAAAGCTCGAAAAAGAAGCAAAAAAAGAGGGTTTCGAGCGCGGCGATGCGAGCCTATTTTTGATGAACGAGTTTCAAAAAGCGCTGAAGAAGAGCGATTTTAGGCTCTTTACTTTGGATCTTCATAGCGACGCTTATTATCTGCTCGTCGTGCACAAGGACGCCGAGAAAGATTTTAAAAAGCTAGGCAAGCGCGAGGAGCTATTTTGGGATATTGCGCCGTGGGGCAAGCGCCGCAAAAGGCAGATCCTTTACGTCATAAACTGCGAGTGCGGCGAGATGTCCGCGTGGCAGCTGGGCGCGGACGAGCCCTCTCCTAGAGACGAGGTTTGCGAGGTTTGCGGGCGGGTGCTTTTCGACGCAGACGGCAACGCGATGCAGCCTTTAGAGAAGGAATTTATCTGATCTTACTTGCTTATCGCGGTTTTGCGTGCGAAGTTTCAGCCGAATTAAAGCCAAATTTTATTGCGCAGATTGACAGGATTTGGCGCACAGGTTTGGTTTGCAGCTCGGCGGCGAAACGCAGTTTAAATTTAAGGCTCGCTCGGGCGGCGGAATGTGTTTTGATTTGCGGCTCGCTTTGGTAGTAAAATACGGCTCGGTGCGGCTCGCTTTATTTTGCTGTTTGCGCGAGCGGTGAAATTTTGAAGTTTGCGTTTGTGTCTTAATAAGACTGCGGCGCAAGACGCACTATTTTAGCGTTTGCGTTCTTGGCTTGATTTTTTATCCAGCAAGTTCGCAGTCGCGGGCGCATCTACCTATGCTGCGTTAAATTTTGATTTTAATGGTTGTGGACGTAGGCTCGCGCCGCTAAAAATCAAAATTTTGCCCTGCCGTGGGCGCTAAATTTACAATCTCTAAATTTAAAATTTTAAGCGTAAATTTTGATCTAAAATTTCTAAAGTCGCTAAATTTTAAAATTTAAATGCAATGCGAGCTTGCCGGCTCGCTTATCATAAGACTCGCAAATTCTGCCGCAATCGAAGCGACGAACTCATTCGATAAGGATAAGACAAAATTTTAGCTAGCGCGCCCGCACAGAATTCCGATATTAGCGCGACCGCGAAAGCGCTATGTTTGAAATCCGAAACCGACGAGGTGCGGCGAGGCTAACTGCGAGCTTTGGCGATGCACGCCTCGATAGCCGCCATCACCGCTGCGCGAAACCCCGCCGCCTCCAGCGCCACCAGCCCCTCTATCGTCGTGCCCGCAGGCGAGCAGACCGCGTCTTTGAGCTCCGATGGGCGCTTGCCGCTTTGTAGCAGACGCGCCGTGCCCTCTACCGCCGCCGCTACCGCGTCGTAGCACAGCGCCCGCGGTAGTCCGCCACGCACGCCCGCGTCCGCCGCCGCCTCGATAAAGGCGCACACATACGCAGGCAAGCTGCCCGCAATCCCCGTAAATGCGGCAAAGCCAGCCTCATCTATCTCGTAGAATTTGCCGATTTTGGCGGCTAGCGCTCGTACGACCTCCCGACTGGCCTCATCAAAATACTCGCCGTAGCACAGCGCAGTAGCCGACGCGCCGATACCCGCAGCGACATTTGGCATCGCGCGGGCTACGAAAACATCTGCACCTACGATATTTTGGGCGCGCTCCAGCTTAAAATTCGGCGCCAAAAGAAGCAGGATTTTGCCCGCAAGCTCGGGCGCGATCAGGTGCAAAATCTCCTCGTAGCTGGCGGGCTTGGTCGCGAGCACGATAATATCCGCTTCGTGCGTCAGTTGCGTCTCGCCTTGTAAAATTTGCACGCCATAGCGCTTACGCAAGGCTTCATTTTTGCTTCTAGCATAAGCTAGGACTTGAAGCTTCGTATCGGAGCCGGACTGCGCGCAGGCGGAATCACGCTCGCGGCTCGCAAAATTCTGCTCTAAATTTGCGGAATTCTGCCCGCAAGGCGCAAAGCTTTGAGTATCGGGCATAAAATTTTGCCCGTCGTGCGCGGAATTTTCTCCGCTCGCCGTGCAATTTTCCCTATCCTCTGTAAAATTTTCTCCGCCCTTTGCGCAATCTCGCCCACCCGCTGCGCAAAGTGCGGCGATCATCGCCTCGCCCATATTTCCGCCGCCGATAAATCCCACTTTCATTTTCGCTCCTTTTAAAGCTAAATTATGCCTCAATGATAGCTCAAAATTTCTTTATCCGCCCTTGCGGCGCGCGGTTTATCTACGTAAAAGCAAATTTTAGCTACAATCTCGCCTAAATTTTTAAAAAAGGATGCGTTATGGCAATAAACGTTTTTTACGACAAAGATTGCGATTTGGGCTTGATTAAGGCTAAAAAGGTCGCTATGATCGGCTTCGGCTCGCAAGGGCACGCTCACGCCGAAAATTTACGAGATAGCGGCGTAGAGGTTATCGTGGGTCTTAAAAAAGGCGGCGCGAGCTGGAGCAAGGCCGAGGCGAAGGGCTTTAAAGTAATGAGTGTCAGCGAGGCTACGAAAGCCGCGGACGTCGTAATGATCCTAACGCCCGATGAGTTTCAAGGCGATATTTTTAAAGCGGAGATCGAGCCGAGCTTAAGCGAGGGCAACGCGATCGCGTTCGCGCACGGCTTTAATATCCACTTCGGACAGATCGTCCCTCCAAAGGGCATCGATTGCATTATGATCGCTCCGAAAGCCCCGGGCCATACCGTCCGCAACGAGTTTGTAAGCGGCGGCGGCGTACCGATGCTGATCGCCGTTTCGCAAAACGAAAGCGGCAGAGCCAAAGAGCTTGCTCTAAGCTATGCAAGTGCGATCGGCGGCGGCCGCACCGGCATCATCGAAACGACCTTCAAAGCAGAGACCGAGACCGATCTTTTCGGCGAGCAGGCTGTGCTTTGCGGCGGACTTTGCGCGCTCATTAACGCAGGCTTTGAGACCCTCGTAGAGGCTGGATATGAGCCTGAGATGGCGTATTTTGAGTGCCAGCACGAGATGAAGCTGATCGTGGATCTCATCTATCAAGGCGGTATGGCCGATATGCGCTACTCGATCTCAAACACCGCAGAATACGGCGATTACGTAAGCGGCAACCGCGTCGTAAACGAAAGCAGCAAAGCGGCGATGAAAGAGGTGCTAAAGGAGATCCAAAACGGCAAATTTGCAAAAGACTTCATCCTCGAGCGCAAAGCTGGCTACGTGCGAATGAACGCCGAGCGCAACATCACGGCAAACAGCTTGCTTACCAAAACCGGCGATAAGCTTCGCGCGATGATGCCGTGGATCGCCAAGGGTAAGCTCATAAATAAAGATAAAAACTGATTTCGGCTGAGCTTTGGCTAATACAAATCCACGCGGGCGCCGCAAAAAGCGCCCGATCAACTACGCAACGATCGCCTTTGTCGTAATCTTATGCTTTTTAAGCGGTGCGGTTACTTACGCGGTTTTGGATCTCGTATTTTCGGGCAATAAAGCCGCGTTGCAGCAAAGCTCGCGCAAACAAACTCCCGAAAGCCCTTCCGATTCTCGCGGTAAAAAGCCTCGTTTAAGCGCTGCACAGAAGGAAGCTCTGATTCAAAAGGAGCTTGATAAGATCGCCGAGCAAAACGTAACTACGCCCAAGATGAGCATCGAGCCCGCACGGCAGAATTCCGCAGGACAAAATTTAGCGAGGCAAAATTCAGCAAACGACAACTCGCAAAATTCCGCAAATTCTATCGCTTCCTTAAATTCCGTCGCCGTAAATTCGGCAAATGACGGATCGGATGTAAATTTTACCGCGGCAAATTCCGCGCCAGAAAATTCCATAAATTCTACCGCGCAAAGCCATGCTTCTAGCGGCGCGGACGATCTTTCTAAATCGCCGCGCAAGGCTTTGCCCGCAGGCTCTCGCGCAAAGCTAGCGATCATCATCGACGACGTAGGCACCGGCGAGCAGGCGCAAAAGCTCATTGCTCTGCCCGTGCGCGTGACGCCGTCCATCTTCCCGCCCGAGTATCAGCGCAAGGACACACGCGCGCTCGCTCGCGGCTTTGAGCATTACGCGATCCACCTGCCGATGGAGGCGAGCTCTGCCAAAAATAACTCTGCTACGCTGCGAACTTCGGATAATTACGAGAAGCTGCGTGGCGTCATAGCCAAGCTGCGCGCGGACTTTCCGAACGCTAAATTTATAAACAACCACACCGGTTCTAAATTTACCGCCGACGAGCGCGCGATGCAAAACCTGCTGCGCGCGATGAACGAGCATGGATTTTTATTTATCGACTCACGCACGAGCCCCGCTACTAAGGCTAAGGCGGCGATGAATGGGCTTGGCATGCGATACGTGCATCGCGATGTGTTTTTAGATAATCAAAACAGCGTCGCCGCGGTGCGCAAAAAGCTGCGTGAAGCCGTCGCGCTTGCTAAAAAGCAGGGTTACGCCATCGCTATCGGCCATCCCAAAAGCTCCACTCTGCGCGCGCTTGCAAACAGCGCCGATATCCTAGGCGAGGTCGATTTAGTGTATTTGGACGAAATTTATGAGTACTACGAGTGAGCTTAGTTTTAAAATTCCAAGCCTAGCAAGGCTCGGTGCGAGCGAGCCCGCGCGGCTGTATTTTAGGGGCGAGCCGGCGCTGCTACAAAAGCGCCGCATCTCGATCGTGGGCTCGCGCAAGATGAGCGTTTATAGCAAAAATTTAATCCTGCGTCTCGCGCGCGCCTTGAGCGATGCGGACTTTTGCGTCGTAAGCGGTGCGGCGATCGGCTGCGACATAGCTGCTCACGAAGGGGCGTTTCCAAACACGATCGCGGTTTTTGGAAACGGCCTTGATCAAATTTATCCCGCGCAAAACGCCGCCATGATCGGCAAAATTTACGAGCGCAGCCTCGCGCTTAGCGAGTATGAGGATGGCGTGAGCGCGCGCGGATTTCAGTTTTTGCAGCGCAACCGCATCGTCGTGGCGCTGTCCGAAGCGCTGATCGTCGCTCAAGCCGAGCCCCGCAGCGGCTCGCTGCAAAGCGCGCGCCTAGCTCGCGAGATGGGCGTGCCCGTGTACGTGCTGCCGCACCGCATGGACGAGAGCGCGGGAACGAACGATCTGCTCGCAAAATCTCAGGCGCAACTAATCGCGGATTTTGGCGAGTTCGTAGCTTCTTTGGCTCCACAGACGACGCAAAACACTGAGCGCGCACGGGATGAGGTGATGGAATTTTTAGCGCTAAATTCCGATCTGCAAGCGGCGATCGAGCGCTTCGGCGATAAAATTTACGAATACGAGCTTGAAGGCAGGATCGAAATTTTAGGCGCAAAGATCGTGGCAAAGTAGCCGGCGGGCGCTTGCTCGTCGCGGTTTGATCGGCGCCGCCTGCCGGCATAGCGTGTTTGCATGGCGCATAGTCTGCGCGGCCGGAGTTTAAATTTAGAAAAAGGCGGCTCGGTAAAATTTTACTTTCCGCAAGTCCCGCTCGAGCTTAAAACAAACCCGCGCGGCTTGTTTTTGTGCAGCGCCGCTTGCCTCCGCTTGCGGTAATGATCGGTTTGTGAATGCTTCTCGCGATCTATAAATACTTTGCGGTGCGGAATTTAAGCGTTAAAATGCATGAAATTTTCTGAAATAGCGTTTAAATGTTTGTTTGCCTATCGTGCTAAATTTTTGCGGGTAAATTTGGCTGCAGATTTCAGCATAAGCGTGGTAGGCTGAATTTGCCACAAGGAAAAATTTTGATCGTAGCAGCAAAAATTTTATGAGCTATAAAGCGTAGGGGCTTGTATCTGCTCCGTCGTGTGAATGCGGGTTTGCTTTAAAATTTTGATTTTACGTGGGGTGGGTTGGTTGCACGTCCGGCATCTGTACGGCAAGGTTTATGCCCGCCGTGAGTTTGGGTGTCGCTTATGTGCGGCTCGCGCGGATGTAGCGGGGGTGTGCTGAGCCGGGCGTGGCGATCGAAATTTTAAAATTTGAAGCTCGTGGCACGCTAAATTTAATAGCTCGCAAGCGCCACGAGCGAGTGAAATTTATTATGCCTATTTTGTATGAAATTTCATAAAATTCCACGGTGGAATTCTGCGATGAAATTTAGCTATGAAATTTCGATCGCGAAATTTCCGCGATAGAATTTTAATGGCGTAATTCTGCGAAATTTGATATTAGTAAAGGATAAAATTTGATAGTTGCGATCGATCTTGGGCTTAAACGTATCGGCGTGGCGGCGGCACCGGATGATAAGACGCCGCTTCCGTGCGATCCGATCCTGCGCAAAAACCGTATCCAAGCCGCGCGCGAGCTAAGCGAGCTGCTGCGCGAAAAGGGCGCCAGCGTGCTAGTGCTGGGCGTGCCGCGCGGCGGGGCGAGCGAGGAGGAGATGAGCAGGCGCATACGCCACTTCGCCTCGCTGCTGGATTTTGACGGCGAGATAAAATTCCAAGATGAGAGCTTTTCGAGCGCCGAAGCGGCGGAGTTTGCGAGTAAAGGCGCTAAGGGTGGCGGCAAGGACGCGCGCTTTGATAGCATCGCCGCAACGATAATTTTGCAGAGGTTTTTGTCGAGCAAGGGCTAGGCGTGTGCGCAGCAACGTAATTTGCGCGCAGCTGCGTAAGAGGAAATCGTTGCTCGTCCGCCTTATCGCTTTCTGAATGCTCGTGGATCTTATCTTGCCTCGTAAAACGGATAGGTTTTATTCATGCCAAAAGTCGGTAAAATTTCATCGCCCGCTAAAGCCTGGCGAAATTTTACTTTTCCCGCAAAGAGTCTGCGGAATTTATTTTGGCGGCAGCTGTAAATGACGCTTTAGGTGGTTAAACCGAGTGAGATTGATGGTGGTTTAAGTTTTAAACAGCGAGGTTTATGCATTTTGGCGATTTGTGTTCGCGCGCACGGCTGCTATTTTAAGTTTTTTCAAGGTCTATTTAGACGAAAAGAATGCTAAGCAAAATTGCAAAAACGCGGATGCATCATAGAATAGGGCGCAAATTTGCGATAAATTTCATTTAGGGAGCGGTTATGTTTAAGATCACGATGTTAGTAAAAAGGGCGCCGAACATCACGCAGCAGGAGTTTTTGGCGCACTGGGCGGCGCATTCGCAAAAGGTTTTAGCTAATCAAAAGGCACTAAATATCGTCCGCTATGCAAAAACTATGCCCATCTTTATCAAGGGGCAGAGCACCAGGCGCGAGACGGCGGCGTTTGGCTACGACGCGATGGGCGAGCTATGGTATGAAAGCGTGCAGGCGTTTGTGGACGCACGAAACAGCGAGGTAGCGCGAGCGGTGTTAGCGGAGCTGATGGCGGATGAGGCGAGGTTTTGCGATATGAAAAACTCCGTGATGTGGTTCGGCGAGGAGGAGGCTGTGATAGAGTTTGAGCGCTAGGGGGCGCGGCTTACAACGGATAAATTTTTAAGTAAAGCTCTTTAAATAGATAGAATCCTACGTGGCATTTGGGTTTTAAAATTAGCAGAATTTTACAGGCTGGGCTTGCGCGGCTGAAATCTCAGTCGCAACCTACATAGATGAAATTTACGTACGCGATACAGATACTGCGCAGTCTTGATTATTTTAAGACTCACCATATCTAAGTGGCGTGGATCTAAGAAGCCTGGGTATCGGAGCAAAAAATGCCTAAAGACGCATTATGCCTGCGATTTTGGCATAGAAAAGCCTATTTCTAAGATAAAACTTAAAGGCTGGCGGCGTAAAATTTTTTAAAATTTCTAAGCAGCAATGCGAAATTTTCAAAAATTTTCTATGGCGCGGCAAGATGCTAATCGCGGGCTTCGTATGCAACAAAAATATTTTACGCGTGAAATCCGCTTTAATAAATCGCCATTGCAGAGGCTGCAGGTGCTTAAGACCTCAAGGATTAAATACGTTTTAGTCCTATTATAAATACTGCAGGCGCCGTGGATGCCGCATAGACGGTGCGAGTAAAAATTGAGGCAAGCCAGCCATAAAAATAATCTTGCAAGTAAAATTTTAATTTGCCTTTTTAAAATTCCGCTCAAAGCTCCGTTTAAAATTTTATTCAAAAATTTTGCTTGGGATTTTGATAGAAATTTTGCAAGAATTCACCGTAAATTTCACAGCTATTATCAAAAATTAAAATTTTACCCCTCGCTTTTTGCTATAATTATTTTTAAAATTTAAAAGGAGCAAAAATGAAAATTTTAGCGTCGATTGCCGCACTAATCGTAGCAGCCTACTTGCTCGCGCAGATATTTTTCCCGCAGGGGGTCTCGTTTGTCGGATGTGGCGTCGGTAGGGCTAATTCGTGCGAAGACTACGGAGCATATTTGCTTGAGGAGCGCGATTATGAGGCAGCAAAAAAGCCGTTTGAAAAAGCTTGTGAAGCGGGGCTAGAAAATAGCTGTGCTATCGCGGGGGATTTATATTACGACGAGCAAAATTTATATAAAACTACGAAAGATAAGGGTAAGTCCGCGCGGTTTTATTCCAAAGCGTGCGATCTGGGAGCCGCCAAAGCTTGCTACAACGCCGCGATAATCTCTTATAAAAATGCCGATAAGAAAAATACGTTCGCATTTTTTGCCAAATCATGCGATTTGGGACTAGGCGAGGGCTGCTTAAACGCTGCGGTCGCTAGCTACGAAGAGAAAGACTATCAGGGCGCTCTTAAGTTTTTCCTCAAATCTTGCGATGCTGCTTTGGCAGAGGGATGCCAAAGGGTTGGGCTAGCGTATTCAAAGAAGGAATTTGGCGAGCCGGATATGGATAAGGCGATGATCTACTACGACAAAGCCTGCAAGCTGGGAGCTGAGTTTAGCTGCAATGTAGTAGCCGCGATGAATAAAATAAATGCAAGCGAGGCTAATGCTACTAAATAGATGGCAGGGCTAGCTAGATGATAATACGGTGAGATCGAAATTAGCGTAGAAATTTTGCGGAGCTTTATAGGATTTTATGAAATTTCGCGGAATTTCGTCTTTAAATTTTATTGCTGAAATTCCACATATTGCGATAATGGCGATGGATAGTGATTTTAAAATTTCAGTATCTTAGAAGTTTAGAATTTAATCTATGCTGTGGATTTTATTGACAGAATTTTAACTTATCATAGACTTATCCATCGCGATATAGGGGTTTCATCATAATCATGGTGCTAAATTATATATCGTTGAAAGAGAAAAAATTGCGCAAACTAGCGAGTAGCTATGTAATCACAGCTGATATGGCAAAAATATCCGAAGAAGATCGCACGGGATAATTAATCTGCGAAGTAAGTAAAATCAATTATCAAGTGGATGAAATCTATCAATAAACAAGTAAAATTATTCATTGCAAGGCAAATAAAATTAATTGCAAAGCAAGCAAAATCGATCTGTAAGTGGGTAGATCAAGCTTAAAACTAACTCGAAGTAGCCTTTAAATAAGCTAAATTGCAAGCAAGATAAATTTTAAGTAGGCATATTGTAAGAAAGTAAAATTTTAGATGAGATAAGTGGGATAAATCGATTTCAAATCATCGTAGAAGTTGGATGACGGTCCTAATTTAAAGCCCCATTTTTCCGGGATTTAAGATGCCTTTTGGATCGAAAGCCCTTTTGATTGCGCGAAATAGCTCCATCTCTGCTGCGCTAAAAGCTAGTGGCATAAATTCCGCCTTACTTAGTCCGATGCCGTGCTCGCCGCTGAGTGTACCGCCAAGACCAACTGCAGCTTTGAAAATTTCGGTGATTGCGTCATGTCCGCGTCGCACCTGAGCTTCATCTTTTTTGTCGGCGACCATGACGTTGGTGTGGACATTGCCGTCGCCCGTGTGCCCGAAGCAGGGCACGCGCACGCCGTATTTATCGCCGATGCGCGCGATACGGCGCAGTAGCTCGGGCAGCTGCGAGCGCGGGACGGTGATGTCCTCATTTAGCTTAAGCGTGCCGTAGATATTGATCGCCTGCGAGCAGTTGCGTCTCGCAAACCAAATGCCCGCACGCTCTTCTTCGCTTTCTGCGATGCGAAAGTCGCTCGCGCCGTTTTGAACGAAAATTTCTTTTATGAGCGCGAGCTCCTCCAAAAGCACTGCTTCTAAATTGCCGTCTGTTTCGCAGATCAAAATCGCGCCCGCGCCCTTCGGCAAGCCTTTATGAAATTTCTCCTCGACCGCGGCTATGCACAGCGCGTCTAAAAATTCCATCGCCACGGGCGTGATACCGGCTGCCATTGTCTTATACACGGCATTCATTGCTGCATCTACGCTAGGAAAAACGCCCATCGCGGTCTTTTTAAGCTTTGGCATCGGGATTAGTTTGAGCGTGATTTCGGTGATGACGGCAAGCGCGCCTTCGCTTGCGATTAAAATTCCTGCCACGTTGAAGCCTGCGACATCTTTGATAGTGCGTTTGCCCGCTCGGATCACCTCTCCATTAGGCAGTACCGCACGCAGTGCCATTACATAGTCTTTGGTGATGCCGTATTTTGCGGCGCGCATACCGCCGGAGTTTTCGGCGACATTGCCTCCTAGCGTGGAATAATCCTGGCTTGCGGGATCGGGCGGATAAAAAAGCCCGCGCGCTGCGGCTGCTTTTTGCAGATCGATATTTATGCAGCCGGGTTGGACTACGGCGAGTAGATTTTGCATGTCGATTTCTAGAATTTTATTCATATGTTTTTCAAATGCCAAAATCACTCCGCCGTTTGCGGCTAAAGACCCACCTGTAAAACCGCTACCTGCGCCTCTTGGAACTACAGGGATTAAATTTTCGTTGCAGAATTTTAAAATTTGACTGACATCGTCCTCACTTCGCGGGAAAAGCACGCCGTCCGGCAGGCAGCGTCTTTTCGTCGCGTCGTAGCAGTATGCCGTGCGATGAGCCTCGTCAAAATAGGCATTATCCGCGCCTAATAGATTTGTAAAAAACGCTTGCGCGGCGCTATTCATCGCCGTCTAAGCCCAGCAAATAGCGGTAGTGCTTGTCGTAATCGCTGATCGGGCCGTTAGTAAAGTCCCAAATGACGGTCTTTATCTCGCCTACGCGTGAGTAAAACGGCAGCTGATAATAAGCCACGCTGCCGCTAGCGAATGTGCGCAAAGGCTTGAAACTACCGCAGTCGGCAAATACGCCTTGTTTATCCATCGCGATAAAAATCAGTCCGGCGCTGTTTTGCGCGCAAATTTTACGAAAATCGTCACGGCTCGGGTTTGGCTTGTGGTTGTAGCTAAGATAGGCGCCGCCAAGATCTGGGTGGATAAAATTTATATTCGGAAAAGCCTTGATAACCTGCTCGTAAATTTCAGCGTTAGGCGCGACGATTATGGCACGGTCATAGAGGAAATTTAAGATCACTTTATCGCCGCTTGAGGGTAAAATTTTAGGCAGTGGCAGTGCCTCTTGAGCTAACATATCAAAGACCTCAAATCGCACCTTTGCCTTGCCTGCGCTTTTTTGCGTCACGACTGCGCGCGCGATGATGGAGCTTGCGCCGCTACCGAAATTATGCATCACCACTCCGCTGCTACCTACGGCAATCGTAGGGCTATCTGTGATCTCGCCCGAACCATCCTTTACGCTAAGTAGGGCGGTTTCGTATCGCGGCATGTTAAATTCCGCCCCTATCGCCGCACTTAAAAATAGACCTAAAATAAGTAAAGCTTTTTTCAAAATTCTGCTCCTGAATAAAATTTCGGCTAATTATACATAAAACTTTGAAATTAGCGATAAAATTCCACGGTATTTACGAAATATAAGCGTTTTTTCGTTACAATCCCGCCTTAAAATAATATTTCAAAGCGGTTTTATATGACTAGAATTTTTATATTGCTTTTTCTGTGGATAGGCGTAGTTTTTGCGAACAACCCCAGCGTAGAGAAGTTTGCCTGGCCCGATGGCGTGAGTCTTCTGCAATTTATGGAAACTGCGGGCATTCCCGCGTCTGTATATTATGACCTGGATAAAGAGGATCAGGAGCTTGCCGCTGAGGTGCGAGCGGGCGTGGAGTGTCAAATTTTGCGTGATCCAGCAGGTCGCGTCTCCCAGCTGTTAATCCCCGTCAGCGAGGAGCTGCAGATCCATATATATCGCGATAAATTCGGCACTTTTAGATTCGTTTATACTCCGATAGTTTATGAGGAAAACAGCTACTCTTTAGGAATTCAGATCGAAAGCTCGCCCTATCAAGATATCATCAAAGCTACGGGCAATGCAGCTTTAGCGAATGAGTTTATGCTTGTTTTTAAAAACGAGGTAAATTTTAAAAAGCTGCAAAAGGGCGATCGGCTTGTGATCCTATACGAGCAAAAAACGCGCCTTGGCAAACCTTTTGGCGGAGTAAATATCACCGCAGGAATGATCGAGGAAAATAAAAAGCCCAAATCGCTATATTTTTTCGATGATAAATACTACGACCGAAGCGGTAAAAAGGTCGAATCTTTTCTGCTAATTACACCGCTTGTTTATACTAGAATTTCATCCTATTTTACTCCTAAAAGATTTCATCCGATTTTAAAGCGCTACCGCGCACACTTAGGCGTAGATTATGCGGCCCCCAAAGGCACTAGGGTAAATGCCGCAGGGGCGGGCAAGATTAGCTTCGTAGGGCGTAAAAACGGCTACGGCAACACCGTAGAGATCAACCACGGCGGCGGTATCAGTACGCTTTATGCGCATCTTAGCGGCTTTGCTAGCGGCACAAAAGCAGGCGTTAGTGTCAAGCAAGGTCAGTTAATCGCCTACGTAGGCTCGACCGGGCTTAGTTCGGGACCGCATCTGCACTTCGGACTTTATAAAAATAAGCAGGCGATAGATCCGCTTAAGGTAGTCAAGATTGAAAAAACTAACGTCATAAGCGCCGAAGAACTTAAATTTAAAGCTCTCGTCAAAGATATGGACGCCAGAATGGCTGCGGCTAAAGACGGCTCGAAAAACCCTGCTAAATTTGAAAACTACGAGTCGCTTATCACGATAAATTAAGGCTGAAAATGGAAAATAAAGAGCAGCTGGACGACGTCGAGGAAGCTAAGGCGCTTCTTGATGCGCATCTAGGCGATACGCTTGAGCATGAGCTGAGTGCCGCCGATCTTACGGAGCATTTAAAAACTCTAAAAAAGCACGACGAAGAAAAATACGTAGAATTCTTAAAAAAGCTAGATCCTGAGGATCTTGCCGATGCTGCGCTTGAGATGCCCGAGCATATGCTCGAAGACGTCATCGAAACTCTGCCTCACGAAAAAATCGTCGAAGCGATCGAGGAGCTCGAAAGCGACGATCAGGCAGAGCTTTTGCAAAACATCGGCGAAATCGACGAGGACAAGGCCGAGCAGATTTTCTACGGGCTTGATGAGGACGATCGCCACGACATTCTTACTATCTCCAAATATAGCGAAGATGAGGCGGGCGCGTATATGCAGACCGAGGTCTTTAGCGCGAGGCAAGATCAGACCCTGGGGCAGGCGGTTGAGATGCTGCGCGTTATGCGCGAAAAGGATGAGATCGAGAATGTCTTTCAGCTCTTCGTGCTCGATAAAAAGGGGCATCTGCTTACTACCTTTTCGACGTCCGATCTGATTTTATATGATTTTTCGCTCACGCTGGAAGAAATTTCACAAAAATTCGGCGCCGAAAATAAGATCCACTTCGCCACCGATACCGATAAGATCGACGATGTGATCAAGGACTTTGAGGAATTCGACCTTAACGTCATTCCTGTAGTCGATGCTAACGGCGTGCTTATCGGGCGTATCACCGCCGACGATATCCACGATCTCATCCAAGAGCGCGCTACCGAGCAAATTTACAACCTCGCGGGTGTCGATGACGAAGCCGAAGATGACGAGACTACGATCTTTAAGGCGGGTCGCGCGCGCGCTGTGTGGCTAGCGGTAAATTTATGCACGGCGATCGTAAGCTCCACGATCATCGGGCTTTTTGACGCCACTATCGAAAAGCTGGTCGCGCTCGCCGTACTTATGCCAATAGTTGCTTCCATGGGCGGCAACACCGGCACGCAGGCGCTTACCGTGACCGTGCGCCGCCTAGCCTTGGGCGAGATAGCGTTTAAAGACAAAAAGCAGGTCCTCTTTCGCGAGATTACGATCGCTTTTATAAACGGCCTCATTTTTGCCACGCTGATGGGGTTTGTGGCGTATTTTTGGTTCGGCATTAAGCTTTTGGGGCTGGTGATTGCAATGTCGATGGTGCTAAATTTAACTCTTGCGGGGCTTTTCGGCGCCGTCATTCCGATCACGCTTAAAAAATTAAATATCGATCCCGCCGTCGGCAGCTCCGTGCTGCTCACCACAGTTACAGACATCGTGGGATTTTTTAGCTTTTTAGGACTTGCGACGTGGATACTACTATAAAAAATTTTAAAATTTCCGAGCTTAAAAGCTCAAATTTCGTTAAACCATTTCGCTTAAGCTTCGAAATGGACGGCGTAGCGCGCGCGTGGGACTGCGTCAAGGTGCACGATAGCGTCTCGATTTTGCTTTATCATACGCAGCGCGACGCGCTTTTGCTCGTCAAGCAGTTTCGCCCCAGCGTGTGGTTTTATCAAGAGGAGGGCTTAATCAACTCGCCTGAGAAGGGCTACACCTATGAGCTTTGCGCAGGCATTTTGGACAAGGGTATCAGCGAGGAGCAAACGGCGATCGAAGAGGTGCTCGAGGAGACGGGATATGCCGTGAAGGATATTAAATTTATCACGAGCTACTACAGCGCCCTGGGCTTTGCGGCGAACCGTCAAATTTTATACTTCGCGCGTATCGACGAATCGATGAAGCTAGGTCGCGGCGGCGGCGTGGACGGCGAGAAGATCGAGCTTTTCTACCTGCCTGCAGCCAAGGCGCGGGAGTTTATGTTCGACGAAAAGATCGTGCGCGCGCCGGGGCTGATCCTAGCGTTTCAATGGTTTTTGAGCGAGTTTAAAGCTTAGCGGCGAGGCGCGTTTTTGCGCCTCGGTTTTAAATTTAAAGGACGGCGATGAGGGTTTTACTTAGGCTGTGCGTTATCGCGGCATGCCTTTATGTAGCTATTGCGGCGGGACTTTATATCTTTCAGGAACGGCTGATATTTTTGGGCGAGCCGCTGGATAAAAACTTCAAATTTAGCTTTGAAAATTCCGAATTTGCAGGACTGGTGAACGCGCCCGAGAGCGGCGCGCATTTAGATATGCAGGCGTCCGCTACGCAAAATGGCGCGACGACAAACGGCGCTGCAGACGAAGGCGCTTCCGCAGCGAGCGGCACAAAAGAAAGCGGCGCAGCAGCGGGTAAGATCAAAAACAAAAACGCTCAAACTAGCGCCGAGCGCGTCGGCGAAAACGCCGCAGTAAACGGCGATGCGGGCAATAACGCAAAAGCCGCTGCGATAAAATTTCAAGAGATCAATATCCCGTTTGGGGGCGGGTTTATAAACGGACTGAAATTTAGCGTGGCAGAGCCTAAAGGCGCGATTTTGTTCTTTCACGGCAACTTCGGCGACGTGAGCGGCTGGGGCGCATACGGCGCGGATTTTGCGGCTTTGGGATACGATTTTTATATTTTCGATTACCCGGGCTACGGCAAATCGGACGGCAAAATTTCATCGCAGGATCAGCTTTTTGCGAGCGCGGACGCGATGAGTCGCTACGTTTTAGCGCAGCATTCGCCAAGAAAACTCGCGATGATCGGCTATTCGATCGGAAGCGGCATCGCGGCACAGCAGGCTGCGAAGTGGGATGCGGCGCGGCTGATTTTGCTCGCGCCATATTTTAGCTTCGAGCGACTCGCGCACGAAAAAATCCCCTTCGTGCCGAAATTTTTGATCCGTTATAAGATTCCGACTGCGGAATTTTTGCAAGCGGCACGCGGCACGCAGATCACGCTCATCCACGGCGCCGCCGACGAGCTGATACCGGTGCAGCACTGCCGCGATCTTGCGGGATCTCTTAAGGCGGGCGATCTATTTTATGAAATACCAGGCGCGCGGCATAATGGACTGCTGGCAATGCCTGGGACTTGGAAGATTTTAAAAGAGAGGTTGCGCTAATCTAGCGGAGCTCGGCGTAAAATTCCACGCAGAATTCGACCGCTAAATTTTAAAATTTTACGTAGAATTCCACGCGGATTAGGTCATCGTAAAATAAGATGAAATTTTATAGCGGCAAAACACGGCGCCAAAAACGAGGCGCAATTTCAAATCAAAATTTATGCGCCGTTAGCGTAAATATAGAGCCGATTTTGCTAGCGCCAAATTCTTTCTAGCGCGGACGTGCCGTAAATTTAAAGCTAAAATTTGCGTTAGGTCGCGACGCCGTATGTTTTAGCCGCGATAAAATTCCGTGAAATTTTATCTCCGCAGCCGTTTATAAATTTCAAGTCTAAATTTTATATTTACGCCCTGACGACGCCATATTTTAGCCGCGCAAAATTCTGCCGCATAAAATCCTGCCTAACAAAATTCTGCTGCGTAGATTTCAATTCGCCGCGCTCAAATTTTACCCGCCGCTTTAAATTTATACCGCAGCGCCTAAATTTCTCCCGCTCGTCGTGCTTTACCCAAATTTATATTTAGTTGTTGTAAAATGCGTTTTTAAAAGGATTTTGGCGGTTTGTGATATGAGTATTTTAGAGTTTACGGAGTGCGTAGGCATCGCTTCGGCGGCGCTTAGCGGGTTTTTATTCGGCGTAAAGAAGGGCTGCGATTGGCTTGGGATTTTTATCGCGGCGTTTTTGACGGCGCTTGGCGGCGGGATCATGCGCGACACCTTGGTAAGCCGCGAGATCTACTCGTTCACGCACTACGCGCCCGTAACCATCGTGCTTGTGGTAAGCGCCGTAGCTATTTTTGCCAAACTTTACGAGAATCGCGATTTGGAGGGTAAATTTTTATTTATTCTAACCGATGCGATCGACGTCGTAAGCTTTTCGATCGTAGGGGCGATAGTTGCGCTAAGCTACAATCATAACGTTTTCGGCGTGGTGCTGATCGCGTTTTGCAACGGCGTGGGCGGCGGCATCTTGCGCGACGTGCTGCTGAACGAAGTGCCGTGGTTTTTGCGCACCGGGCTTTACGGTACGATAAGTATGGGCGTAGGTTTGATATATTTCGTGCTTGATGGGTTGGGGCTTAGCGGCGCCTTTTCGGTGATTATTTTGCTGGTTTTGGGGGTTGCGTTTCGCATGGTGGCTTATTACAAATCTTGGCATCTGCCTAAAGTGGAGTACAAACAATGAACTATTTGATGGATAATTTCGCGCGCGTAAACGTGGCGCTGGTAAGAGGCGAGGGCTCGATAGTCTATGACGAAGCGGGCAAGGACTACGTGGATTTTGGCGCGGGCATCGGCGTAAACTGCCTGGGGCACGCAAATGAAATCGTGCTGGAAGCGATCAGCACGCAAGCCGCGCAGATCATCCACGGCTCGAATATCTATAGAATTCTGCCCCAAGAAGCCCTGGCTCAAAAGATTAGCGAGCTTTTAGGATACCGCACATACGCGGTGTTTTGTAACTCGGGTGCGGAGGCGAACGAGGCGGCTATCAAAATGGCGCGTAAATACGGCACCGTAAATTTTCCTAATAAAAAATTTGAAATTCTAACTCTGCGAAATTCATTCCACGGCCGCACGCTAGCGACGCTACAAGCTACCGGGCAGGAGAAATTTCATCCGGAAATTTTTGCTCCCTATATGCCCGGGTTTAAATTTTTCGACGATATCGAGGAGATCATCGCGCATATCGATGAAAACAGCGTCGCCGTGATGATCGAGCTAGTCCAGGGCGAGGGCGGTATCAAGCCTCTGGATAAGGCGAGCGTGCAAAGGCTGGCGGCGGTTTTGAAAGAGAAAAAGCTGCTTTTAATAACCGACGAGGTGCAGTGCGGCGTATATCGCACGGGCGAGTTTGCGACGTCGCAAATTTACGACATCCGCCCCGACATCATCACCTTTGCCAAAGGGCTTGCGGGCGGCGTACCGATCGGCGCGTGCGTGGCGCAGCAAAACATTTTCGCTCCGGGCGAGCACGGCAGCACTTTCGGCGGTAACTTTTTGGCGACCTCTACGGCGCTTGCGGTGCTTTCGCAGCTTCAGTTTTTAAAAGCGAGCGGCAAGCTTGATAAGACTATAAAAAGATTTATCAAAAAACTAGACGGGCTCGCCGCAGACTATCCTAGCCTAATCGAAAAGCGCGTGGGGCTCGGTCTGATGCAAGGCCTCGTGCTGCGCGATGAAAAAAATCTGAGCGAGATCTTTAACAAAGCCCTGCAAAACGGACTTTTGATCCTAAAATCCGGCAAGCGTACCCTTAGATTTTTGCCTGCGCTAAATATCAAAAAACCGGAGATCAAAGAGGGCTTTGCGCGCCTACGCAAGAGCCTGGACGAGATAGTGCGGGCGTGAAATTTAGCGATTTTTTCGAGGGCTGGCTAAACGAGAGCTACTACGCAAATACCGCTAAAATCGGCAAGAGCGGCGATTTTTACACTGCCGTGAGCGTAGGGAGCTTTTTTGGGATCTGCATCGCGCGCGAAATTTTGCGCCTAAGCGCGGATTTTTGCGCGGCGCAAGAGTTAGGCTTAGACGCGGCGGCGAACCCAGATAGGTCGCGGCAAAATCTTGCGGCGAGCGAGCTAAATTTAGACGCTGCACCTGCAAAAAAGTCGCAAAATAGCGCCAAAATCGCTATCGTAGAGATCGGCTCGCACGACGGGCGGCTGCTTTGCGACATCGCGCAGGCGATTTTTACATTAGGCGGTGCAGCAGTGCTTGATAAATTTAGCTTTGCGATCATCGAGCCGCACGAGCGCCTGCGCGAGCTACAGCGGGCGAGCTTTGCGGAGAGCTTCGGCGGCGAAATCGTGCCAAAGCATTTCGCAAGCGCGCGCGAGGCAAAATTTAAAGATGCGATCTTTGTGGCAAACGAGCTTTTCGACGCCTTTAAATGCGAGGCGGTGGACGGCGAAAATATGCTTTTTGTAAAGAGCGGTACGGCAAAATTTGCCCCCATAAAAGAACGTGAAATTTTAACCCTCGCGCGCAGATTCGGCATATCGCGCGGCGAAATCCCGGTCGGATATTTTCGCTTTGCGCGCGAAATTTGCGCCAGCGCGCAGCGGTTTTATTTCATAACTTTCGATTACGGACAGATGGGCGCTAGCGGCGATTTTAGCCTGCGGATTTACCGAAATCACGAAGTTTTTAGCTTCTTTGAAGTGCAAAACTTGAGCGATTTTTACGGCAAAAGCGATCTTACCTACGACGTAAATTTTGAAATTTTGCGCGCAGCGTTTGAGGATGCGGGCGCCGCGATGGCGGATTTTAAAAGACAGATCGCGGCTTTGATAGACTTCGGCGCGGTCCAGCTTTTAGAGCTTTTTATGCAAAAAAGCGGCGAGAAGGGCTACCTAAATGCGCTTTTGCAGTTCAATCACCTGCGCGCGGAGTTTGGCGAGAAGTTTAAGATGATAAAATTTAAAAAGGGGCTTTGATGAAAGCTTTTATCGATTGCGACTGCGAAATTTTGCAAAGGACGCTGGAGCTGTTTTTGAAAGACCATGCCGCAAGTGTGCAGGATTGCGACTTTATGATAAGCGACGAGCCGCAAAGCTCGGCAAAACCGCTCTTTTTAATCGGCGAGAACGGAGATTTGGCGCTGCCGTTTTCCAAGCAGATGTTGTTATCGAAGTTAGAGGATTTTCAAGGCGAGCTAAAGCGGGATCTTAGCGAATACGGCGCGGCGAGTGCGGAAGATGAAATTTGCGCGCTATTTGATGAGTTTAAGGCAAGAATCATCGAAATTTTAAGAAGGCAAAATGGCTAAATTTTCCAAACCTGACGGCACGCTCTTTACGCAAATTTCAAGCGGCATTTATAGGGGCAAAAAGCTCGCTCTGCCCGCACTTTCGAGTACGCGCAGCACGAAAAGCATCGTAAAGGGCTCGTTTTTCGATACGTGGCGAGCGAAGTTGCGCGGCGCAGCATTTATCGAGTGCTTCGGCGGTAGCGGTGCGATGGCGCTTGAAGCGCTAAGCAACGGCGCAAAAAACGTTTATGCGATCGAAAAGGACACCGCCGCGCATAAGATAATGCGGAAAAATTTCGAGCTTTTCGGGCTCGGCGCAAATGCGATTTTGGGCGATTGCTTCGAGCGACTACCCGAAATTTTGCATGAGCTGCAAGCGAATATGAACGGACGCTCGGGCGCGAATTCGTTAAATTTAAGCGGCAAAAATTTCAAAAACCATGCCGACGAGGGCATATGCTGTGAAAATTTGGGCAGCGAAAAAGAGGGCTGCCGCAAAAGCTTTAGTGGCGTAGAGCAGGGCGAGGACAGATACCGCGCCGCGCAGAGCATCGAAGCGGAAGGCGCCGCGCAAAGCGGCGTGAAAGATTTGGCTAAATGCGGCACGGGAGGCAGTATGTCTGATAGAGCGCAAAATGGCGCGCAGAGCGGCGCAAATGGTGATTGCGCAGGCGTGGAGGGTTTTGGCGGTTGTGCCCAGATTGTCGATTACGCGGGCGCTACTAGTATAAAATACTGCATGAATTCGCTAGCTGCGGGCGCTGCGAGCTTTAGCGAAAAGGTTGACGCTAGCTCCGCTTCAAAATACGACGCTAGCGACGCCGAGACTGCTAATCGTAGCGTAAATTTAAGCTCAAAATGCGGCGTAAGTTCTAATTTTGACGCAAATCGCGGTGCGAGCTGCGAAGAGAAAGAAATCTTAAATTTAGGCGAGAATTTTAACGCTAGCTACGGAGAAAATTTACATTCAAATGTAAATTTTGTCTATGATTTAAGAAAAAATTCTGGCGTCAACTCCCGTGAAAATCTATCCTGCGGTTTAGGCGAATGCTCTGCCGTAAATTCTAGCGAGAGCCATACTGCAAATTCCGGTGAAAATTCTCTCTCCGATCCCGCGCGCAGAGTGTTTGTCTATCTGGATCCGCCGTTTGCGATCAGACAGGGCTTTGGCGAGATTTACGAGCGAGTGCTGGCGCTGATAGCGCGCCTGGGCTCCGTGCAGTGCGAGCTGCTAATCGCGATCGAGCATATGAGCGAGCTTGAGCTGCCGCCTAAAATCGGCGATTTCGCGCTGCTTAAATCGCGCAAATTCGGTGCTACGACGATGAGTTACTACGCAAAATGAAAAGCTTAAAGCAAATTTTAGATTACTACGCCGATTTGAAAAATTGCGACGCGGATCTTTTCGGAGCGCCCGATCCGCTGCAGGTCGCAAAGGGACATCGAAACGACGTAGTAGCGCTCATCTGCGCGCTGTTTGCTTACGGGAGCGCGGCTCAAATTTTAAAATTTCTTCGCTCGCTTGATTTTTCGCTTTTAAACGGGAGCGATGAGCGCATTGGCGCGGAGCTTGCGGGCAAAAAATATAGATTTCAAAGCCCGCGCGACGTCGCTGAAATTTTTATAACTTTAAAGCGGCTTAAAAACAGCCTTAGCATCGAGGAGAGCGTGCTTCGCGGCATGCAAAAAAGCGGACGGATCGAGGATGGGATAAATTTTTTAATCGGCGAAATTTACAAATTAAATCCCTACCGCAGTCCTGGGTATGAGTTTTTTTTCGGGCGCGGCTTCGCGCAAAAGCCCACTTCGCCGTACAAGCGCTACAATCTTTTCCTGCGCTGGGCGGTGCGCGACAGCGACATCGATCTGGGGCTGTACAAAAAGATCGAAAAATCGCGCCTCCTCATCCCGCTTGATACCCACACGCATAAAGTTTCGCTTAAGCTTGGGCTGATCGATCGCAAGAGTTACGATTTTGAGGCGGTTTTGCAGCTTACGCAAAGCTTAAGGCGCTTCGATCCGAGCGATCCCATCAAATACGACTTCGCGCTGTATCGCCTCGGACAGAGCGGCGAGATAGATAAAATTTTACCCGAACTGGGCGCAAATTTAAACAAAACCGCGGAGTAAGTCTGCGGAATTTTATCTGATACGAGCGGGGCGATGAAATTTTATGAAGCTTTGGAGCGGGTGTGCGGCGGAATTTTGCGCTGTGCTGCCGCATAAGCGGAGCTGGCTTTATGGATTTGCCGTACGCCTTAAGTACAGAGCGCCGAAATTTCATGAAATTTTAGCAAAAGATCGCTTCATAAAATTCTGCAAATTTTACGGATAGCCGCGTAAAATTTATAGGGCTGTCTTGTAGAATTTGGGTAAAATTCCATAGCCTTGTGCTACTTAAATTTTATGAAATTTTGCAGCTCGCGCGACGCGATAAATTGCATGGAGCTAAAATGGCAATCGCGCGGTAAATTTCATAAAATTTAAGCAGGAGCCGTGCGGCAAAATCCGATATAATTCCGCGAAATTTTATAAAATTGCACGGAATTTTAGCAGGCGCTCGTATGCACTTTGCGGTGCATGAGCGGTTTGCGATCGTAATTGCGCGGAATTCTAGCAGGCGTTCATAGCGCGTGCCTGTGTAATTTGAAAGAAGGACAAAAATGGAGCTTGAACTTTGGCAGTTTGCGGTGCTTTTTGCGGCGGCGTTTTTCGGCGGATTTATCGACTCGATCGCGGGCGGCGGCGGGTTGATTTCGCTGCCTGCGCTGCTTGCCGTGGGCGTTCCGCCGCATGTAGCGATCGCCACAAATAGATTTCAAGGCAGCTTCGGAAGCTTCACCGCCGCTTTAAATTTCATCCGCAAGGGCTATGTCGATGCAGCGGAGATCTTGCGCGGCGTGATTTTTACGTTCGTAGGCGGACTCGTCGGCGCTTATGTCCTGCTTCTAATCGATGCGAAATTCCTAAACTACCTCATTCCGATCCTGCTGCTGGCGCTTTTGCTTTATATGATTTTTTCGCCAAACCTTGGCGAAGCGCCCGCAAGACCTAAGATGTCAAAAAATAGCTTTTACGCGATTTTCGGGATTGTCTTGGGCTTTTACGACGGATTTTTCGGCCCGGGTACGGGCTCGTTTTGGACGTTTGCGCTGGTTGGAATTTTAGGGCTTTATATGAAAAAGGCGGTCGCACACACGAAGGTTTTAAATTTCACCTCAAACATCGTCTCTTTGGACGTTTTTATCATCGGTGGGCAGATTTTATGGCTCGTCGGAGCGGTGATGGCGGTCGGACAGATCGCGGGCAGCTTCGCAGGCTCAAGCCTCGTGATGCGATGCGACGTGAAATTCGTGCGCAAGATGCTTCTGTTCGTCGTTGCCGCCACGATTTTAAAGCTACTTTACGGACTGATTGCAAGCTGATTACAGACTGGTTGAAGACCAACCGCAGACTAATCTCAAGCTAAAATCATAGAATTTTATACAGGATTTCGTATAAAATTTCGCGTAAAATTTTATGAGCCCTCGCTGATATGCTACGGCAGCGCCACCTTACCGCCACGATAGTGCCGATTTTACTGCTGCGGTGCCATCTTGCCGCAGTGTCGCACCAAATTTACTGCGACACTGCCAATTTACTACTGCAGCG